>CAVFYD010000072.1:0-12089 GCA_963626615.1 Sphaerochaetaceae bacterium
TTATATAACTCTGCTATTATATTTAGGTGATTATCCTATTAAACTGTAATCGAAACCTTAAATTACGCCATAATTTACCTTAATTTTTTTGCATAAAATTATTAAAAAAGCCTGTAATTGTACTTGTATTCTCACTGAATTTGGATTTAAAATACCTGAGTACTGGGGTAAATTGATGTCAAAGTCTATTGCTTTTCATTTACAGAAGGGTGGCGTCGGAAAGACAAGTGTGTGTGGCACGCTTGCCTGTCAGTCAGCTTTGTCCGGCCATAAGACCCTTATGATAGACTGTGATCCCCAGGGCAATCTCTCATCTTGGTTCCTCGAGGAAGCTCCGAAATTTGAACTCAGTGATGTACTCCAGGGTAAGTGTTTTTGGAAAGATGCTGTAGTTAATATTCCATCCATTGACGATCTGTACATTTTACCCACTTTCAGTATTGGAGGTTCACTGAAAAACTACAGTGAAACGAAGCTCAATGACGAACCGTTCATAATACAGGATTTAGTCGAAGAACTTTCTTCGGAATTTGAACGCATTCTCCTGGATCTTTCACCGGGGTTAGGAAGACTGGAGCGTGCTGCCATAATCGCAAGTAACGAAGTTATCACGCCGATGACGACTGAGATTTTCTCTCTTGACGGCTTTGAAATCTTCGTCGATGAGCTGGCAAAACTCAAGAAGAACTATAAAGCAGCTGTAAAGCATAATAAAATCATCATCAATTCGTATGACGAAAGAGTCCGGCAGGCCCGTGAAATCTACAACGAGGCTTCCAGAACCGGTAAATATACCGTGTTCCGGATACCTGTCGATCCTCTTTTCAGAAAAGCTCAGACTGCTCATAGAATACCTCAGAAATACAAGGTTAACGGCAGGGGCCTGAAACCGGGTACAATCGAGGCATTGTTCAAGATTAACAAAAGTATATGGAGTTGAGAGGTTAAGTAATGGCACTTAAAAAGAATGAAGAGAACTACAGTGAAAGCTTGGGAGGACAGAAGGCCAAGCAGGTTTTCGGTGGGCTCAAAGAGACAAAGGAAAAGAAGATCCTGACAACTTTTTCAATCGAACCGACCTTCAAGGAGGAGCTTGAAGAGCTTTTCTCCGACATGGGACTCGGCTGGGCGGCAGGTATTCGCTTTGCTCTTAAAGAATTTACAAAGAAATACGGTTCAGATAACTAATCCTTTATTGTAAACCATACAATAATTATACATATCTTATTTAAAAATTTGTTAAACGCAGATGGTTTCCATATTTGTTTATATGGAAGCCATTTAATTTTGACTCAACATCACAGGTATTTTTCAGTATAATAAAGAGTTATTTTCTGCTCTTCTTCATGAGCATTTCGAGTAAATCGTTTGCAGATTTTATCCCGTCCTTCAACTCTTCCTCTTTTGTTTTCTTCTCTTCCTTTGCCTGAAAAAGAGACTGCGGGATCTCATCTATGAAGCGGCTGGGAAGGGCAGACTTGAGCTTTCCCTCGAAGTCCATTCTGGCATCTGCAGAGTTGATGTAGAGCTTTTCCTTTGCCCTTGTAATTGCGACGTAGAAGAGTCTTCTCTCTTCGTCGATATTTCTTTCGTCTTCCTCCAGCGCACGCTTTGACGGGATTATGTTGTCCTCTATTCCGCAGAGGAAAACGACCTTGAATTCGAGGCCTTTGGAGGCATGCATTGTCATCAGATTTATGGCTGTGTCGTCATCTGTTTTCTCGTCGTTTCCGATGACGGAAACAGAGTGAAGATAGTCCAGAAGCGACTTGTCCCTGTTCTGCTCGAAGAACCTCACGAGCCTGTCGTTGAGGAATGAAATCGACCTCAGCTTGAAGGCTACGACCTTGTCGTTATCTGGGAATTCCTCCCTGATTGCCATGTCGTATCTGGTGTCGCGGAGAATGGTGTCGATGAGCCTCGAGGGTGTTCTCATCATGCCTCTCCATTTGTAGAGAAGCTGGATGAGACTCTTCATTCCTTCCTGCGTCTTCGAGTTGAATTCGGAGGAGAGCGAGTACTTCGAAAGTGCTTCCTCGAGTGTCGAGTTGTCCCTGTCGGCGTAGGAGCGGAGCTTTTCTATCGTTGTTCTTCCGATCCCTCGCCGGGGAGTGTTTATTATTCTCAGGAGAGAGTTGTCATCCTTTCTGTTCACGATAACCTTGAGGTAGCAGAGAAAATCCCTGACTTCCTTCCGGTCGAAGAATGATGAGCCTCCGGAAATCTTCACGGGAATCCTGTTCTCCATGAGAGCTGTCTCTATCGTACTGAGAAGTGTGTTCGTCCTGACGAGGACTGCAAAGTCACGGAAGTTGTACTTGCATTCCCTCATGAGCTTTCTTATCTGACTCGATACCCACTGGGCTTCCTCTTCGCCGTTGGCGTGACGCTTTATCTTGAGACTCTCCCCATCCCCGCCGTCTGTCCAGAGCTTCTTCTCCTTCCTTTCCTTGTTGTGGATTATGACGGCATTGGCTGCATTGAGGATATTACCGCTCGAGCGGTAGTTTCTTTCGAGCCTGAACTCCTTCCTCTCGGGAAAGTCCTTCTCGAAGTTCACTATGTTCTGGTAGTTGGCACCGCGCCAGGAATAGATGGACTGGTCATCGTCGCCGACGACTGCAATATTCCTGTATTTGGCGGCTATCATGCTGACAAGCCTGTACTGGATGAGCGACGTGTCCTGGAACTCGTCGACCATGATGTATCTGTATCTGTCCTGTACACGTGTGAGTATTTCCGGGTGTAAGGTGAATATCCTGAGGGGGAGAACAAGAAGGTCATCGAAGTCGACCGTGTTGTATGCCTTCTGCGAGAGCAGGAATTCATCGTAGATTTCCCTGACGGCGCTTCCTTTCTCGGGAAGAATCTCACGTTCGGTCTTGTAGGCCGAGAAGTGTGCCTTGAGCGAGTTTGCGCTGAATGAGGAGAGTTCGTAGCCCTTTGCCACTATGCACGCCTTCACAAGAGAAAGCGAGTCATTGTCGTCGTAGAGCGTGAAGTCGTTGCGGTAGCCAAGGTACTGTATGTACTGCTTCAGGATTCCGAGGCCGAAGGAGTGGAAGGTCGTGGCCGTAAGCTTCTTGAGAGGCTTGCCGGTGACTTCCCTTATTCTGTCGCTCATTTCCTTCGCTGCCTTGTTCGTGAAGGTGAGGGCCAGTATTTCATCCTCCCTTATTCCCTTCTCGAGCATGGAGGCTATACGGTAAGTTATCATCCTCGTCTTGCCGCTGCCGGCTCCGGCTATGATGAGTTCCGGGCCTTCAGTTATGGAGGCTGCGGCACACTGTTCCTTGTTGAGTAGTTCGGCTAGATTCAAAGACACGGGGAGTAATGTGGCACAAACCCCCTTTTAGGTCAATCTGCTTTTTCCACAATTATCGCATCGAAGGGACACATCTCGTGACAGCAGTAGCAGCGTATGCACTTCTTTGT
Source organism: Sphaerochaetaceae bacterium (assembly GCA_963626615.1). Taxonomy (GTDB): domain Bacteria; phylum Spirochaetota; class Spirochaetia; order Sphaerochaetales; family Sphaerochaetaceae; genus Ornithospirochaeta. The sequence goes on from CAVFYD010000072.1 coordinate 3,436, forward strand.
GCTGATCTCGATTTTCCTGTCCTTCATTTCCAGTGCCTTAGCCGGACAGATGTCGATGCACTTCCTGCACCCTCTGCACTTGGTGCTGTCAAAGACGGGAGCCTTCCGCTCTCGTGTCATGCCCCTGTCGCTGTGACGTTTGAGGTATGGAAGGAGAAGTGCAGATATGAGTCCTCTCTTCTTCACCGGTACGCGTCTGAAATCCTTTATGACGATATCTTCCGGGTCAAGGAGTGGAAACTCTCCCCCGGTGCATCCCCTTTCGTTCTTTTCCGCAACGAAGAGAATGGGGATGTCCTTGACCTTATAGCCCATGATGACGGCTTCGGCCCTGTCAAGTGCAAGAGCGGAGGCGGAGCCGAGAAGAAGTCCCGTCTGCCTGAGCGTGCCGTTGGCGGGTCCCGCGCCTTCCATGCTGATTATTCCGTCCATGACGGAGTACTCGGGTGTGTGGGTGTGATAGATATCGAGTATGAGCTGTGCAAACGAAAGTGGAGAGCGCGCTTTGAGATGCATCGGACTCTTGTTGAGGCCCGGGACAGTTCCGAACATGTTCTTCACACATCCCGTAGCTCCCATGAGCTGATGTGTCTTCATCTTGCTCACGCTTATGACTGTGTCTACGTCTTCAAGGTAATGGGTCTGGACAACCTTTATTCCCGTGCTCAGCGTGTGCGGGGTGGGTGAGGAGAGAAAGTCCACCCATTCCACTCCCTCCTCATCACATACTTTTCCGATTCCGCATCCCCTTGCACGGAAGTTCGGTCCCGGGAGACCGGGGGAGTCTCCGACGATTATTCTCGCCGCTCCCTTTTCCTTCAGTATTTCGATGACAGCCTTCACGACGAGAGGATTCGTCGTGATGTTCCTCTCCTTCGGTGCATCCGAAAGGACGTTGGGCTTTACAAGAATGTATTTACCGCTTACGTCAGGGAAGTCAGTCACACTGACGATTCTGTCGAGAGTTTCCTTTATAAGGGGGTACTCGTACCTGGGGCACCTTTCGATTCCGACCTTACTTTTCATTCTTTTCCTTCTTTCTTAAAAGGCACGAATACATCGGCCCCAGTCCGCCTCCCGTGTCGGGAAGTATGAGAGTGCCGTGCCTTCTTTTCTCTCCCCCGTTCGATACCTCTGTCTCCTCGACTTCGTCGGGGTGCCGCTCGAAGAGCTTCGTTATGACGTCCTCGTTCTCAGCGCTGTTGATGGAGCAGGTGGAGTAGAGGATATAGCCTCCCTCCTTTACTGCCATCAGGGCAGAGGAGAGCATCGCGTACTGACTCACGCTGAGTCTCTTCGGGCGGGATGGGGACCACTCTGAAAGATACTTCATGTCATTCATCACATGCCTCTCGCTCGAGCAGGGTGCATCGAGGAGAATACAGTCGTATTCGTCCTTCTCGTAGAGACCCCAGCTCTCGGCGTTGAAGCCCGTGATTCTTATATCTCCGTAAGATGGGGGAAGGCAGGACGAGAAGACGTCCTTCATCCTCCTTCGTCTCTCCGGGGATCTGTCATTCGACGTGAGACTTCCCTCGCCCTTGAGCGCGAGTGCAAGCACAAGGCTCTTTCCCCCGGGAGCCGCACACATGTCGAGAACCTTCATTCCCGGCCTTACCGGAAGAAGGGATGCGGTAAGAAGTGATGAGCGGTCCATATAATAGGGAGACAGGAGTCCCTCCGGGGACACCTTCTCCTCATTCGCCTTCATGAGTGCCTCTTTCAGAATCGGCCATCTTGTACCGTATAGCGAAGAGTAGAAGGAATCGAATCTTTCCTCTCCGGATGAACTTTTTTTCTTTTTTGCCATGTCAGATGAAGGGGACACAGATAAGTGTCGAAACAATTATTCCGAGAATCATGCCCCAGAGAACCTGAAGCTTCGTGTGCCCCACCAGAGTCTTGAGGTGTTCCTCCTGGAAGGCATCCTTGCTGAACATATCAGAGAAAATCTTCGACCAGCGGTTGAGAGTCTGTGCCTGCTTTCCGGTCTCGAGTCTCACGTTCGTCGCATCGTTGAATACGATGAGCGCGAAGAAGAGGGAGAAGACGAAGAGCGTAGAGCCGTAGCCCTCTGTCAGGCCGATTCCGTTCGCCAGTGCCGCAACGGATGCCGAGTGCGACGAGGGCATGCCGCCGTTTGTTGCGAACGGTTTGAAGGAGAAGTGATGATTGATTCTCGCTTCGACGAAGCATTTTGCGAGCTGTGCCGCCCCCATCGATACAAGGGCTGACCAGAATACCGGGTTGGCAAACAGGTTATTGTTCATTCGATAATTCTAACAGTGCTTGAATCATGTGACAAGGGTTGAAGAAAAAGAGCGTCGGACCTAACATCTCCCTATGGATAAGAGAGTCCCTGTGGGGAAACTTGCATTTGTTTCATTTCTGTCGCAGTTCGCAATCGTGAAGTTCAGCTTCACTCTTGTGTATTATCTGAAGGAACTCGGTTTTTCGTCGGGAGAAATCGGGATAGCCACCTCGATCTGTCCCGTTGTCTATCTCCTGGGATGTCTCTTTCTTCCCTCCGCTGCACGGAGCATAAACCGGAAGGTGAGGATTATCATCTCTCTTACCGGGATGGCCGTATCTGTGGTTATCTTTTCGCTTGCAGGTGAGAGATGGGCCATATACCTCTCTCTCTTCCTCTACGGTTTCTTCCAGTCTCTTCTCTGGACGAACATCGAGACCTGGATTACCACTCCCGACGGGGAGAGGAGAAACCTCACGAAGACTCTCACACTCTTCAATCTTTCATGGTCCTCGAGCGTGGGCCTGAGCAACCTCATCGGGGGAATACTCGTGAGTGTGTCGTACTCTCTCTCGTTTGCCATCGAAGCTGCCGTCTTCCTTACGGCATCCGCTCTTGTAACTTCGGCTTACTATAAGGGGGACGAGGAGAAGAGTGAGGAAAAGACAGGGGAGAGCGGCGAACCTCTCTCTCCCTACCGCTTTCTCTCATGGCTCGGTATATTCATTATATATACAGGTTACTCGATGGTAATCGTAGTCTTCCCCCAGTACGGACTCGACACACTCGGCTTCTCGGCGGCCGTCAGCGGAAGACTTCTCTTTTTGCGCGGCGTGGCGGTATGTGTCGCATTCCTCCTTCTGAAGAAGTATACATTCTGGCAGAAGGGGAAGGGGGCAATCATCTTCATGCTTTCTGCATTCACCGCTCTTACATATATGTTCAATATCGTGAGAAGTGAAGTGATGCTTTCCGTTATCTTCATCGTATACGGTTTCATATTCGCCCTCGGGTATGACCTCTCGATCTTCCACTCTGCCGAGGGCGGCGGAAAGAGACACATGAGGATGGTGATTCATGAAGTCCTGATAACCGCCGGAACGACATTCGGCTCGTTCGCGGGAAGTCTTGTATATGAATACCTCTCGTTCTCCTCTCTTGTCCTCTGTGTCACCTCTCTCGGCGGTGCGGCTTTCGCCTTATCTCTCATATCGGGAAGGAAAGGCAATTGCCGTTAAGCCGTCTAATCTGTAAACTTGAACTCATGAAATACGACACAGTAATAATCGGGGCAGGTCCCGGCGGCATATTCACGGCCTATGAACTGAAAAAGCTCAAACCTGAAATGAAGGTTGCGATAATCGAATGCGGCAATCCGCTCGAGAAGCGGAAATGCCCCATTGACGGCGTGAAGATAAAGAGCTGCGTTCACTGCACGCCGTGTGCCATCATGAACGGCTTCGGCGGAGCGGGTGCTTTCAGCGACGGCAAGTACAATATCACGAACGAGTTCGGGGGTAACCTTCACGAGTACGTCGGAAAGGATGAGGCCACAGCCCTCATGGAGTACGTCGACGAGATAAACTGCCGTTACGGCGGCGCGAAGACGAAACTCTATTCGACGCTGGCATCGACAGAATTCAAGCGGCAGTGCCTCCAGAACGGCCTCCATCTGCTCGACGCAAAGGTCAGACACCTCGGTACCGATATAAACTACGAGGTTCTCACGAACATATTCAATGACCTGAGGGATAAGGTCGACTTCTACTTCCTCACCAGGGCCGAGAAGGTCGAGAAGACGGATGAGGGTTATCACATACATACATCGAAGGGGGACTTCGAGGCAAAGACATGTGTCATCTCCGTCGGTCGCAGCGGCAGCAAGTGGATGGAGAGCGTCTCGAAGGACCTCGGAATCGAGACCCATTCCAACAGGGTGGATATAGGAGTGAGGGTGGAACTCCCGTCCCTTGTCTTCAACCACATAACAGATGAGCTCTACGAGAGCAAGATTGTCTACAAGACCGAGAAGTACCAGGACAGGGTTAGAACCTTCTGCATGAATCCGAAGGGAGCCGTTGTCACGGAGAACACCAACGGAATCGTGACAGTCAACGGCCACAGCTACGAAGACAGGGCAAAGCAGACGGAGAACACGAACTTCGCTCTCCTCGTGTCGAAGCATTTCACGGAGCCCTTCAATGACTCCAATTCCTACGGCGAGTCAATCGCAAGACTGAGCAACATGCTCGGAGGCGGTGTCATAGTCCAGCGCTTCGGGGACCTTATCAGGGGACAGAGAAGCACCGACAGACGTATACAGAAGGCGTTCATCACACCGACACTTAAGGCGACTGCGGGTGACCTGTCGCTTGTTATCCCGAAGAGAATCCTCGACGGTATCATAGAGATGATCTACGCCCTGGATAAGATTGCTCCCGGTACGGCAGGGGACGACACGCTCCTCTACGGCGTCGAAGTCAAGTTCTACAACATGGAGGTTGCAATCGACAGCAATCTCGAGACAGTCCACAAGGGGCTCTTCGTCATCGGTGACTGCTCGGGAGTTACGCACTCCCTTTCACACGCATCTGCAAGCGGCATACACATTGCCCGCTACATTGCAGGAAACGAAGGCAACTGACAGAGAGGAGAGGAGGCAAAGGTCTCCTCTTTTCTTTTGCTGATTCAGCATTCTTTCCCTGCTTTTCTCCCGATGACAACCTTCTTTCTCCCGAAATGACCTTCAATTTGGGAGAAAGGTCAATCCTGCGGGAGAAAAGCAATGTTACTTTTGATAGTAATATTTTCAGTTTGTCCCTTTATCTGATTCGTCATTTACTGTAAATTATCTGCAAAGGTGATAACTATGGGAAATACACTCTGTTACAAGATACTCTCCGAGCACCTTCTGAAGGGAAAGCTCGAGAAGGGAAGTGAAATCGAGATAAAGGTTGACCAGACCCTGACACAGGATGCCACGGGAACCATGGCATATCTTCAGTTCGAGGCTCTGGGACTGGATAAGGTTAAAAGCGAACTCTCCGTAAGCTACGTCGACCATAATACGATACAGGTCGGTTTCGAGAATGCGGATGACCACGAATACCTCAGGACAGTTGCAGCTCAGAAGGGCGTCATCTACTCACGCTGCGGCAACGGTATATGCCATCAGGTACATCTCGAGCGCTTCGCTTCTCCCGGTAAGACACTCATCGGATCCGACAGCCATACGCCGACGGCAGGAGGAGTGGGCTCGTTCGCATTCGGAGCCGGCGGACTCGATGTCGCACTCAGCATGGCCGGTGTCGGCTTCTCGATGATCTGTCCGCGTGTCGTGAACATAAAGCTCGTGGGCAGGCTCAGACCTTTCGTCACCGCTAAGGATGTTATACTCAAGGTCCTCGAACACTTCGGTGTAAACGGTAATGTCAACACCGTTTTCGAGTATACCGGAGAGGGCGTGAAGACGCTCTCCGTTCCCGAGCGTGCCACGATAACCAACATGGGAGCAGAGTGCGGCGTAACCACGTCTCTCTTCCCCTCCGATGAAGTGACCCTCGATTTTCTCCGGAAGCAGAAGAGGGAGAATGTATGGCGTGAACTCACGGCAGACAGCGACGCTCTCTACGACGACGAGTATACGATAGACCTTTCCTCACTCGAGCCTCTTGCCGCATGTCCCCATTCCCCCGGTAATGTGAAGACGATAGGGGAACTTGAGGGAATGAAGGTCAACCAGGTTCTTGTAGGCTCCTGCACCAATTCATCCTACTATGACCTGAGAAAGGTTGCCGCGATACTCAAGGGAAAGCATGTCGCACCCGATGTGTCTTTCGGTGTGGCTCCGGGAAGCAGGGCAGTACTGGAGTCAATTGCTGCAGACGGTACGCTCTTGACGCTCGTCGAAGCCGGGGCGAGAATACTCGAGTCCGCATGCGGCTTCTGCATCGGGAACCATCAGTCACCGGGAACAGATGGAGTGTCACTCAGGACGAACAACCGTAACTTCGAAGGCAGAAGCGGCACGAAGAGCGCACTTGTCTATCTTGTCTCTCCAGAGACTGCGGCATATTCCGCACTCTACGGCGAAGTGAGGGATCCGAGAAAATGCAGGGCAGACCTCTCGGATATAGACTCAAGAAAGGAACAGGTAGTAGATGACACGATGTTCATCTTCCCGAAGAAGACTGACGAGAGTGTGAAGAGGGGACCGAACATCGGGGCTCCACCGTCAAACGTACCGCTTGAAGACAGGATAAAAGGTTCGCTTTGGCTCAAGGTCGGTGACAAGATAACGACGGACCACATAATGCCTGCAGGACAGTACCTGAAGTACAGGAGCAATATTCCAAAGTACGCATCTTTCGTATTTCTTCCTGTCGACAGCTCCTTCTCTTCTCGTGCTCTCGAGAAGAAGGCGGCAGGTGAAGGCGGCTTCATAGTTGCCCTCTCATCCTACGGCCAGGGCTCAAGCCGCGAACATGCGGCTATCTGTCCGATGTACCTCGGCGTCAAGGCCGTTGTTGCAGTATCGATAGAGAGAATCCATCAGGCAAACCTCTGCAACTTCGGTATCCTTCCGCTTCTCTTCGAGAATCCCGAAGATTACAGCAGACTCGATCAGGGCGACGAACTCGAACTCGAGGGATGCTTCAAATCCCTTGAGAGCGGAAAGTTCACGCTCATCGACAGAACGAAGAACATCTCAGTTCCACTCGTTCTCTTTGCATCCGACGTACAGAAGAAGATGCTTCTTGCTGGTGGAAGGCTCAATGAAATAAAGGAGGCTCTCAAATGATAGAGATGAAGACACCTCTTGTAGAGATAGACGGCGACGAGATGACAAGAGTCATCTGGAAGATAATAAAGGATGAACTCATCCTTCCATATATCAACCTGAAGACCGAATACTATGACCTTTCTCTCCCGAACAGGGACAGGACGAAGGATGAAGTCACGAAGGAAAGCGCAGAGGCGATAAAGAAATACGGCGTCGGCGTGAAGTGTGCAACCATCACACCCAACGAGCAGAGAATGAGCGAGTACAATCTCACTAAGAAGTGGAAGAGCCCGAACGGCACTATCAGGGCCATCCTTGACGGCACTGTCTTCCGTGCTCCTATAATCACACCGTCCATCGAACCGGTTGTGAAGAACTGGAAGGCTCCGATCACGATTGCCCGCCATGCCTACGGCGACATCTACAGGGCAACCGAGATGAGAATAGAGGGAAAGGGAAAGGCTGAACTTGTATTCACTCCCGAAGGCACAAACGAAGAGAAGCGGGAGACAATCTACGACTTCGAATGCGGCGGCGTCCTCATGGGACAGTACAATAAGGATACGTCAATCGAATCCTTTGCACGTTCCTGCTTCAAGTATGCTCTCTCCACAAAGCAGGACCTCTGGTTCAGCGCGAAGGATACGATCAGCAAGAAGTACGACGAGACCTTCAAGCTCACGTTCGAGAGAATCTACAACGAGGAGTACAGGGAGGAGTTCGAGAAGAACGGACTAGTCTATTTCTATACTCTCATCGATGATGCGGTCGCAAGAGTCATAAGAAGTAAGGGCGGCTTCATCTGGGCACTCAAGAACTACGACGGCGATGTCATGTCAGATATGGTATCTACGGCATTCGGCTCCCTGGCGATGATGACAAGCGTCCTCACATCTCCCGACGGCAAGTTCGAATACGAGGCTGCACACGGAACTGTCACGAAACATTACTACAGATACCTCAAAGGAGAGGAGACCAGCACAAACAGCATGGCAACTCTCTTTGCCTGGACGGGAGCCCTCAGAAAGAGGGCAGAGCTCGACTCCATCCCCGCTCTGACAGAGTGGGCTGACAACATGGAGAGGGCAGCTCTCGAGACAATCGAGAACGGAGAGATGACGAAGGACCTCTCGCTCCTCGTCGACGGCGGCGTCACGAAGAGAGGTCTCCCCGTCAAAGTCCTCAACACAGCTGACTTCATCAGCGCAGTCAGAAATACCTACGACAGAATGGTGAAGAACTGAAAAGCGAACACCGGAAGAAAGAGGAGAGGGGAAACCTTCTTCTCTTTCTATTCATGGTAATTTTAAATTCACCCCGAGACCGAAACTTATACATAATTTTCAGGACTTGATGTAAAATGAGTCTGCTGCACATGTATACATGAGAAAAATCTCAGTTCCACAGAAAATTGAGTAAGATGCATAGGGAGATTATAGGGTATGGGAAGATTTGTTAATCCTGATGATTCAATATTCCAGGAAGCATTGAATTCAGAAATCTATGTAGATAAATCCGGCCTCATCAGTTACACAAACAGAATCCTCTGTTCTCCGCAGAAGTATATCTGCAACAGCCGTCCCCGCCGCTTCGGTAAATCCATAACAGCCAACATGCTCG
>CAVFYD010000073.1:0-11871 GCA_963626615.1 Sphaerochaetaceae bacterium
ACAAGAAGCACACGAAGGACATAACCGACGCCTACAAGAACTCGTGCAAGAAGCTGTTCGAGAAGCTTCAGAAGGGCAGACAGAAGGGAGTCAAGCCCACGAAAAGCGGGAAGAACTTCGGTGTTGGCGTCAAGGGCGACGGGCAACCTGGTAAGAAGACAGACAACCTCGTCAACAACACGATCAGCAACGGAGCCTCCGGCCTGATAGGAAAGCTTGAAACACAGGAGATAAGGAAGTGCCAGAAGAACATTCTCGAGAAGAAGATCAAGCCATACAAGGTCCCGGAGAGGAAAAAGAACTATTTCTCGTTCTTGAACGAGGCTTTCAGTAGGCTGGGGAAGAGAATCTCTGGAATATTCTCCCCGATGTTCGACAGCATCAAGAAGATAGGAGGGTTCGTCCTGAAGCCTTTCGCGCTTGTGCTGAAGTGGACGATTCTTCCTCTGGCGAACGTCGTGCTGAAAATCGGAGGTGCGCTATTCAAGGGAATAGGACTTCTCGGAAAGGGACTGTTCAAGACGCTGAAGTTCTTCAGGGTAGACAAGCTTGTGAAGGGGGTCTACCACATGTTCCTCGACATCGGGAAGATGGTCGGAAAGGCAGTGAAGAACACCCTCGTGGCCTTTCTGATGACGCCAGCCGGGGCGTATGCGGCAGGATTCGTTCTCGGATTCCTGTGGAAGAAGATAACCGGTGGACAAGGAGGGAAGGGGATCGTCGATCTTGTCAAGAAGATAAAGGACAATGTGATTGGGTTTGTTGAACCTGCGTTCCGTGCGGTCACCAACATGTTCTTCAAAATCTTCGACACGTACGTAAAGCCGGTCATAATCTTTTTCAAGCCGATAGCGAAGACCTCCGTCGGAATATTGCAGTGGCTTTTCGACAACAAGCCGCTTGTGTCTACGATACTCGCACTATGTCCTGTCATAGAGCAGATCCTGAGTATAGTCGGACCATGTCGGAGGATGTTCAAGGCTGCCGGAAGCCCTCTTGCGGGGCTTATTGCCGCAGGTATCATAGCGGTATACTATGGCCTGAAGGGCATTTTTGCATGGTATAAAGACGAGGACTTCAGGCTTGCAAAGGGAAAGGGTATAACGCTTCACAAGATAGCTGATCCAAGCCAGATCGCCATAAAGGGGATGAGCCAGGACGACCAGAAGAACTACGGAGACCTTACTAAGAAGATCGGGACGGAAAGCACAGAACTCGACCAGCTCACAAGGGACATAGAGGTCCTGAAGGACGAGTACAAGGACGACGAGACGACCACGCTCGATCTCTCGAGACAATATCCCGAGTTTGTCGAATCCGTATTCGACTCCGATCTGTTCGGAAACGACAAGACCGAACTAAGGAAGTTCAAGGAGTTTTCCAGAAAAAGACGTGTAAGCGACCAGCTCCGCGAACTCGTGAAGTACGTCAACAAGCGGTATGACAAGCTGATTCTCGTCAAGACTGGTCTGTCGCAGTCGAAGACGTCTGCCGAGCTGAAGAATATGATCGGGAAGATCGCGAACTTCGACAACGGGAAGATTACAGTCAGGCAGGAGGTTCATGACATCGCAAGCCAGATAAGGTCTGACGCGTTCGTGGACAGGGAGAAGAGCATTATGAACCTGTGGCTTGCCGACGAGAAGAGAGCTCCCATGACCGCACAGTTCTACGCTGACAAGCTGGCCGGAAAGAAGTTTACGTACAAGATGAGCGTAGAGTATAAGGCCAAGGGGACAAAATCCTCTTCGTAGACCCCAGAATACGCCACAACGGAACAGGATTATGTTGACAACATCTCGAATGGCAGATACCAACGGTTTGAGGTCGGCGGAGCGGAATCGCGAGCTGGAGACGTCGACGACATACTCAAGGGATACAAGGGGACGGAAAGGAGTCTCAGCATACTGAAGAATCATCTCCTGTCCAATGCGGACGAGATAGACAAGATGAAGCGGATGAACAGCCAGCAGAGAAATCAGGCGATTCTTGACATACTTAAGAAATGGTCAGAACAAAACGAGAAAACCGAGGAGCAGAGGATCAAGGAGGATGAAGAGCGCACGAGGAAGATGATAGAAGATCTCGAGAACGACACGAAGGAGTGGATTGAGAGGAACAAGTTGTTGCAGGACAAGATAGACCAGATGATCAAGGAGCAGTCGTAAGATGGCAGACTATAACAGGCTGAACAGCGCGAAGCTTTCGCAACTCGACATGATCTTCTCGAAGAACAAGGAGATCAGCAACGCCATACTCGTTCTCGTAAGGACCGCACATGCCAACCACCACGAGGAGGAGAAGGATAGGAGGAAGAAGCTTGTAGAATGCCTCTTCGACAGGTTCAACATAATCGTAGACCAGCTCTCCGACGACACCTTCAAGGACAAGCTGAAGGAGAAGATAACCTCCATAGTAAAGAACGACCAGGGATTCGCCTCGTCGCTGAAGGATTAGATAGAGGAAGACCTGTAGTCCGCAATAGACGAAATAACAGAGAAGCCGGGTGCGCAGAAGACCACGAAAAGGCAGTCTTCCGCCACCGAACTGAAGAACATAGAACTTCCTTCGAACAACGAACTGATAGACAGGATGTTCTCGAACAAGAAGTTCGTGAAGAACATCACCGACTTCACGTCCTCGCTGTTCAAGAAGAGCAACGACAAGCGGCTGAAGTCGCTTGAAAAGGTGTTCTCAAGTCAGAAACTGCCGTCGTTTAAGGAGAAGAATACAGACAATGCTCGTGGAAAGAGCACGAAGACTTCAGTCGGGGGGATGAAGAACCTTTCCGAGAAGAGCAAGGAGAAGATAACAAGCGCGGATCTCCAGGCCAACGGCGATCTTGTCAAGAGTGTGACAGGCGGTTTCGGAAAGCTCGTAAAGAACTTCATAGACGAGAAGGTTGAGGAGAAAGAGGGAAGAAAGACACTTGTTAGGCTCTTTCAGGAGAGGCTGTCGAAGAACATTTCCGGAACGGTCAAGCATCTCAAGCACGTGAAGTACAAGACCCTGAGAGGGATAGTGACGGTAAAGAAGAACCTGAATCCGAAGGGACTGTTCAAGCTTACTGGATTTCTCCTTTTCGGAACCATAAGGATCTTCAAAAACATTGTTTTCGGACTGTTCAAGGGGCTGTTTTCCCTTATCAAGGGGATATTCAAGCTCGGGATCAACATAGTCAAGGGAACGTTCAAGCTTGTGACGGGGGTCGTCTCCTCGATATACAAGGTCTCCAAGAAGGTCACGAAGGGGCTCCTGAAGCTGACCGGAAGATTTCTCGGAAGGATAAAGGCGTTCATCCTGACGCCGCAGGGAGCCTACCTGACAGGGTTTGTAATAGGATGGGTCTCGGCGAGAATCCGCGAGAAGTACAAGCAGATAAAGGAGAAGATAGAGGACATAAAGCACGACATACAGTGGAAGTTCAACAAGATAAGAATGTCCATATGGAAGGAGATCGGAGACAAGGAGTACATCAGGCGGATTCATGAACTGCTTGTCGTGAAGAACAAGTTCTCTTCATTCCAGATACAGATGATAAAGGCGACGAGGTTCCTTAGAAACCTTTCATTCACGAAGGCTGTCGCAAGCCTCGGCGGCGGACCGATCGGCGCGTGGGTCGGACGCCTTGTCGGCACGGCTGTCGGATCGTTCTTCGCCGTGCCGTCGCTTGGCGCGGGCCTCGGCACCGGCCTGGGATACATCGCAGGAGACCTCATCGGGAAGTACTTCGGGTCTGTGCCGCAGAAGACGGACGCGCAGACGCAGAAGGAGAGAAATCTCATAACTCGCACCATTACTGACAAATACAAGCAGAAGAGACAGAGAAAAGTCGACAACATGAAAGGACTCCTTTCCGGGAAGGTCAAGGATATCGACAAGGAGATATCCAAGATAGAATCAAAGGATGAAAAAGTCAGAACAGACGAGGAAAAGAGGAAACTTGCTGCGTTGCAAGCAGAACGCAACAAGTGGAGCGGATCGCTCGAACTGCTGTCTGGAGGAAAGCTAATCGGCGACGAGGACGACACGGAGAGGCATCATAACGACGAGGTAATACAAGAGCTGACAGACCTCATCATGAAGGAGGAGGAAAACCTCAAGGTTCCGGTGCGGGATAGAATATGGTCCATCTTTTCGGAGGGTCTGCTCGAAAACCACGATTACAGTCTTAACGGCATTCTCAACGCCGTGGCCAACGGGAAGTTCGAGATGACGAAGATTGGAAATAAGATACACATAAGAAAGCGTAGCTAGGCGTGGCTGAAAAAGATGCAAAGACGGTAGATCAGGGACAGAAACGCCTTGGGAATAGTCTCCACGCTGAAGGTCAATGCGCTTCGTGCTGCGATAGGAGCATACGAGAAGGGGTCCATACCGTTTGCGAAGATACAGGACACCGCAAACGAGCTGTTGAAGCATGGACTGGACATGTCTACGGTCACGATAGACGGCGACAGCACGGGCTCTGTCACGAGGACTTCCGTGAAGGACTATCTCAAGAACTATCGAAACAGAGCGGTCACCGGCTACGAAACGATGGAGTCTGACAAGACTACGAATCTTGAAGACTTCAGTGCCAACTCGTTATACGACATGGAGAGACAGGCTGCCGAGAAGAATCTGCTGAACATGAGTCAGGAGGATCTTGTCGATTAGCTTACCGACGATTATGTGAAGAGATACGAGGCGAGTCTTGGAGTGAAGTTGACCGACGACCAGATAGAGCTTGTTCGAAGGTCGTTTCAACGCTTCCTTATATCGAACAGGATAAGGAGTGCAAGAGAGCTGAATCAGATCAGAAAAGAGAACCCGAAGCTGTTCTCCGATGCAGACAGAATCATCGGAACCATCATAAACGCCGGAGCTGACGTCTCCATTGATGAAACCGAAGATTAGATTCCGGCCATAGACAAGATACTGTAGAGTGGAAGAGACGCGATGCTGCTTCAAGGCGGTGATATGCAGGATGAATGGCAGGAGGAATATGAGAACCTCACGGACGAACAGCTTAGGAAACTTGGGGTGGAGGAGAGAAAGAAGAAGCAAACCGACAAATCTCTTGAACAGGCTCAGCAGAGAAACAAAAGCGCGATAGCAAAGAACAGGGAATTGCAATCGCAGTTGATAGAAATGAGCGGAGGACTGAGTGGAATTGTTCCGGTCGAGACGGAGAAAGAACCGGACGTAGAGCATTAGCCAAACCTCGATTCCGGAGTCAACCAACCACGTCCTACGTTCGGGTCTCAATATCTTGAATCAGCCGGATATGGCAGTCCGTTCTACGGGTGGTAATTAGGTTGGGTGATTGTTTATGTCAGTAGCAGAGCTTGAGCAGTAGTCTATGATGTACGCCGAACTCGACGGCGTAAGTCCGACGAAGGTTGCGGCTAATCCAGTTAGCAATGCTCCGTCGGCACAGCAAGATGTTGGTCGGGTGACTCCTGTGGATGAGATAGACCCCACAACAAGGCAAAATCTGCTGCCGTTTTATATAGATTCGTCACACAAAACGAATTAGCTGTTTTCGTTCAGGCCGTGCGACATAAAAGCAAATCAATATGGACTGATAAACATCATTCCGGACGACAGATAGGAATATGACCAGGATCTTGGAATGAAAGTGCTTGCGTCAAAATACTTGAGAGTCGTTGACGGCACTCCATCTCCCACAAAGAACATTCTGCTGAACCACACACCTGCGATAACAATAAGAGAATACACGCAAGACACGAAGCTGCAACTGTTCTGGGGACTGTTCAAGAAGTTCGCAAAAGGATTTTCTGATGGTGCGTCTACCGGCGTAAACCCTTCGAACGCAGACAGCAAGAAATATCAAAGCGCACTGGAAGCGTTCAACAACAACCTGGCGAAGGACCTTCAGAACAAGAACTGGTGGAATGACCTGGTCGGCAAGATCGGGAGGGATACGTTTAAACAGTGGTTTGGCCTTGACACCAACGACATTGACGTGAATCTAGCCTTGAAGCTGACATATTGCCTGTACTACAGGATGATCGGGGCAACGACAACCAACAGATACGTGATTCCGTGTGACACAACCGACCTCATGAACACGAACGGAGCTGACGGCTGGGGTATCGGAAACGAGTTCGGGATGGAGAACCTGGCAAGCACGAATGGCATATTAGGAAAGGCGTTGAACTTCTTCGGAACCAACCTGAAGGTTGTAACACAGCCCGTCTGGGGAGGGGCTTCCAGGAACGCGCCCACGGGGGTCACCATCAACTTCAACCTCTACAACGACACGTGTGCCCACGCGATAAACAATTTCATTTTCGTCAACACGATATGTCCGTCGAACATGTTCCTGTAGTACGGGATATGGCAGCTTCCGCCATCTGTCTATGACATAAAGATTGATGGAAGCCGTCGGTGGTTCATGTGCAGCGGAACGACCTCGTGCAAGTACAAGGGGGTTCTTCGCGAAGCCCCGTCGTCATTCCTTGAAGAACTTGTCAAGCACGAGAACAAGACCACATTCAAGTTCAGTGAGAGCGAGCTCTTGACAAGGCATCTGGTAAGAGTTCCAGACATCTACGACGTTACGCTCACGTTCCAATCCCTGCTTCCGGACAGCTTCAACCAGTTTGTATATCAGTATGTCTCAAACAACATCATCAGCACGTCGGTCACCCGGGAAGAAGCGTTCTACGACAGTAGTGGCGAGGTCGGTGAATTGCTTGGAGACGTATACAAGAAAGCCAAAGAAGAGATAGGCAAGCTAATCGGTAGTTCCGAGAATAGCGGGAAGAATAGCAGTGACGGATCGGGCGCAACTGGAGGTTCGAAATGAAGCTGACGGACATAGACTACGATACATCGGTGAAGATAACAGACTTTGAGAACTTCCTCACGATTACTGAAAGCTAGAACCTGTATAGGTTCAACCTGAACAACACCCTGTATCTCGATATTGCCCCCGACCAGCTCCTCACATACGAGATAAAGACTCCGGCGCATCTTCCGTTGATTTCATACAAGTTGTATGAGACGACCAGGCTTGCGTGGCTGTTGATGAAGATAAACAAGATAGGGCTTAAAGACTCTCTTCGCACGTATTTTCCCGGGGAGAAGATAAAGTACATCTCGAAGGTGAACGTGGAGGAGATCCTGAAGGCATTAGACTGACATGAGCGCGTTTGAATATGACGACAGGAAGTTCATTTTTTGCGCGTCGTTGGCGAATGACGACTTCGACGACGAGAACGAGACGAACCTCCTCGACGAGAACATAGGGACGATACAGTACACGAACGAGTTCAACGACCTGGTACTCACCGGTTCGGTCGAGTACACGGACACGGACCAGAGAATAGACAGGTTCCTTGACAAGACCTTCGTGTACTGCACGTTTTCCCTTAAGGAAGTGGAAGACAAGTCGGACGGGAACATAGTCAAGACCGTCGTGAAAGACGAGCTCGGCATTACCATGTACGTCAACAACATAGGTATACTGGAAAACGCGCCGGGGAGGATAAAATACAGGCTATTCTTGTCGTCGCTGACGTGGAAGCTGTGCCAGGGAAGGGTTTCGTACACGAATTACGGAAAGGGAAAGGAGTTCTTGTTCGACATAGCGAGAAATCTCCTGACACAGGCCGAGTTCGACGTGGACAACGACTCCTTCAGCAATGACGCATCCATAGTCAAGATAAATTACATTACGGACAACAACGACACCATAATCACAGCCCTGAGATATCTCTTCAACAAGATGTGCTTCTCCTCCGAGTATGGTATAGACGAGAGCATAAAGGGGATTGTCTATGACGAGCACCACGACGTGGTGAGGGCGTTGGACACACAGAGATCGTGTGCGTACCAGAAGCCGTACAACGTGGTTGTCAACCAGATGAAGACCGAGGTGGACCCGGTTTCCAACAGCGGTGTCAACCTTGCGTATAACGTCAAGCAGAACAAGACTTCCGTCATGGAGACCATGTTCACGAACAAGATCTACACGTACTCACTTGACACGAACAATTTTTCAAACGAACAGCTTGGTTATTCGCAGATTCTGAACTACTATCATGGGCACAACACGAACACGAAAGTCCAGTTCGCACAAGACGACGACAGCGTATATTGGAAATCGCAGATGTCTTGGAACAATAACATAAACGTCTATTGGGACCAGATGAAGAATCTAATGGAATACAACGGCCTGATCCTCAACATGCCGGGGAAGATAGGAATAATACCCGGATGGATGATAGGAGTTACGATACCGATCAGGGACGGAGTGCTGAACGATCTTGACAAGAAGAACGAGAAAGTCGTGAAACGATCGTATCAGTCGCTGTGCGGAACATGGATTGCCTCACGGGTGACGACGTTCATAAACCCGCAGAAACGTGTGTTCAGACAGAACGTTTCCCTTATGAGGAACAACAAGTCCGACCTGGACGCACGTCGGGTCTGACGTTTCCATCGGATGTAATTAGAAGAGTTATGTCTGAAAAAAGCGTAGACTATTCCAGTATTACAGTCAACATCAACACGATTTACCAGAAACTTCATGCCGTCGCAACCGAGTTTGCCGAGAAGAAGAATCCTGCGATCAAGGTTGAGAACCTCGGATTTACGGATGCCGAAGACCCCAAACAGGCGAAGTTCCTCGGCGGAGGCCAGTATAGAATCATTGGCGGGATGAAAGACTAGAGTGCGGAAACTCTGCCGAGAAAGGATTTTGCCGAGGTATTCCGGGAATACACCTCCTGGTTTTGCGGACAGGAGGAGGCTTCTTATATAAAGGAACAGATGCTTGCTCCGATCTATCGCTCCGAGGACGCTGGGTCTGATGAGAACGAGGTGGGCTCTGACAGCGGAGTTCTAAGCTCAGATGAAAACAGACTGAGTTCGGACGTTGACAGACCAACGGACAAGGAGAAGGTCACAGAATCGTACCGGACTGATAACGAGCGGAAACTCCTGAATCTACTATTCGAGGAGAAGGAAGGGGATGGCGACAAAGACGGTACAAGGAATGGCGATGGCGAGACCGAGGGTGGCGGACGCAGAAAGCTGATTGGGTATTCCATTGGGTATGACGTTTCCATCAACAACAGGAAAGATCGTGGAATAAAGGACGCAATCGCAAACAAGACGTCCGGGTTCTTCGGACAGATGCTCGCTGACCTAAGAAACATTTCCATAACAATGAACGGAGGAAAGCTCTACAACATAGGCAAGTGGCTTGACCCTGCGAAGTGGAAAGAGGTGCCAGGATTCATAGACATAGACAAGAATCGCGTCGCGAGCAACGTCAAGAACGCGCTTAACCACGACTTCGACAGTAACGATGCGGATGTCAGGTGCATTGGCGGAAAGACTCTGATAACGTATCTCAACAGGAAGGGCAAGATAACCCCGACGATAAAGACGAAGATAGAGAACGCCCAGTATTCTGTCGTGATCGGGGTCAATGCACACGACCCAAACTACCCCGACTATACATAGAAGTCGATAGCGAAGTCCGCGACAAAGGCGTTCGGAACGGCAAAGAATCTCCTAAACACAAACAAGGTCAAGGAGGACGACGTCATAAAGATAGACAACATCGAATCACTCTACAAGAGGAATTCGTCGTACGACGAGAAGTCAAAGTACGACGTGAGGGACCGCGCTTCGGACGGAAAGACCCCGACCGTGTCAAAGACGTCGTCAACTCCGCAGACCACGAAAAGTGCAAGCGTCCCGACCAGGAGCACTGTCACAGAGGACGACGAGAAGAAGGACACCAAGAAGGACGACGTGGAGATAAAGGAGGACACAAAGCTCGAGAAGTTGGTAAAGACGGACGAATACAAGAATTTCGTCAACAAGACCCTACAGGAGCAGTGCAATCTCGAGTTGAACGACGAAGAGCATTCTTGTGTATACAAGTCCACGGAAGACATCGCGAATGACATGATGGAAAATGGCGTGAACGACCTAGACCTGCTAAGAAAGATCAAGAACGCCGGAGCACAGTCGTATTATGTCACGGTAACAACGAATGTCAAGGAAGCGATGGACGAATCTCTCGAACGACAGAAAGACCTCCTTACCAAGCTGTTCGAGGACGTTGGGGAGATTGAGGATATTCTTGAGGAAGAAGAGGAGACCAAGAAGAGCAAGGCTCTCGACGCGGCCATTGACTGCATCAACTTGACAGGAGATCCCAAAGAAGACGCAAAGGCGAAGAAAAACATCAAAGTCGGAGTTAGAAACGTACTTAAACGAGATAAGGTTGAGGCGCACGTTAAAAGTCAGACAGAACGAGCCATAAAGAACACAATTATCAAGACACTAGATCAGTTCAAGACAGACAGGAGTTTTGAAGATTTTGACACAGACTGTTTCATAGCGTCAGTCAACAAGAGGAATCTGGACGAATCGCTTGCCGACATGGTGTCGGAATGGCTGGGACGACTGTCAGAATCAGTTGTCCCAGAAGGAGAGAACGGGACGAGAAACGAAGGAGAGCTTCCACAGGACATATAGTCAAGGAATTCGAAACTCGTCGGAAAAATCACCAACATAGTAGGAAAAAAATCTCCCGGGTGGCATGTTGACCCGTATTGCGCCCTGACATATACTGGTCGAGTTGTTGAATACATGAAAAAGCACAACATAGGTCAGGAGAGTGTGTACTCGGAAATACTCAAGAAGAAATACTGTGCAATTGTGCTTGCAAAGAGAAACCTGGAGATAGACGGACGGACGGTTGAAGGGGGGAGCGGCAACGAGGAGGTGACAGATTCGAAGGTAAACCAGATTCTCGACGAGGTCTGTGGAAGAGACAACAAACTGCCTGTCATAAACTGCAAGACACAGAACAGGGACACGATGGACAACGTCAAAGGAGATTTAATAGCCAGAACGCTTGCATTCTATAGCGAGAAACGCAAACCAACGGAAAAAAGGCCAAATCCGAATTACATCAGCGATCCATCGAAACGCCATGTTCCAGAACTGGATGTCTGGCTGAGACCGTTTGACAATACAGACCATCCGATTGACCCTCCGACAGCCGACACGACGGTCCAGTGGTTCATCGTTCTCCCGGACCCGATCCCGATAGAGCCGCCCAAAGGCAAGGAAGGCGGAGACGAAGTCGAACACAAGAATCCAGACGGCGTCAGGGAGGACTGGTATATCATACCGCACAAGAGAATCAAGGATCTTGGAGACAGGCCACATCAGGAAACTCATGATGCGAAGGGCATCACGAGAACGAAAACTTCGGATGACGAGTATAGGGCTTAATATCATGAACGAGTATAATATTATCTGAACCATGACAGAAAACACCACAAAAGACGTTCGTTCCGAAGGTTCTATAGACGAGAAGCCATGCTTTTCTACTAGCGACGTAAAAGTCCTGATGAACCTTCACAAGGCGGCACTACAGAAGGCCGCCGACAAGGCGAGAATCTCGTTTAAGATCGAGAACATGCAGGACGTCCTTGTAAACACCATGCTCTCGGAGGATGGGAAGAGAATCTCAAACGAGCAGGGACAGTACGAGCTTGGATTCGTCGTACAATATCTCGATTTCCACAGCCCGACGAATGAAGAACTGAAGAAACACGGAAACGATTTCACCAATGCGTTTCTTGAAACAAACAAGAATGGACTTGACGAGATGAAGAACAAGGCTTTCGAAGTCCTCTCAGAATATCTTGGAAGCTTTGCAGACGTAGATCCGAGCATCGAGACGATGGTGGACTTCATTCCTGATTATAACGGCGAGAAGATTAAGACGCACAAAGGGAAGATCATTCCAATGGATGAGAACAAGAGAGTCGAGTATCTCAAGGCGCATTCCGACAAGAACAAGCCAAGGCTCGGATTCAAGTTCGG
>CAVFYD010000074.1:0-11709 GCA_963626615.1 Sphaerochaetaceae bacterium
CCCGTAAAAATTGCGAAATCGGACTTGACTTATAGAGAAATTATGATAAAGTTATATAAGTAGATGAAAGGTTTAGCCTTCTCTGTGGGAAGGAATCTAGTTAATTATCTGGGGACTCAGGGTAAGCCTTTCGAGTCCTTTCTTTGTTAATCATTCCGCAGCGCGGCTATTTCGTTCGAATTTTGAAAAGGTTCCAAAGGAGGAAAACGATGAAGAAAACACTGAAGAATGTCACCATATTCGTTCTTCTCGCAATGGCTTTCTACCCATTACTGGTTTGATTGTCTCATCCGAGACGTATGGTACAGAAGAACGGGAGGTTGAGGCCTCCCGTTTGTCGTCTACTGTATGAAATTTGTGACCATTCTCTTCTCGTACCGCGGTCGCTCGACACCCCCTTTATCTCCGGCCTCGATACACTTTATGAGCCATGCCATGTTCTCACCCAGTGCTCTCATGGTCTGGAGTCCTTCCTCGTCTTTTCTGACATCCTCGGGAGTATGACCGTGAACCTGGTTCCAGTACTGTGATCCCACTGTGTGCATGTTCGATATCTCGAAGTATTTGTTGAGTCTTTCGAATGCTGCCGTTGCGCCGCCACGTCTGCATGATACCACAGCAGCACCGAGTTTGTTTTGCATCCTGTCTCCGGCAGAATAGAAGAGTCTGTCAAGAAAAGAACAGATCTGTCCCGAAGCAGAAGAGTAGTAGACGGGAGATCCTACCACGATGGCCGAATATTCATCAAGTTTTGCTGCAACCTCGTTCACGCCGTCGTCGAAGATGCACTTGCCTGTACAGGAGCATCTGTTGCACGCAATGCAGCCTGCAACACTCTTTGTTCCTATCTGGTATATTTCAGTCTCTATTCCTCTCTTCCCGAGAGTGTCTGCGACTTCCCTGAGGGCCGTGTATGTGCAGCCGGATGAGTGCGGACTCCCGTTTATGAGTAATACTTTTGCCATATGGCCTCCTGTGATAAAAAATGGCATAGATTGCTCTATGCCGTTCGAACCTGTTCGGGTCCGTTATCTGCTGACTGCCTTGAGCATGTTTTCTGCGCTGCTCTGAGCGTCCATTTCGACTGCCTTTCCTCCGAGGAGTCTGACTTTCTTCTGAACGTCCTTTGCTCTTGTGTACGGGAGGATGACACAGAGAGCGTCGTCATGGGAGAATGACGGAGCATCGAGAGACTTTTCGACTTCTTCCTCGCTCTTTCCCCTGACGGATACAAGCGTGAGAGGATAGCCGGATTTCTTCGCTTCTGCGATTTCTTCCCTGAGAGCATCTTCGAAGGAGTAGGTGATCTCTTCTTCTGGTGCGGGAACCTCGACTTCCTTTTCGACAATCTTCTCGACTTCGACAGGTTTCTCTACTTCCTTTATGACTTCAACAGGAACTTCCCTGACAACTTCCCTGACGACCTCAACAGGTTTCTCGACAATCTTTTCGACAACCTTCTCGACTTCGACAGGAACTTCTCTGACGACTTCCTTGATGACTTCAACAGGCTTCTCGACTTCCTTGACAACCTCGACAGGAACTTCCTTCACGACTTCGACAGGAACTTCCCTGACAACTTCCTTGACGACCTCCACCGGTACTTCCTTCGGGACTTCGACTTCGACAGGAACTTCTCTGATGACTTCGACAGGAACTTCCTTGACGACTTCTCTTATAACCTCGACAGGAACTTCCTTGATGACTTCCTTCACGATGGTCTCTGTCTTTGTGTTGAGGTCTATGCCGGTCGGGCTCTTCTGAGCTGTCGGATCGTCGACAGGGGCAGTATAGAGAGGAGAATCGTATGCATTGGGTGCAAGCTTGTCGATATTCTCTCTGTAATCTTCTTCTCCCTTACGTGAGGAGATGAGGGCTATTTCGATGAATACAAGACCGATGAGAATGGGGAGCGCCTTTGTCATGACGCTGTATATCTGTTCCTGTGTGATGTTGTAAGCAGGAACGATTAGCTTCATGAAAACTGCAGTGAAAGCAGCAAGAATAAGGACGGACAGTATTACGCTTATAAGGACCAGTTTCCAGGTCTTCTTGGCTTTTGCCATTATTTTTCCTCCCAAATACGTGCCAATGACGCAAATTCGTTATACTATTATACCGATATAATAATATGATTACAAGATTTAAAGTTTTGTCTATTGCTGCCGTTTTCGTGATTTCTGCGGTTTTTCTCAGCGTTTTTTTCTCGAATGACGGCATATTGGCCAATAAATCAACTCAAAAGAAGATAATCTCCATTCAGGAAGAGGTCAAAGAGAAGGAGAGTGATCTGAGCACACTTAGATACAGGGCAGGTGCGTTGGCACAGGAGACGCCTCCGGAGGGGAATGTCATACACTCTTTTGCGGATGACTCGATCTATGATCCTTCCAGTCAGCAGTCGGTGAGTGCCGGAGAGGATGGGTATATGGGCTTATCCTTTTCCTGCATTCTTCTTTACTCTCTCTTGATAACCATCGTCTGGAGTGCAATCATAGTTGTCGTTCTTCCTCTCGTGAAGAGGCGGAAGAAGGAAGGAAAGAAAGATGGCAGTTATTCTCAATCATGATTCCGGTGATATCGCCAAGGTGGCTCAGAGACTCAGACGGGGTGAAATCTGTGCCATACCCTGTGATACAATCTACGGCCTCAGCGGCATTGTCTCTCCCTCTGCAAGCGAGCGTATCTACGAGATAAAGGAGAGACCGAAGAACAAGAGCTTCATCGTCCTCATGACTAAGGAGCAGGTGAAGGAGAGCGGCCTCATCGTGCCGGAAGATATTCTCTCCCTCTGGCCGTGTTCGCTGACTGCAATTCTTTCCTCTCCCGACGGGACAACGACAGCCGTGAGGGTTCCCGGCGATGAGTACCTGCAGCGCCTTCTCCCCCTTTCCGGGCCGATTTACTCGACATCCGTCAATGTTTCGGGCCTGCCGAGTTTATTGACCTTTGATGAAATCGAGAAGGCCTTCGGCGATAAGCTGGATTTCATCGTAAAGGATGAGAGCGTGAAGGGCGGAATGAGCTCCACGATGGTGGATGCAACAAAGAAGCCCTACCGTATCATCCGGCAGGGCTCGTATGAGTTTCCTCTCTGACTGATTACTTTATCTTTCTCGCTTCCATGTAGTAGCGCTTCTCGTTGGCGTGTCCGATGGAGAAGGTCTTACGCGGATAAGCACCATCCTTGAGCATATCCGAGAAGAAGTTGTCCTTCGATACATCCGGCAGTATTATGCCGAGGTTGCCTTTCTTTGCCCCGAGCTCGATGGTGACGTCGGCGCCGTGGATGTAGTCCACTTCTCCCTTCTTCTCTTCGAGCATGCGGTCGATGACGAGCTGGATTGTTCCTGCTGCGATTGCCTTTTCTCCGCCTTCAACCGTATAGACGTAGAATTCGTCACCGCAGTTGAGACCGAAGTGCTGTCCTTTTTCGTTGACCCCCTTCTTCATGCAGTTGCGGCATGCAACCTTTTCTTTTCTGAATGAAGAACAGAATGCGGAGAGTATTGAATCGAATGTATCCATGTCGATGTTGAAGAATACCCTGTGGATAGGCTCGAAGAGGAGTCCCGGGTCGAAGATGTTCTCGATTTCCACGAGGGCAAAGCGTGCGGGATGATTCTTTCTCTCTTCCTCCGAGAGTGTCGGCTTGATGTCTTCCCAGCATGACTTTGCAGTTGCGAGGGAGTGGTTGCCGTCACCCATTGCGAAGAGTAGCGGGTTTTCGGGATCAAGAGCGTTGTAGAGAGATTCGAATCCTGTGAGGATGGCTTCCCTGTCTCTGTCGCTGTTTACAAGATAGCCCTTCAGGTGTCCGCCGTTCTTGTTGAGATCCGAGTCGTAGACGACAGAGAGTTCGTTTCTCCTGTCTCTCAGCGGCTCGATGATCTTCCTGTCCTTATCTGAGATGAGCACCATGATATGAGGAACTTCAATCGGAGCATCCTTTCTGATTTCCTTTCTTGGCGGGATACGGGAAAGGATCGTGCCTTCGGTAGCCCTGATCAGAGTCTTCGAGTCCTTTGCGTAGCTGTAGGCTTCAAGGTCGAGCGCGAGCATGAGGCCGTATCTTGTGCCGCTCTCCGTTGTTCTCTCGACGAGGATGAAGCTGTCCCTGTATTCGTCGAAGATGCCTTCTTCAAGGTACTCGTTCATCTTCTCGTTGATGGAGGAGATGATTTTTTCCTTGTCACCCGATTCGAGGTAGACTTCGGGGTAGATGATTCTGAGAGTTGAGGGTGCATTGCCCACTTCCTCCGAGAGGCTTTCCCAGTATTCCGGCTGCGATGTGTACTGGTCACATGCCACGACAGCCCACTTTCTGGTATCTACATCCTTCTTCGGAAGGAGGATGTCCGGTGTCTTTACACCATATTTCAATAACTTTTCGGAAATCGTCATAATTTTCTCCTGTAATTTGTCTTTTTTGTTAGTCTAACACTACTTTCATGAGGTATCTATCAAATTTTTTCGATTTTTCTTAGGTTGTATCAGAAAGCTCCCTTTTGTCCCTTTCTACGCATTTTCTTCATTTCCGCTTCTGTTGAGAGAATCTCCTCTCTGTGGTAAGATTCCGGTATGTTGGAGATGAGAAGAATCATAGAACTCTCGAGCCGTGTGCATACGTATCTGGTACTGCTCTACATGTTCTTTGCATTCCTGTTTGTGCTCTTTCTCTATTTTCCTGTGAGGGAGGAGCTTGTCACTCTCATCACGAGCGTGCAGATGATAATGGGATGGACGATCTTCCTTGTCGGAGTCTGGATTATCTTTGCGTCTCTTCTATGCTCCATATTCTCACGTGTCTGGGTTATTTCCCCGGCAGTGAAGACGCTCGTGAGATTTCTCATCTATTTCCTGATTTCCATCGTACTCGATACTCTCAATACTCTCATTACAGGAGGCTTCTCATATGGCATGTAGCGTCTACGCACTCCGTGGTGCCGTCACCGTCGAAAATGACAATCCAGGGGAAATCATATCTGCTGTCAGGGAAATGTTCGAAACTTTGCTGACTCTCAATGATTTGAGGGAAGATGAACTTGTCTTCATCCAGTTCTCGCAGACGAAGGACCTCAGAAGCCTCAATGCCGCTTCTGCACTGAGAAAGGGCGGTCACGGAAGCACTGTTCCGCTTTTCTGCACCCAGGAAGCCGATGTTGAGGGAGGACTGGAGAAGTGTATCCGCATTCTTGTTCTTGTCGGCCACGAGGAAAGATGCGAAAAGAAGATGGTCTATCTCGGACGCGCGGCAGGACTTAGACCTGACTTGAAGAGGTGATTCATGGTTTACGGAAATGCTGAGATACTGAAAAGGGAAGAGCCCTGGAAGAAGAGGGGAACTGTCGTCTTCATGTCGGACTTCGGCACTGTCGACGGGGCCGTGAGCGCAATGCACGGCGTTGCCGACGAAGTGTGTCACTCACTGAGGCTTGAGGATCTGACGCATGAGATTCCGCAGTTCAACATATGGGAGGCGAGCTACCGTCTTATCCAGACAATTGAATACTGGGCACCGGGAACGGTTTTCGTATCGGTCGTGGACCCCGGGGTCGGAAGCGAAAGGGAAAGCGTTGCCGTCCTCACGAAAAGCGGCCATATTATCGTAACACCGGACAACGGGACGCTGTCGCACGTTCACAAGGGAATCGGAATACTCGAGAGAAGAAGAATCAGCGAAACGACGAACAGACTCAAGGACAGCCAGCGCTCGTACACATTCTACGGCCGTGACGTCTATGCATATACGGGAGCAAAGCTTGCTTCGGGACTCATCTCATTCGATGAGGTTGGGCCTCTTCTTGACTCTTCTGTCGTCATGCTTGATATCACGGACCCTGTGGTGGAAGGGGGAAGAATCAGCGGCTCTGTCGACATTCTCGATACCCGCTACGGCTCATTATGGACCAATATTCCCGATACGCTCTTCATGTCAAACGGCTTCTCCTACGGCGACGATGTCTACGTCACAATATCGTACCGCGACAGGGTAGTCTACGGAAAGAAACTCCGCATCTGCCGCAACTTCACTGAAGTTGAAAAGGGTGAGGCTCTTGTCTACATCAATTCTCTTCTCCATGTGGGAGTAGCCGTGAGTCAGGGGTCCTTCTCTTCAGAATACGGAGTCGGAACGGGAGAAGGGTGGCATATTACCTTTTCTAAATGAAGGGGTTGTAGTATCTTCCGCCGTTGACGAAGTTCAAGCCGACTGATACTGCCAGACAGACAACTGAAATAATCAGTGCTGCCCAGTCGCCTCCTCTGAATGGACGGGCGGAGTACCATGTGCGCTTTCTGTTCTTTCCGAATCCCCTGAGCTCCATCGCATTCGATATCGTCTCGATTCTGTCCATCGAAGATATTATGAGGGGAAAGAGAATCTCGACTGCGTTCTTCAGTCTCTTTATGAGGCTCTGCTTCTTTTTAGCCATCTCGAGTCCCCTTGCCTGCTGTGACATCGATATTTCCCTGTATTCACGCTGGATGTCGGGAATATACCTGAGGGCAAGGGATACGGAGTAGGCTACCTTGTAGCTTACTCCTATCCTGTTGAGGGAGGATGCGAACTCGCTGGGATCCGTTGTCGATATGAAGAGTATTACGAAGGGAATCGACGCAAGGTACTTGAGTATTACATTGAGGTGGTAGAAGAGCTGCTCCTCTGTCACTGTCCATCTTCCGATACCGGAGAGGAGTACATGTCTTGTTCCGTATATGGCCACTCCGTGCTCTGGTGAGAAGAGGAATATGAGAACGTTGTTCAGAATCATGAATGCGAATGTGAAGACAAGGAGCACCCTGACTTCCTTCAGCCTTATTTTCGATATTCTGAACACAACGAGTGAAAGGACGGTGAGAGCAAGAAGAAAACGGGTGTCGTACGTCGTCATTGCCGCAAACGTCAGTATTATGAGAGCACTCAGCTTTGTTGCTCCGCTGAGGCGGTGGACGGGAGAGTCTTTTTCGATGTAGTTGAAAAGGTTGATCATCCTCTTACCTTCCTGTCGTATTCTATGAAGCGGTGTATGAAGAGCGTGTCATCGAGGCCGCAGAGAGAGGCCAGGGTGGAGAGACTTGTCTTCTTGAGCGACGCCTTCTGTGTCAGTTCGCCGTTCGTAAGTATCTCCTCGGGTGCGGCGTCCGCTATCTTTCTGCCGTCAGTGAAGACCACGCTTCTTGTCGAGTACTCGAGCATGAGATGCATGTCATGTGTGATGAGAATGATGGTGACTCCGGCTCTGTTGAGTTCCTTCAGGAATTCCATGAATTCCGTGTAGTGTCTGAAGTCCTGTCCTGCCGTCGGCTCGTCGAGTATGACTATCTCGGGATTCATCGCGAGGATTGAGGCTATCGTGACTCTCTTCTTCTGCCCGTAGGAGAGTGCACTGACGGGCCAGGAGCGGAAAGGCTTGAGACCGCAGATGCGCATCGCCTCTTCCCCGATGCGGTCTATCTCGTCCTGCGGCTTCCGGCCGTCGAGAACGAGGGCGAGTGTCACTTCATCCTTTATCATGGTCTTCGTGATCATCTGGTTCGGGTTCTGCATGACGTAGCCGATATGTCCCGCCCTTTCCTTGATGGAAAGTGTGGAGAGGTCGGCTCCGGAGAGCGTCATTGTTCCCCTGTCCGGCTTTTCGAAGCCGCACAGGAGCTTGCTGAACGTGCTCTTTCCTGCACCGTTACGTCCCACTATCGACATCATCTCACCCCTGTAGAGCGTGAAGTCTATGTCATCGAGTGCCCTGTGGCCCCCCGGATACGTGAACGTGAGGCCCTTTACGGAGAGAAGCTCTTCCTTCGTCTGCTTTTTCTCACTGGCAGGTATTGTCCTGAACCATGAGCGGACTTTCTCCCTGTCTTCGTCCGTGAGAATGAGAGTATCTATCCTACCCGGTTTCCTGTCCTCCGTTATTTCGACACCGGCGTACTTCAGTGCCGTGACATATAACGGCTCCCTTATTCCGGTTTCCTTGAGAAGAGGGGAGGATAGAAGTCTGTCCGGTGTCTCGTCGGCGATTATGCTGCCGTCGTTCATCAGTATTACCCTGTCGACAGGACGCCACAGAACATCCTCGATTCTGTGCTCGATTATTATGACTGTTGCACCTGTGGTCCTGTGAAGTTCGTCTATGAGTTCTATCGTCTTCTTTCCGCTTTCCGGGTCAAGGGATGCAAGGGGTTCGTCGAAGAGATATATCTTAACCCTGTCGACCATTACGCCTGCCAGAGATACCCTCTGCTTCTGACCTCCAGAAAGTGACTGCGGGGAATGCGTGAGCAAATCTTCCGCTCCTACCTTTCTCGCAGCTTCCGCCACTTCCTTCCTCATTTCGGAGAGGGGGATGTTGTCATTCTCGAGTGCGAATGCTATGTCCTCCCCGACAGTGAGCCCTATGAACTGGCCGTCGGAGTCCTGGAGGACGGTGCCGGTTATCTTGCTGAGTGAGAAGATGTCCCAGTCGCGGTAACTTTTGCCGTTGATTAAGAGTTCTCCCTCAACGTCTCCCGGATAGGAAGCGGGAATGAGGCCGTTGAGAGTCGAGGCCAGGGTACTCTTCCCGCAGCCCGAGGGGCCGCAGATGAGAATCTTCTCACCTTCATTGATGGTGAGATTGATACTGCGAAGTGTTTTCTCCGCCTGTGCCCTGTATTTGAATGAGAAGTTCCTGAATTCGATTATGGGAGACATCTGGACCTCGCTATGTGGAAGTGTAACACGATGAAGGGAAAAGAAAAATGCTTCTCCGGAGAGAAGCATTGAAGTATCGGGAGGAAATCAGTCTTCCTTCCTGAGAGAACCTGCCTTGGGTTTTGCCTTGTTGTAGGCAAGAGAAAGGAGTGTTGCAATGACTGCAGTCGTCACGATGTTCACAAGTCCTGCGACGATGCCCTGCGTGAAGACCTTGTTTGCAGGCTCGGCGTAGATGAGAATGTCGAATACAGGTGCAATTACTCCCCATGCGATGATGTTCGCGACAATCTGACCGATGTTGAGTGTGATGGCTTCCTTCTTTCCGAAGCTGTCTTCGATGCTGATGCCCATTGTCAGGAGTCCCATCACGAGTCCTGCAATTCCGGATGCGATTACCCAGCTCCACCAGATGCCCCAGCCATATGAGAAGTCGATGAGTGTGTGACCGATGAATGCGATGAGGAATCCTGCAAGAGGTCCGTACAGTGCAGCCATGAATGCCAGGAGACCGTACTGTGTCGAGATGTTTGTATTTGCAACCGGGCTCGGAATGGAGACGAATCTTCCCAGTACGAAGAAGAGTGCTGCTCCGATACCGATTGCGACGATTGTTGTAATCGGGTTCTTTTTCATGAGTTTCATAAATTTCCTTCCTTCAGAGGGACACATGTCCTTCCTTCTCTCATTATCTTCACAAAAAGGGCATCAGGGCAACTCTTTGAGATACCTATCCATCCATTTTGTTATCTCCTCAAGCCTTTTTATCCTGTTCAGGGGTTTTCCGCTGCGGCTGAGCTCGTGGCTCTCGTCATGAAAGAGGACGAATTTCGTCTCGACTCCCATTTCGACGAGCGTTGTATAGAGCTGATAAGCCTGCTCGACGGGACAGCGGTAGTCCCTGTCGGAGTGGAGGATGAGTGTCGGAGTCTTTGCATTCTCCCTGATTTTCTCCATAGGTGACCTGTGAAAGAGAGCATCAAGGTCCTTCCATGAGCATCCGCACTGGTCGGGTGCGAAGTAGGCCCCGATGTCGCTTGTTCCGTAGAAGCTTATCCAGTTGTAGATGGAGCGCTGTGTCGCGATTGCCCTGAAAAAGTCCGTGTGACCGAGAATCCAGTTGGACATGAAGCCGCCGTAGGAGCCTCCCGTGACGCCGACGCGGGTGGAGTCTATCGAGGGATACTTTTCGAGAACCGCATCCCTGAATGCCATGAGGTCCGAGTAGTCGACAGTGCCGTACTTTCCTCTTATATCTGCAAATTCGTCGCCTCTGCCGTCGCTTCCCCTGGGGTTTGTCCAGAATACGAAGTAGCCTTCGCCTGCCCAGTACTGCATCTCGTGCATGAAGACTGTGCCGTATACTGTCTTGGGACCTCCGTGGATATCGAATATGGCGGGGTAGGATTTTCTCCCGTTCCATTCATAAGGCTTGAGAACCCAGCCTCTGAATGATATGCCGTCATTCTCGAAGTCAACCTCCTCCGGAACTCCGACATATTTGTCTTTGAGAACATCGTCATTGAAGGACGTAAGCTTCTCCTGCCCTCTGTACAGTTCCTGAAGTCTCTGTCCCCTGAGCCCGACATAGTAGACCTCTCCGTTATATACGCTGATACAGTCGACGCTGCCTTCGTCCGTGATGACAGGTTCGATTGTCCCTTCTCTGTTTATCCTGTAAACGGCAGAGGAGTGGCCGAGAGTCGTGGAGAAGTAGAGCCAGCCGTTGTCTCTCCAGGTTCCGCTTCCTCCCTTGAGGCGGATGTCGGTACCGACACTTGCCCACGAAGATTCTCCCCACGGAGAGAGAAGTACCGCGTCCCCGTTCTCTATGGTATAGAAGTCCGGGTTCTGGTTTATTCCGTACCTTTTCATGTCGCTGCCGAATGCGATGAGCCTGTCTTCGAGAAGCCATGCGCCCGAGATGTTTATCTTTCCTTCTGGAAGAACAGTCTCCCATGTAAGGTCTGCTGTGTTCACGACTCTCACTTCTGTAGTCGTTTCGTACCTCGCGCCCTTTCTGCTGTTGCCGCAGCAGACAATCCTGTCTCTGTCTCTGCTGAGTGACCACATATCGGGAGAGAAGTCATCGTCGAAGATGTATGTCACCTCTCCCTTTCTTATTATTGCAAGACGGTTTCGCCTTCCGTTTATGAATCCGGTTCCGTTGAGATAGAAGGGGAGCTCCCCGATGTCTTCAAAGGCTGCGTTCTCCTTTGCCTTCTTCTCCCTTTCCTCTGCATCGAGCCCCTCAAGCCTCCTGTCGAGTGCGAAAGTGCCGACGAGTGTGTCGTCAGAGAGAAATTCGTACTTCGTGAGAGAACCGTCGACTGTCAGCCATGCCGATGCTTCTCCTCCGTCGAGGGGGAGAGCGTAGACTGTGGTCTTTCCCCTGTTCTTCTCTTCCTCTTCAGTGCGCTTTGCAGTGAAGTAGAACTTTCCCCTGTGGGGAATGCCGTAACCGGCCTTGCCGTCGGATGTGAGTGCTCTCGCCTCACTTTTCTTCATCATATAGAAATTGCTGTCGTAGCCGCTTCTGTCCTTCTTTGACCGGCTGAGGGTGAAGAAGACACCGTCCTCTCCTGCATTCAGTCCCGAAAGATAGCTGTAGGAGAGAAATTCATCGAGTTTTATCTTTTCCATGGAAAAAGTGTAAACGCAGAAAAGTTCAAATACAAGTCACTCTATATCTTGCGTCTGAAGAGAGCGTCGGGAACAACCTGGCTTTGTATAAGTCCCGGGTACATGCTCTTCCTCAATCCGGATGCGGTAATCGCCGTGAGATGTATGGATTCCGATTTCGTACAGCCCCTTTGTAAGGCATCGGTCTTGTTTCTGGGTACAGGATTGTAAAAAAAGACAGTTTATCCAAATGTGCCTCAAGTTCGAGATTCAGGCAAAGAATCCCGCTTCCGGGACAATCCGACCGGGATTAGGACAAAAGAAAAACCAGTCAACAAGACTGGTTTATCTAGCCGCCTGTCGGATTCGAACCAACGACCCCGAGATTACAAATC
>CAVFYD010000075.1:0-11628 GCA_963626615.1 Sphaerochaetaceae bacterium
AGGGGCGTAGCCCAATGGTTAAGGCAGGAGATTTTGATTCTCCATATCACGGTTCGATCCCGTGCGCTCCTGGTTTTGTTTTTTGCGGTATTACTGATGTTACAAGTAATCTGTCACCTCCATTCTCATTCATTTTTGAAGATGAGACCTCATGATAAGCACGATTTGCCAGGATATCTGAGGCTCGGATTAATGCTATGTTTTCCGAATTGCAGTACGTTACAGACACTTCGGTAAGATTTCTGACTATCGGTTTTACGTCATAGCCTACGTAAACTCCATATTTGAATTCATTAAATATAATGTCTGAAAGAGAATATTTTTCATTTGAAGCATGTCTATACTCATCAGCGTATAATCTTAGTTCAATTTCGTTCTCAGAGCTGAGAATATTATCATCCCTCATTTTCTGAAGTAATTGCTTTACCCCGTACTTGTAGGCATACTCCAAAAAGCGTTGTTTTGTTTTTGAGTTTTCAAATATTTTATCATCCAAGTTCTTGAGTTTTACAATGACCACAAATTTGTAACAGTCCCTGCAAACCCTGTATAACTTCCTCTTTTCCTCTTTTTCCAGAAGAGAAGCTTTAAGCTCTGGTTTGTTCCTGTTCTTTTTTATCTGACGAAGTGTCTTCTCGACTTGAAGGTATTTCCTCGTTAATGATGACATCATATCCTGCTCTATGCAGGCTATACCGGCATAGACAAAAAATCATTATGCAGTTTGTCGAACACTCCTGATTCGTCAGAGTAAACATATATGATCTGTCTCATTCTCTCCGCAAGAAAAAAAGAACCACGCTAAGCGGTGGTTCCTCCCAAGGAGGGCGATGCCAGCACATGACATTTAAGCATCCGAAGATACTCACTACCTCCGAGGTGTATAGTGACACTGATGCCCTACAGCCTGAAGATAATGGGAGTCATCATATCTGTCAAGTGAAAAGTATGAAAGTAACTAATTTGATTACAATAAGTTGGACTCTTCTGCATGTCAGTTGCTTCATATCACGGTCCGATCCCGTGAGCTCCTGGTTTTCTTTCAGGTTCTGAGACATCTGACGGGAACACACCAGACTTCGTCACTGCGCCTGTGAGCAAATCCGGTGGCTGTTATAATCATGAGAAAGTCAGGTTCCTTCATTCCGTTTTTCAGTATCTTTTTCTGGGTCAAAATTATTGGGAGGATTGTGGAAAAAATATTGGGAAGATTGTAGGAAAAAAATATGGGAAATCATTTTTTCCTCAAGTTGGTGAAACGATTCTTGACAGTGGAGAATTCTTCTTCTGTCCTGTATCATATGAGTGATGAGAATACTTGTATTTGGCGCCGGAGTCATCGGCTGTAATCTTGCTTCCGCTCTTTTCTCCCAGGGAAAGGATGTGACTCTTCTTGCCCGTGGAGAGTGGGGAAAAACGATTGAAAGGGAAGGCCTTGTAATCAGAAACCGTCTTACCATGAGAAAAAAGAGGGTGAGGATCCCTGTTGTACGGGAACTCGGGAGAAACGATCTCTACGATGTGATTTTCGTCACTGTACGCTTTACGAATATCGGGGCGGTCATTCCCGTTCTATGTAATAACGGAACGGAGAATATCGTATTCGTCGGCAATAACACGAGAGCGGCTTACTTCTCATCACTTCTTCCGGGGAAGAACGTGCTCTTCGCATTCTCATCCTCTGCGGGACACAGGGAAAAGGACTGTGTCGTCTCAATCGACCTCAGGAAGATTACAATCGGAGGTCTCAGTTCCTCTCCCTCCGACGAAGCCCTCGCAGGGGAAATCTTCAGAGGTACAAAGTACAGGGTGAACTATGAGAGCAACATGGAATCATACCTTCTCTCGCACGCCGCATTCGTCGTTCCCGCCGCATTTGCCGTCTATTATACGGACGGTGACCTCAGGAAAATAGGGAAGGACAGGGATTTTCTCTCCCGTATACTGAATGCCAGCATCGAAGGCTATTCTGCACTCGAGAAAGCCGGGTTCACCATCCTTCCCGACGACGAGGATTACCGCTCCGGGCGTTACAGAAAAATATGCATGCGCCTCTATTCTCTTCTCTGCAGAACAGCTCTCGGAAGAATCTGCGTGTCCGACCATGCATTGAATGCCGTAGAGGAGATGAGGGCTCTCGATGAGGACCTGAAGGCAATTTTCACATCCGCGGGAGCAGAGATGAGTGAGTGGCAGGAACTCGAGAGAATGGCGGAGAAGTACCTCAGAGGGGATGAAGTGAAGTCTTGATTATCTTTTCCCAACTCTGTAATATCTGAGACGGCGCCCTGTGGCGTGGCAATGGTAATGGGTAAAACCCATGAGAGTTAAGGAGAAAAAGTATGGCTACAGAAAAAGTGCTCTCAGCTAAACTCAGAACAGAAGACTTCGGTTCTTCGGGATCCAGAAGAGTCGTAAGAAGCGGAAGAATTCCGGCAGTTATCTACGGAAAGAAGGGTGTTGATCCTGTTTATGTAACACTCGATGCAAAGGAATTCAGAATGAAGCAGGGTATGTTCACCGAAACAACACTCATCACACTCAAGCTCGAGGGTGGCGAGGACAAGAACGTATTCGTCAAGGATGTACAGGAAAACCTCCTGAAGAACTGCATTCAGCATGTTGACCTCTTCGAAGTCACATTCGGTCAGCTCCTCAGAACAAAGATCAGAATCGAACTCGAAGGCACAGCAACAGGTGTCAGAGACGGTGGTGTTCTTGAGCAGGTTACACACGAAGTTGAAATCGAATGCTTCCCGAGAAACCTCCCGGAGAAGCTTGTTGCAGATATTTCCTCCCTCGGAGTCAACGAAACATTCAGAGTTTCCGATCTCGTTGTTCCGGAGACTATCAAGATTCTCGAGGATGCAGATACGACAATCGCATCCGTCAAGATGGTCAGGGAAGATGTCGAGACAGCAGCTACAGACGAGAATGCAGCTCCTGAAGTCACAACAGGTGCAGCAGCTTCCGCAGATGCCAATGCATAATGGTTTTTGTATTCGGTCTTGGTAATCCGGGCTCTGAATATGAAAACACAAGGCATAACGTCGGCTTCATGACAGTCGAAAAGATAGCAGCGCTTAAGGGAGCAAAGTTCCGTAAGCGCTGTTTTCGTCCCTGCCGGACGGCCGGGATTGACGACGGCAAAGTTTGCCTTGTAGAGCCCCTCACATTCATGAATTCCTCCGGTGAAGCCTTCAGTGGACTTGTTGACAGGACAGATCCTCTTATCGTGATATGCGATCAGCTGGACCTTCCTCCCGGAAAGGTCAGGATTAAACAGAAGGGCGGAAGTGCCGGGCACAACGGTCTGAAGTCCATAATCTCCGTCTACGGAGAGAACTTCATTCACGTCTACATCGGAATCGGGAGACCGGAGGATGGTGATATCGTAAACCATGTGCTCTCTGCATTCAGCGAGGAGGACAGGAAGAAGATTGACGGAGCCGTCTCACGTGCTGCTGAGGCTGTTCTGGATATTGTCGAAGGTAAACCCTTAAATGAAGTCATTCAGCGCGTCAATTCTTTCCAGGATTAAGCTTCCCGAAAACGGGAAACTTCTTGTTGCTTTTTCGGGAGGCGAGGACTCGCTGTTTCTTCTCTCCGCTCTTTCCTTTCTTGCTCCGGAGAGGACCGGTGCCCTTTACGTCAATCACAACATAAGAGGAAAGGAAGAACTTGAGAAGGAGATTGCTCTCAACAGAAAGAATGCTTCTTTTCTCGGCATCCCCCTCGATATTGCAGTAATCCCCGAAGGAAGGATACTGGAGCGTGCCCGGGATGAGAATATCGGCGTTGAGGCTGCAGCGAGGGACGAACGTTACAGAGCGCTCAGGAGCTACGCCCGGGAGAACGGGTTCATGTGGATTCTTACGGCGCACCATGAGGATGACCAGTGTGAGACCGTCATCATGAGGATGATGGACTCGTCACCATTCTGGCAGTGGGGCGGAATAAGAGAGCGTGACGCAATGATTATTCGTCCCATGCTGGGGATATCGAAAAGGGAGATAAGAGAGTGCGTGAGGGAAAGCGGGCTCGAGTACTCATCTGACAGCACCAACAGCGACACCCAGTACAGACGGAATTACATAAGGCACAGAATACTTCCCTTCATAACGGATGAGGAGAAGAAGATAATATCGCATATAGCGGAGAACGTATCTTCAATGGAGATTCCTTCTCTTGCGTTCACTGCTCTGTCCCCGTTTTCCGCGTCCTTCAGCCGCAGTGCATTCCTTTCGTCCCTTCCCGTGACGAAGGAGAAGACGCTGTACTCTGTCTTCTCCTCTTTCGGGGAGAAGGAGAGAGTGTCGAGAAGGTACCTTTCTCAGATCATAACGGCTGCGGAAAGGGGAAACACGAGAGTCGAAAACGAGAGGTACATATTCTACGTCACGTCGGACGAAATCCGGGCATACAGGAAGATTGAACCATTCTCCTCTCCATACAGGGGAGAAAGTACTCTTCTTCCCGAGGGACTCTCGGTAGATAACACCTCTTCCGGGCCGCTGACGCTCATAATCAGTCCCGATGTGCTCTCCTCTTCTGTTATCAGGACAGACAGAAAGGGTGACACGATAGAGCTTGTTGACGGAAAAAGGAAGGTTTCGTCTCTTTTAAAAGAGAGAAAAGTTCCTTATGCTTTAGTTCTGGATACAGGCGGTGTGATAAATGCCGTCTTCACATCGTTTCTCGGAGGAAGAGATCGTCTTTCTTCTTCCCTGAGGGGCAGTGACGGAATATATGTGAGTATAATCACTGGAAAGGAAAAATAAAGGAATAAGATAAATGAACAGCTTCTGGCTTTTTATGGAAAACTACGGTTATGTGTACACTTCGACCATACTCATAGCCATACTCGGAATCTTCACGGTGAGGAACATCGTGAGACTTCTGGAGAAGGCTCTGATCAACAGCCGCATCGATAACTCACTCGTCGGCTTCATCATGGCAATCGTGAGAATCATACTGTACCTGGGACTTCTCTTCATATGTCTGGGAAGACTCGACATCCCGCTTAACGGCGTCGTCAGTGCAGTCAGTGCACTCACGCTTGCGATTGGACTTGCAGTGCAGGACATCATCGGAGGTGTCGCGAACGGAATAATGATGGTTACGAGCAACCTCTTCCGTGTCAATGACTTTGTCGAAATCGGGGGCTATTCGGGCTCCGTCAAGGAGATAAAACTCCTTCACACCGTTCTCGTGACAGGTGACAACAAGACCATCACGATACCCAACAAGGTGGTGTTTTCCTCCTCGATCACGAACTATTCCGTCTACAAGGTGAGAAGGCTCGACACTCTCTTCGGCGTCGACTATGACGTGGACATCGAAAAGGCGAAGAAGGTCCTTTCAGACCTTGCTCTTTCCTGTCCCCTCGTTCTCAAAGACCCTGCTCCGATGGTCGTTGTCAAGGAACTCAAGGACAGTGAAATCGACATTCTCGTACGTACCTGGGTCAACTCCTCGGACTACTGGGATCTTGTCTGGTACCTCAACGAAAAGGGAATGGAAGTTCTCAACAGGAACGGAATCGAGGTTCCGTATCCGCAGCTGACAATCAGCTACAGAAAGGAGGAAAAGGTATGATGCAGGAACTTTTACAGAGTGAAACATACGTAAGGAGCAACGCCGCGGTCATCGCTGCCGTTCTCGTCTTTCTCCTCTCCCATTTTCTATGCTCGATGCAGGGAATGGGGCGCAACAAGATCGGAAAGGTCCAGAAGAGCCTCAATAATGCCTCGCGCTCTCTTTCTCTCTTCATTGCAGGCTCCGAAAGGGGAAAGCTGGAGAGAAGCAGGGCTCGTAAGCTTCTTCTCGACGTCAGGATGAGAGTCCGCAACTCTGCTTCCGTACTCCAGGTCTATCTCTACGAAGGCTATGACAATCCGACGGTGAACCAGATAGTCTCGAAGCTTGCCGCAGTCGAGAATGAATGCGACGATGTCGCAGTTGACTACAACAATTCGAAGAAGGATGAGATGATGAGCCATCTTCAGGATATGAAGAAGATGCTCGACCAGGCCCTGATTATGCTTTCAGCCGTCAGAACGGAAATCGAAGAGGACAGCAAAAGAGTCATCTAATCCACACAAACTACACCTCGGAGTGTGAAATCTGAGGGAATAATGGGTTATCTTTTCTGATGGGGGTCTCACTTGTGAGAACTCCCGATAAAAGATACTATATTTCGAAAAAGGATAATTAATGGACAATTTCGATAAAGACAAGAAGGATGACGAAGTAGAGGGCGAACCCGTAAACCCCGATAAGGACGGAAAACCTTCCGGCAAAAAGGATGATTCCTCCCCGAAGAAAGATAAGGAGAACATGTACGACAAGTACCGCTACTGGGGAAGCGAGGACAGAAAGGGCGGAAACGGAAAGGGACCGAAGAACTCGGTTCACAACCGCATCGCACTTGTTGTTCTCATACTTCTCGCAATCTCGTTCTTCTTCGTGTTCTTCCAGGATTCGAAGAGTGCAAGGGCTACGAAGACCACATACAGCGAATTCATCTCGCTTGTCGACAGCGGCAAGGTGACGAGCGCCGAAATTGTCGGCAGCACGAACATCACCTACATCACCTCTGACGGAGGCTATTATTCGACGCGTATCCCGTATTCGGATCTTACGCTCACATCACGCCTTCTCTCGAAGGGGGTCAGTCTCTCGGGCTCTGCCGAGACCACATCAGTCTGGGTGATTCTCCTCGAATTCCTGCCGTGGGTTATCTTCGTCTTCCTCATGATCAGCATGCTGCGCTCCACAGGCGCAATGGGCGGGGGAAAGATGATGGGCTCCTTCGGAAAGTCGCTTGCAAAGGAATATGAGGCGAAGGACAACAAGACGACATTCAAGGATGTTGCAGGACAGAAGGAAGCGAAGTATGAACTGCAGGAGATCGTTGACTTTCTGAAGAATCCCGAGCGCTTCACCAAAATCGGTGCAAAGATTCCCAAGGGATGTCTTCTCGTAGGTCCTCCGGGAACCGGTAAGACACTTCTTGCGCGTGCAGTTGCAGGTGAGGCAGGAGTGTCATTCCTGCATACCTCCGGTTCCGACTTTGTCGAGATGTTTGTCGGTATGGGTGCCGCAAGAGTCAGGGATCTCTTCGAGCAGGGAAGAAAGAGCGCACCGTGCATCATATTCATCGATGAGCTCGATGCTGTCGGTCGCTCCCGCGGCTCGGGCCTCGGCGGCGGACACGACGAGAGGGAACAGACACTCAACCAGATGCTTGTCGAGATGGACGGCTTCTCCAACGAACCCGGCGTCATCGTGCTTGCGGCAACCAACAGACCCGACGTACTCGATCCGGCACTCCTGAGACCGGGAAGATTTGACAGACAGGTAACTGTCGCACTTCCCGACGTACAGGAAAGACTCGATATACTCCGCATACATACGAAGAAGGTAAAGCTCAACGAAGATGTCGACCTTGCACGCATTGCCAGGGCTACTCCCGGAACAAGCGGTGCAGACCTTGCCAACATGGTCAACGAGGCTGCTCTCTTTGCGGCAAGAAAGGGCGAGACCATCGTCACGATGGACGACTTCGAGTCTGCCCGTGACAAGATTATCCTTGGAGTTGCGAAGAAGAGTGCATTCATGACTGAGGACGAGAAGAGGGCTACGGCATACCATGAGGCCGGTCACACGCTTCTTCATTACTATCTCAAGCATGTCGACCCGCTTCATAAGGTGACAATCATTCCTCACGGACAGGCACTCGGTATTACCATGAGTCTTCCGGAGAAGGACCAGTACACGATACAGAAGAGCTATCTTCTCGACAGAATCAAGATATGCATGGGCGGTTTCGCTGCAGAGAAGATAGTATACGGCGAGACGACGACTGGAACGAGCAACGACATAAAGCAGGCGACGAGCATGGCACAGCGCATGGTCACCGAGTGGGGTATGTCGGATCTCGGCTTCATCAATCTCTCCGACGGCGGGGAACCTCTGTTCCTCGGGCGCGAGATAGCACAGCACAAGGACTACTCGGAAGAGACGGCAAAGCGTATCGATGAGGAGATGCAGAAGATCCTTTCATCCTGCATGAAGGAGACGATGGATATCCTCACGACTCACCGTGATCAGCTCGATACGCTCACATCCGCTCTTGTCGAAAAGGAAACCCTTGACGATAAGGAGATCAGAGAGATGTTCGGTTTCGAGGCAGTCGAACACGTTACGGATCTGAAGTGAGTATGGCAGTAGATACCCGGCATAAAAGAAATTTCTGCATAATCGCACACATAGACCACGGAAAGAGCACCCTTGCCGACCGCTTCATCGAGAAGGCAAGGCTAGTGCAGTCGCGCGGTCCCGTAGAGACCCAGATTCTCGACAATATGGATATCGAGAGGGAGAGGGGCATCACGATAAAGAGCCAGGCCGTCACGATTCCGTACAGGGCAAAGAACGGCGAGGAGTACGAACTCAACCTTGTCGACACTCCCGGCCACGTCGACTTCACATATGAAGTGAGCCGTGCAATCTCCTCATGCGAGGGAGCACTTCTGCTAATCGACGCAACGCAGGGGGTGGAAGCGCAGACACTTGCAAACCTTTATCTCGCGATGGAGCATAATCTCGAGATAATCCCCGTCATCAACAAGATAGACCTCGCTTCGGCCGACATTGACTCGTGCATGAAGCAGATAGACCATGACCTGGGTCTGGATTCTTCCATGGCAGTGAAGGTCAGTGCAAAGACAGGAGAAGGGGTTGACGGACTGTATGAGGCAATCGTCAACTGGATCCCGTCCCCGACGGGAAAGAACGAGGAACCGCTGAGGGCCCTCATCTTCGATTCCCACTATGACCCGTACCGCGGTGTCATAGTTCATGCCAGAATATTTTCGGGAGAGATTCATA
Source organism: Sphaerochaetaceae bacterium (assembly GCA_963626615.1). Classification (GTDB taxonomy): domain Bacteria; phylum Spirochaetota; class Spirochaetia; order Sphaerochaetales; family Sphaerochaetaceae; genus Ornithospirochaeta. The sequence goes on from CAVFYD010000075.1 coordinate 8,896, forward strand.
CCGGGGATGAGATACTCTTCATGCACTCGGGTGCAGTGTACAGGGTCGAGGACCTCGGACTTTTCCAGATAAATCTCGTGTCGAAGGACAGACTTGAGGCAGGAGACGTCGGCTACTTCATCGCGGGAATCAAGAACATCGGTGACATCCGTGTTGGCGATACGATTACACGAAAGGACAATCCGGCATCCGATCCGCTTCCGGGCTTCAAGGAAGTGAAGCCTGTGGTCTTCTCCTCAATCTATCCTGTGGATTCGAATGACTATGAGGAACTTCAGGACGCAATAGAGCGTCTCAAGCTCAATGATGCTTCGCTCATGTATGAGAAGGACAGCTCTGCAGCTCTCGGCTTCGGCTTCAGATGCGGCTTTCTGGGAATGCTTCACCTTGAAGTCATACAGGAGAGAATCGAGAGAGAATTCGACCTTTCAATCGTATTCACATCACCTTCCGTACGCTATACGGTGCACATGAAGGACGGCGAGATACTCCACATAGATAATCCTCTTGAATATCCGGATCCGATGAAGGTCGACTGGGCTGAAGAGCCGTACATCCAGGCGAATATCATAACGCCCTCGGAGTATGTGGGCTCCATCATAACGCTCTGCCTCGAGAAGAGAGGTGTGCAGACCCAGATGAACTATCTTGATACGAAGAGAGTGGAGCTCATCTACGAGATGCCTCTATCGGAAGTCCTCTTCGACTTCTATGACAGACTCAAGAGCATATCACGCGGCTATGCGTCGTTTGACTACAACGTAATAGGAGAGAGACGGACAGAGCTCGTGAGAATGGAGATTCTCGTCAACGGAGATCCCGTCGATGCACTTTCGTGTCTTGTGTTCAAGGGGAACGCTCAGGCCCGGGGCCGTCAGATAGTCGAGCGTCTGCAGAAGGAAATTCCGCGCCAGCAGTTCAAGATAGCAATACAGGCTGCCATCGGCGGCATGATAATCGCACGCGAGACAGTCAACGCCTACCGTAAGGATGTCACGGCAAAGTGCTACGGCGGTGACATATCACGTAAGAGGAAGCTTCTGGAAAAACAGAAGGAAGGAAAGAAGAGGATGAAGATGGTCGGTAACGTCGAAATACCGCAGTCAGCATTCCTTGCAGTCCTGAAAACAGGAGAGGACGAGAAATAGAATGGAAAGAAAATCATGGGGAAAGACACCTGAGGGAAAGGAAGTTGACGTCTATACACTCAGTGTTGGAAAGTTCATATTCAGCGTAATGACAAAGGGTGCGACAATCCTTTACTGGGGAACGGAGGACTGGAATGCAGTTCTGACACACCCGACTCTTGAGGATTTTTACAAGGCAGGCAACAGCCACCGCGGTGAAGTCGTGGGACCGTATGCAAACCGCATTGCAAACGCTTCCTTCACCCTCGACGGCGTAACCTATGATCTCGATAAGAATTTCCACGGCATACACTCGCTTCATTCGGGCTCTGCCAACTGGGGTGACATGGTCTGGATGGTCGAAGGTGTCAGCGAAAACAGCATTACGCTTTCGGTTTCGACTCCTGACGGATGCGGAGGATTTCCCGGTTCCCACGAGGCCGCGATTACCTACATGATCAGTGACGAGGGAGAACTTGTCCTCTCATACACCGTCCGTTCGTCGAAGAAGTGTCCCGTTGCAGTGACGAACCACGCATTCTTCGTTCTTGATGACAGGGATGACAGAAATCTTCTCGTCACGATTCCCGCAGAGAAGTATGTTGCAGTCGACAGCGAGCACCTGATTCCTCTCGAGAGCGCACCCAACGGCGTTGAGGGAACGGACTATGATTTCCGTACTCCGACCATTCTCGGCTCAAGACGCGGCGGCAGATATGACAACACCTGGTGTCTCAGTGAGAACGCACTTCTCACTGCGGAGGGAAACAGGGCGAAACTGAGCATGCGCACAAGCGAGAAGGGCGTACAGATGTACACGGGAGAGAACCTTCCCGAGAAGTTCAGGGGTGTTGCGTTCGAAAGCGGGCAGTATCCGGACACGCCGAACAGACCTGACTTCCCGCAGGCATTCACCTCTGAGGGGGAAGAGTACAGATCGACAACAGTATATTTCCTCGAGATGAAATAAAGGGAGAGAGAGATGAAGGTCAAGATCATCGGCATAACAGGCGGATCAGGGAGCGGCAAGAGCACGGTTGTCAGGAGAATCAAGGAGCGCTATCCGGATGCGGTTCTCATCGAACAGGATAACTACTATAAGTCAGCATCGTTCGTGAACAACGACAACATAACGGCCTACAACTTCGATCATCCCGATGCCTTTGACATGGATCTTCTTCTCGACAACATAAAGACACTCAAGGAAGGAAAGAGCTGCGAGATGCCGCAGTACGACTTCGTCCACCACAGGCGTAAGGACGAGACAGTTACCGTCCACCCGAGCTCAATCATCATAATAGACGGCCTCATGGTCTTCTACGACGAGCGCATCAGGGACATGCTGGACCTCAAGCTCTATGTCGATACCCCCTCCGACATCAGATTCATACGCCGCCTCCAGAGAGACGTCAAAGAGAGGGGGCGCACGGTCGAATCTGTCATCGAACAGTACACGAAGGTCGTCCGGCCCGGGCACTTCAACTTCATCGAGCCCAGCAAGACCTATGCCGATATCATAATTCCCGAAGGCGGCTACAACGACAAGGCGATGGAAGTCATCTTCTCCTTCATCGGAACGATGATGGACAAGTGCCTCAGATAGCCC
>CAVFYD010000076.1:0-11536 GCA_963626615.1 Sphaerochaetaceae bacterium
TAGTTCATCATGGAGAACATACCCTTCTTCATCTCACCGCCGTACCATGTGTTGAGGATGACCTGCTCGCGGGATGTGATGTTGAATACGACAGCTGTTTCACTGTTGAGTCCGAGTTCCTTGTAGTTCTCGACCTTTGCCTTGCTTGCTGTATAGACGACGAAGTCAGGCTTGAATGTCTTGAGTTCCTCTTCTGTCGGCTTGATGAACATGTTTCTTACGAAGTGTGCCTGCCATGCGACTTCCATGAAGAAGCGGATAGCCATTCTTGTGTCCTTGTTTGCACCGCAGTAAGCATCAACGACAAAGAGTCTCTTGTTTGAAAGCTCGTTAAGAGCAATCTTCTTGACTGCATCCCATGTTTCCTTGCTTGCAGGATGGTTGTCGTTCTTGTAACCTTCTGTTGTCCACCACACTGTATCCTTGGAATTCTCATCGACGACGATGAACTTGTCCTTCGGTGAACGGCCGGTGTAGATACCTGTCATGACGTTGACGGCACCGAGTTCAGTTACCTGACCCTTCTCATAGCCTGTAAGGCCTTCCTTTGTCTCTTCTTCGAAAAGCATCTCATAGGACGGATTGTAAACAATCTCTTTTGCGCCTGTGATACCATAAGCTTTCAAATCGATATCCATATCTTATCTCCTTGTTACCAGAATTAGCCGCTGCCTCAAATTGACGCTGTCAAATCTCGGCGCGTGAACATATTATTAACTTTTCAAAATAAAATCATCTAGTAGGCGCTATAAAATTATCAGATAACTTAAAAGCGTCATGGATTATGCAGAAACGCAGTTTTTCATTCCAGCTGAGCGAAAAGGGAGGACAAATATGACAATCGTATGTTTTTCGAAAACAAATCCCTTGATTTCCGTTCCCACTTCAAATAACATTATCTTTCGTAACAGATAATGGAAGTGCCTCTGAAAAAGTCTCATTCATTGTCCGGAACATTAAACTATAAGGGCAGAGTGGCTCAGGAGCCGGAGATCTTCTTTTTATCCCTACTTCTCCGTTTCCGATGCCACTGTTCATTGAAGTATGAAACTGATAGATACAAAGGATGCCACAGGTACCGTTCTTGCACATGATATAACACAGATAATAAAAGGTGTCACGAAGGACGCGGTCTTCAGAAAAGGCCACATCGTCACCGAAGAGGACATACCGGTCCTTCTCTCGGTCGGAAAGGACCATCTCTACGTCTGGGAGAATGACCCGGACATGCTCCATGAGAACGACGCAGCCGAGATACTGAGGAAGATCTGCCAGGGCTCGCACATGCACCCTACCCCCGTAAAGGAGGGAAAGATCGAACTCGTTGCGGACGAATGCGGCTACTTCATGGTCAACAGAGAAAAACTTGATGCCGTCAACTCCCTCGGGGAAATGATGATAGCAACCATTCCCTCCGGAATAAAGGTCGAAAAGGGACAGAAGCTCTGCGGTACCAGAATCATCCCGCTCGTCATCGAGAAGGAGAAGATGGAGAAGGCTGTCTCAGTCGCAGGAGAGAGGCCCATCCTGGACATAATCCCGTTCAGGAAGAAGAACTACGGCGTCGTCACGACGGGAAACGAAGTCTATTACGGCAGAATCCAGGATACCTTCACTCCGGTAATCACCTCGAAGATGGATGAATACGGCTGCACGATGGTGGCCCATACAGTCTCTGACGATAATCCCGAACATATAGAAAACGCCATAAAGGCGATGATCGGGCGCAGCGATATCGACATGATAATATGCACGGGAGGAATGAGCGTCGACCCCGACGACAAGACTCCCCTTGCGATAAGAAACAGCGGAGCTGAAATAGTGACATACGGTGCCCCCGTTCTTCCGGGAGCGATGTTCCTGATGTCATATCTGAAAGACGGAAGACCCGTTGTCGGACTTCCGGGATGCGTAATGTACGCCGGACGCACAATCTTCGACCTCGTTCTCCCCCGCATCATGGCAGATGTTCCGGTCACGAAGGAATACATATCTTCCCTCGGCTACGGAGGACTCTGTCTCTCCACCTGCAAGCCCTGCCGCTTCCCGTTCTGCTCGTTCGGAAGGGGGGTATGATGGAAAGAAAGGATTTCAGAGTAGCGGTAATAACGCTCTCGGACAGATCATACAGCGCTGAGCGTGAGGACCTTTCCGGCCCCGCAATCATCTCTTACCTCAGGGAAAAGGGATGGGGAGAGGCCGACTACCTTCTTCTTCCCGACGACAGGGAAAAGCTTGAAGCGGCACTCGTCAGGCTCTCGGATGACAGGAGAATGGACCTCATACTCACAACAGGCGGCACAGGATTTGCCCCCAGGGACATAACACCGGAAGCCACACTGAGCATTGCAACAAGAAACGCACCGGGAATCAGCGAGGCAATACGTGCTTACAGCCTCACAAAGACAAGGCACGCGATGCTCTCGCGCGGAGTCTCCGTAATAAGGAACTCCACCCTTATAGTCAACCTTCCAGGCAGTCCTAAAGCTGTCACGGAAGCCATGGATGTGATCATAGAAGCACTCCCTCACGCTCTCGGGCTCCTGAGGGGTGAAAAACTTGATAAATAACAATTTTCGGAGGAAAAAACCATGAAGAAGATTTTATCAGTTCTTCTCGCACTCGCACTCGCTCTCACATGCGTCTATGCTCAGCCTGCAGCTGAAAGCGCAGCAGAGCAGACAGAAATCGTCGTTTTTGCAGCAGCATCAATGACAGAGACCCTTACAACAATCAAGGGTATGTATGAAGCGGCTAATCCCGGCGTCACAATCACATACAACTTTGACTCCAGCGGAACACTGAAGACACAGATCCAGGAAGGTGCAGACTGCGACCTCTTCATCTCTGCAGCACAGAAGCAGATGAACGCTCTCTCTGATCTCAACATGATTGACACGGCAACAAGAGTCGATCTTCTCGAAAACAAGACAGCTCTCGCAGTACCGGAAGGCAATGAGAAGGGAATCACATCATTCGATCAGCTTGCCTCTCTTCTCAAGGCTCACGAGGTATTCCTGGCAATCGGCAACAGCGACGTTCCAGTCGGACAGTATACGCAGAAGATCTTCGCTTACTACGGCATTGACGAAGCGGAAGTCGCAGCAGCAGGATGCCTGACATACGGCACAAACGTCAAGGAAGTCACGACACAGGTCTCCCAGCAGTCTGTTGACTGCGGTATCATCTACGCAACCGATGCATTCTCGGCAGGTCTCACAGTCGTCGACACAGCAACAAGCGACATGACAGGCGGCAGAGTCATCTACCCGGCAGCCGTACTCGCCAATGCAAAGAACGCAGCTGCAGCCGCTTCTTTCCTCGACTACCTCAAGGGTGACGAGGCAATGTCAGTATTCGCTTCCGTAGGCTTCGCAAACGCTCTCTAAGCGTCATCAATAAGTAAGGAGGGCCTGTGCCCTCCTTATCCTTCATCCGGAATTCATTTATTCATCATGGACTGGTATCCGCTATATAATTCAATAAGGATTGCATTCTACACGTCAGTCATCGTGTTCTTCCTCGGGATATTCCTTGCTCATGTGGTTGCAAAGATGCACCCCGTCGTAAAGGGCATTCTCGATGTCATTCTCACACTTCCCTTAGTGCTTCCCCCGACCGTCGTGGGATTTTTTCTCATACTCGTCTTCGGAGTGAAGACACCGCTGGGGCAGTTTCTGCAGAAATTCGGGATCAAGTTCGTAATGACATGGTACGGAGGAATAGTGGCAGCGTCAGTTGTCGCATTCCCGCTCATGTACAGGACAACAAGGGGAGCCTTCGAGGCATTCGACACAACGCTCAGCGAGGCGGGAAAGACTCTCGGACTCTCGAACACATTCATCTTCTGGAGAATAAAGATTCCCACATGCAGACAGGGGATCCTCGCAGGAGCAGTCCTTGCCTTCGCACGAGCTCTCGGAGAATACGGGGCAACAAGCATGCTCATCGGCTACACTCCCGGAAAGACTGCCACAATCTCAACGACAGTCTACCAGCTCTGGCGCACAAACAACGAGAAGGAAGCATACATCTGGGTACTCATCAATGTTGCTATCTCCGCAGTGGTTCTTCTTACAGTCAACATTCTTGAATCGAAGGACAAGAAAGGGAGAAAAAGGTAATGAAGCTTACTGTAGATATAAAGAAGGACTTCGGTTCCTTCGTTCTGACATCCTCCTTCGAGACAGAAGACCTTATCACGGGCTTCCTCGGTTCATCCGGAAGCGGCAAGAGCATGACACTCAAGTGCATTGCGGGCATCGTCACACCCGACGAAGGGTACATAGCGCTTGACGGCAGAGTTCTCTTCGACAGCAGTAAGAGAATCAGCATACGGCCGCAGGACAGAAAGGTAGGATACCTTTTCCAGAACTATGCACTCTTTCCGACCATGAGCGTGAAAAAGAACATAATGTGCGGTCTTATACGGGAAAAGGACAAAGGTCAGAAAAAGAGGAAGTACGATGAATCAATCTCTCTCCTCCATCTGGAGGGACTCGAGAACAGACTTCCATTCCAGCTCTCGGGTGGACAGGCGCAGAGAGTCGCACTTGCAAGAATCATCGTAAGCGAACCGGATCTTCTGCTCCTCGACGAGCCGTTCTCGGCACTTGACGCATTTCTCAGGAAAAACCTGCAGACAGAACTTCTGGAAGTACTCCAGAATCTCGGTAAACAGGCAATACTTGTCACCCACTCGGCACGTGAAGTCAGGCGGATGACTACGAACCTCTTCGTGATGAAGGACGGCAGAATCATAAGGCGGGGCAGGACCGAAGAGGTATTCTCCGACCCCCGGAGTGACGACTGCAGAGTCCTCATCGAAGACTATTGAGAGAAAGGCTTTGGAAAGCCTTTCTCATTCATTTTTAAGAATGCTGATTATCGTATCGGGATCGTCGGGAGTGTCCTCAGTATCCCCGTCGTCTGAATCATCGTCAGATGGCAACAGACTGAAATCGAGAGAGCCGAGGTACACTTCGTACTCCTCATCGGCAAAGGTATACCGGAATTCCTTTTCTTCCTCTTTCTCATCGCTGAGAACAGGCTTCTTTCTCTTTCTTCCTTTCGCACCCGATGCCTTCAATGAAATGAGGACTATGAGAAGAATGACAAGAAATGCACAGAGTCCCATGAGAAGACGGAAGACGGGAAGTTTCTCCCGCATTGTCTGAGTTTCTTCCTCAGCAGCACTTTCTTCTCCAGCCGGGGAAGAAGTAATCTCCTCCACTATGCCTGTGTCCTGTGATTCGGTCTCCTCACCGGAAGCCTCCTCTTCCTTCGTAATGAGTTCTCCGTTTTCATAGAGAGGGGTAAGGGAGGAAAGGTCTTCGTCCTCCCGGGATATCGGGGAAATCGTCACAGAAGGAACTGCTTCAGTTTCTTCAGCAGTTTCAGTTACGGGAGTCTCTATCTCCTCAACCTGAGTGTGTATGCGCTTGAAGTCGACGCTCTTACAGGAGAACATACTCAAGATGATCAGAACGATGACAAGAACTGCCGCCTTCTTCATTTCACACCTCCCGCCTTCACTGTATCGCCTTCGACGGTAACAGAGCCGATGGAGAGGAGGATTCTGTCAAGCTCGGGGTACCTGGACTTCAGGACAACGCTGTAACCGCAGAAGGAACCAATGGTGTTGTAGAGATCCCCTTTCCCGATTTCTCCCTTCATCCTTATTATGGTCTCCATCCCGTTCTTCAGCTCTTCGGGAGCAATATGGGAAAAGTCACGCATGAGAGATGCACGCCTGAAAGGATACTCCCTCTCCTCTCGCGGATAGACAAAGCCCCCGCGGCGCACGAACGATACGCCTTCCAGGCTTTCCATCGCTCTCTTATAGCTTTCCACCGTCTGGGGTGTAAGGTACTCTTCTCCACCGAGGAAAGAGAGCCTCTTCATGAGGTCGCGATCGAAGACGGGGCCTTCCCTGTCAACAACGCTCTTCATAAAATCTCCGAAGGACGGTGACGCGAAAGAATCCACAGAGAAGGAGGCAGCTTCACGCCTGAGGTCAAGGGGAGCACAGAGGGCAAAGACGGAGTCTTCCCTCTTCTCCTCCTTCTTTTCCTCTTCATTTCTTTCCATCAGGGCTTTAAGGTTTTCATCGCGGGAGTATAGAAAGTTCAATGCCTTCTTCACGAGAGCCTTTCTGAATGCCGGGATGATGGAATCGGGAGAAATGTGCCGGGAAAGAGCCTCGTCAAGGAATGTGCTGATTCCGTTCTTTTCCGCTTCCCTCACGATTGGGGCTGCGTTCTTCCATCCGTAGCGGAGGGCATCGCTTTCCCCCAGACTGTGGAAACGGTCCTCAAGAGAGGAAAGAGGAAGAGACTTCAGGTCAGTCACATTCCCGTCCCAGGCGGAAAGAAGGGATTCGAATGACGAATTGTACTTTTCCCAGATGGTATTGAGGCCGGCATGGAAGATGTATGCCTTCTTCTTCACGCCCTCCCACTCTTCAGTCTTCACTGATGTGAGGACACCGTAATCTCTCTCCGTTATCGCTTCAAGGAGTGTTCTTGCGTCCTCTCTGACCGTCTTCCAGTCAGTCTTCCATCCCGAGTATCCGGAAAACGATGGAGAGATTTCAACTTCCTTCTTCCTGTAGTCTCTTCTTGCCTTCCTGTAATCAAGAACAAGCTCCGTCAGAGCCCTGAGTTCTCCGTCCGTGAGGCGGCCCCTGTCCTTCTTTGCCTTCTCGATTCTTTCTCTTGCCGCACTGTACTCCACGCTTTCGGGGGAAAGAGTTCCCTTCCAGAAGGATTTCCCGATAAGGAAGATGTCATCCGTATAATACTGGAGTATGCACTCCCGCACTCTCTTCACTCTGACGGAGAGGACTTCGAGTTCCCCGAGAGACTTTATGTACTGAATCAGTTTCTCCCTTTTGAGAAGAGACGGCAAGAGGAGATGAGAGAGCGAGATTGCCTTTACCAGGACGTTCATCCTTTCCGCTTCCCGTATCGTATTGAAGGTTATTCCCCAGTCTGCCTTCATGTCCTCGGCAAGGACTGACAGGTCATGTGCCATATCCTCGCTGTCGAGGAGTCTGAGCTTCAGTGAATTCTCGTCCCTGCTGTCTGTATATGGAGCCGAATACCCGTACCAGGGGTCAGTGCGGTAATCATAATAAGAGTCGCCAAGGGATGTGCGGATATAATCTGAAAGGATTTTTTCACTCTCCCCGTCGTATCTGTGGATTGGAATATCGGGAGCGGACTTCACTTTCTCCCACACGGACAGAAGATAAACAACTCTCTCATCACTATACCGGGAGTCCTTTTCTGTCCTTGTTTTCATGAGGGAAATGAATGCATCGTCCAACATAGGCTTATCTTAACATCACTTTCCTGTTTTAAAAAGGTTAAAGAGCTCCACAAGAGGAGCAAAAAGAATCTGAAGGGAGGATGTAAATCCGCCTGTGAGCAGAACGACCTTCTTCAGGGCGAAGACCGAGAGTGCTATAAGCCCCAGGCGGACAAGGAACAACAGAAGCGTGTGGCCGAAGTTCTTCACAAGAAGTGTCTGCGTAGCTGTGTCATTCCTGATTCTTCTGACTCCGCATCTGACCGCAGCTTCCCTGAGTGTGGGATTGTCGGCAGTGTCCCTGAAGAGAACGGCGACAACACCGCCCTCGAGGCCGTCTGCCATGTACGCCTTTATGAAGTGATAAATCTTCGGAACTGTTTTTATTATCGAATGGATGAAGAAGCCGTAAGAAAGAAGCATCGAGAGCGAGGAAAGGACGAGAAAGAACACTCCATCATCCTTCATGCTGAAGAAAAAGAGAGAGACGGCAAAGAGCGAGAATGATATGAGGCTCTTCACTCCCTTCTTCAGGAGCATCAGCTTCAGCGCATCCTCGAGTGCACGCATCGCTATCTTCTTCGCTTCAGTCTTCACAGCATCGGAATATACATCAACCTTATCAACAATATGGTAGAGCTTCGAATTTCTGATGGCCGGATTGTCAGAGGCAGCCTCGTCAAGCGCACTGTGGAACGAGGAGACAAACGACTTTGCCCCCTTCAGCCCCTTCTCGATGGCAGAAGCTGCTCTTTCGACCTTCACTTCTCTTTCGTCGACAACGACAGGCGTGACACTCTCCTCCTTTCTGATGAGGGATGAGTCAATGGAGAACATCGAATCGAATGCGGGGAGGATGTCCTCGGGACACTCTGACCTTATTTCGAGGAGTTTCTCCTTCGAAAATGAAGACACAGTCTTCACGATGATGCCTATCATTCCCGTGATTACGAAAACGTCGTCGAGGAGTCCCAGCCCTGCGACCATATCGGGGACTGCATCGACAGGAAGAACAAGATAGAGAACGGCGACTGCTGCGGGGACAGAGGCGGGAAGTCCCCAGATTTTCGGATGCTTTGCAATGAAAAAGAGTACCCTCACTCTGTCCCAGATTCCCTTCAGGGCCTTTCTCGAACTGTACTTTCCAGCTTTCTTCTCGGCTTCTTCTATTTCTCTCTCAGGGTAGCTGTTCTCGACTCTGGCGCTGATTGATGCGGCAACGGAGGAAGCCTTAGCCTCCTCCCGGGCAGTAAGCCCGCTCTCCTTCTTTCTGAACATTTTTCTTATACCCCGTCCGGCTTTCATGGCATTATTGTAACCCCGAACGGGGGTCAGGACCAACTGTTTGTTAAGATATGTTTCTTCTCTGTTTCCTTTCGTGAGACGCTTCTTCATCACTCACGGCAGCTATCACAGCAAAGCGTGCAATATCATGGTACAGGAATTGCTTAGAGGAGCACGAAGTGGTGTATAATCACGTCATGTGCGCTACAGGGTCTTCCATTCAACCATCTGTACCTGCAGAAAAACAGAAAAAGTACAGCTTTACTCAACACCTCTGAATACTTCCCCCAACTTTACTGCAACTGTTACATCATACGATTCTTACAGATATATCAACGATATTTAATTACACCAAAACAGGTTATATACATAGCACTACAGCTGGTCAGAATTCCCTTCAAAGTCCGGACAAGCTATCAGGAGAACGAGAGATGACAGTAATCACTTCACTTGACTTCACTGCCTCAAGTAAGGGATTTTCGTATCTTCGGAAATGAAGGACAAAGGAAAGAACACTTCAAACTTTCCCCTGTCCCGGGGTTAGCTGCAGAGCACCACAACACTATGAGAGGGAACAGAGACACACTTCTCGGCTTTTTCGCTTTCGTTCACGAAATTCTCCCCGTCCAGGATAATCTTCCATTCTCCCTCGGGAAGAGTGCCGAGAAATTCCTCGTCAGTCGGATTGACGATGGCAAGTCCCGTCACCTTTTTTCCTTCCGAATAAGTCACGAAGATGGAATTGTTGTCCCAGATAGTGCAGCAGACATCAGAAAGACGGAGCCAGGAATACTTTTTTCTCATGGCGATGAGATTTCTGTACCATGTGAACATCTTTGCCCTGTCAGAACCGGGAACCAGTCTCTCCCATTCGATTCTGTTGACGCTGTCGGGGGACCTGTAGCTGTTTTCGTCTCCCCCCTTCGACCTCATCATCTCCTCACCCGAGAGCATGAACGGCATTCCGCGCCCTATCATGATGATGGCGGCACCGAACATATTCATTCTCATGCGCTCTTCTTCACTCTTTTCAGGGCACGAAAGAAGGAGTTTGTCCCAGAGTGTTCTGTTATCATGTGCCGACATGTAGTTGACGACCATCGCGTCGTTCACCGCCCAGGAGACAGAAGGAGAAGCCTTACCTCCCGTTATTCCGAATGCGGCCTTTGCGGCAGTCTCCCTTGTCACATTCCCGCTGATATATCCCTTCGATCCGGCATCGAAGACGCTGCCCTTTAGACCGTCACGGACAGCGTCATTAAAGATGGCAACTCCTCCGGCAGAGCCGGAAGAAACCTTTATTCCCGAAATGTTGTACTGCGAAGCAAGAAGCGTACTGTCCAGCGCACACGCACCTCCGCTCCAGCCTTCGCCGTAGATGAGACACTTCGGATTCCTTTTGTGAAGAGCCTTCTCTATCTCCTCCATCGTCCGGGTGTCATGCACTCCCATGAGATCGAATCTGAAGCCGTCGATGTGGTACTCCGTCATCCAGTAGAGAAGGCTGTCTATCATATAGCGGCGGAACATGATTCTTTCCGAGGCAGTCTCGTTGCCGCAGCCGCTTCCGTTCGAATTCTTCCCGTCTGGAGTATATCTGTAGTAATAGTACGGAACAATCCTGCTGAGTGAGGAATCCGGGGAAAACGTGTGGTTATAGACCACATCCATCACGACTCCTATTCCCCTGGAATGGAGAGACTGCACCATTTGCTTGAATTCCCTTATCCTGACTTCCCCATGATAGGGGTCAGTCGAATAGCTTCCTTCCGGAACATTCCAGTTCTTCGGATCATATCCCCAGTTGTATCCCGAATCGGGCGCTTCTTCGTCGACTGTGGCATAATCAAAGACAGGCATCAGCTGCACGTGCGTGATTCCGAGGGCCGAGAGATAATCCACGCCGGCAGGAAAGCCGGAAGAATTCACAAGTCCCTTTTCAGTGAATGCAAGATATTTTCCCTTATATGAACTCTGTTCGTTCGCAATCGAGAAATCTCTCACGTGGGTCTCCCATACAACTGCATCGGAATATGAGGAGATATCACCGGAGAAGATGTCGTTTTCGAAGCCGTCGGGATTTGTGAGCGACAAATCAACAACCATAGATCGGTTACCGTTGACACCTGCGGCCTTTGCATACGGATCGGCAGTCTCTGCCGTCCCTGATGAAGTTGTGACGGTATAAGTGTAATATGTACCGTGTCCGCATGGGAAAGTGCAGCTCCAGACGCCCTTCTCTCCTTTTGTCAACTCGACGCAAACATACGGATCACCGTCAGTTCCGTTGTCGAAGAGATTGAGAATAACGCGACTTGCAGTCGGAGCCCAGAGTCTGAATGCAGTAATATCGTCATGAATGACAGAACCGAGGTCATGTCCGTCATATGTGAAGTTCTCAATGAAGTCAGCACTGTCAAATATGGATGAGGCATTCACACCGTCAATTACTGCATTATCACCAATCCGGTTCATGTTCCGCTGAGCTCCTGTACCCGTATGTAGGAAAGTACAGCAAAGCGAGTCTTCCCACGTTCCCGTCTTCCGACGGAAATTGTAACACGCTTTATTAGGAAAGTAAGAGTCTTTTTCGAAGAAATTACAGCTTCCTGCACTGCATTCCGGACGGAAGGAAAACAGTGAATATCAGAGCATCATCAGCATAATTTCCGGACTGACCGGTTACATGAATTGAAGCTGAACCCTGTTTGTGAATTGCCATATGTCCACTCCTGATTATCAGAGAGGAACATCAGCATTTATCTCCGAGAACGGCAGCATCTTTGATGCTTTCACCGGGCATAATGAAAGTGAAGTACTGAAGTTCACTTCGCTGTACTTCACTTTTTACTTCACAACTTCACTGAAGAAGAGATACCCCATCAACCCTTTCTCGACTCGTAGACCTCCGCACCTCCGAGGAAGTACTTGCTGAGAGTGA
>CAVFYD010000077.1:0-11316 GCA_963626615.1 Sphaerochaetaceae bacterium
GAGTGATCTTAGCCTGCTCTGCTGCTTCCTTGAGTCTCTGGAGTGCCATCTTGTCTCCTGTGAGATCGATGCCGTATTCCTTCTTGAAATCACTTACAAGCCAGTCGATGATGACCTGGTCGATGTTGTCTCCTCCGAGGTGAGTATCACCGTTGGTGCTCTTTACCTCGAAGACACCGTCGCCGAGCTCAAGAATTGAAATATCGAATGTACCGCCGCCGAAGTCGTAGACTGCAATCTTCTCTTCCTTACTCGAATCCTTGCCGAATCCGTAAGCGAGAGCTGCTGCTGTAGGCTCGTTGACGATTCTCTTCACATCGAGACCTGCGATTCTTCCTGCGTCCTTTGTTGCCTGGCGCTGTGCGTCGTTGAAGTATGCAGGAACAGTGATGACTGCTTCCTTGATTTCCTCTCCCAGGAAGTCCTCAGCCGTCTTCTTCATCTTCTGAAGGACGATTGCCGAAATCTCCTGAGGAGAATAGAGCTTGCCGCTGATGTCGATCTTTATCTCGTCGTTAGCACCGCATGTGACCTTGTAAGGAACCATTTTGATTTCCTCAGCCACCTCGTGATACTTTCTGCCCATGAATCTCTTGATTGAATAGATGGTGTTAATCGGGTTAGTGACCATCTGGTTCTTTGCCGGTTTGCCGACAAGACGCTCGTCGCCCTTGAATGCGACTACACTGGGAGTCGTTCTGTCTCCTTCGCTGTTTGCGATAACGCTAGGTTCGTTACCATCCATGACTGCAACGCAGCTGTTTGTTGTTCCGAGGTCAATACCTATAATCTTTCCCATATTCTTAATCTCCATTAATTGTCTTTTATATGTTTTCTGTGATGAATTTTCTCATCAGTGTCTAAAATAATAAGAGTATTTGAAATCGTCAAATTATTCTCTTTATTTCTTTTCACTCTTTCGGCTTAGCTACGAAGACCTTCGCTGTGCGGAGAACCTTGCCGTGGAGCAGCCATCCCTTCGCGCATTCGGTGGCGACTTCCTCTCTCTCGATTCCCTCCTTCTCCTGGACGCCGTAGGCCTCCATCGTGTTGGGATCATATGCTGTTCCGACTGAGCTTTCTATCATCTCGAGGCCCCAGTTCTGCCTGAGAACCTGGAGAAGGTGATCCTTTACCATGATGACGCCCTTCTTGAATGCTTCGGTATCGTCACTGGACTGGGCTGCGTCAAGTGCACGCGAGAAGTTGTCGAGGGGTTCCAGGAGATCGGAGATGAGCGATTCGTTTGCGTACTTTACCGCATTCTCCTTGTCTGCTCTCAGTCTCTTCTTATAATTCTCGGTATCTGCAGCGCGCCTCAGGTCGTCTTCCTTCATTTTCAGAATTGTCTCTTCAAGATCTCTGATCTTTGCATTGAGCGCTTCGATTTCGTCGTCCTTGGATTCTTCCTTCTCGACTGTTTCGACGTCCTCGGCCTGGACGGTCTCGAGTTCCTCTTCATTCTTTTCTGCGTTTTCCGTGACTGTCTCTTCCTTCTTCTCTTCTTCTGCCATTATATTCTTTCCTTTCCTGTTTTTCTTTTTCTTCATGAGAGAAGGCCTCCCGGGCCTTCTCTATGTAAGTTAACCGTGTTTTATAAAGTCGTCAAATCAGAGGTCGTCGTCATCAGATACATCGACGTCCACCTCGGGCCCGATTACGACGTCCATCTCCTCGAAGAGGCTCTTCTTCGGCTTCTTCTCTTCCTTCTTCTCCTCTCTCAGGGAGTTCTGCTGTCCCTTGAGTCTCACAAGGTTGGCCTCTTCGCTTATACGGTCATTCCTTGCCTGCGCCTTCTGACTCTGAAGCTTTGTCCTGTCCTCTTCAAGAGAGCTTACCTCATTCTCGAGGTTCTTCTGCGTCTGCTGGAGGTTCCATATCTCCTCCTTCACTTTCGTGACCTTTTCGACCTGTTCGGAAAGCTCGGCTTCAGTTTCCCTTATCTTGTTTCTCAGATCCGCAAGGCTTGCCTCTGCCTCCCTGACCTTGCCGTGTGCGGTCTGCGTCAGGATATGATAGGCTCTCTCGCTGTCGCCCGTTGCTGAAGATACTGTGCGGAGGAATTCTTCCCCCTGTCCCTTTAGCTTTGAAAGGAGCAAGGAAGCAGTATTGTGTGCATTCTCGACAGCTTCTCCGAGGTCGCTCGTGCATCTTTCCCTGTACTGTTCCCTCTTTGTTTCGAGAGAAGCAAGCTCCTCGGCGAAGATATCCTTCTTCTCCCTGACTGTCTCGTCGAATTCGGCTTCGATTTTATCCTTCTCCTCTCTGAGACGTACAACTGCGTCCTCGACTTCGGCCTTCTTCTCGTCAAGGCTGTCCCTGCAGGATGCAAGAAGCGCGTTTTTCCTCTCTTCGCACTCGCTGTAGCCGCCGTCGGCTTCAAGCCGCAGGGATGTGAATCTCTCGCTGAATGCAGAGAGGACGCTTTCCTTCTCCTGTGTAAGCTTCTCTATGTCTTTTTCGATTTCCCTTTCCTTCTCGCCAAGCCTCTCCTTGTAGTTCTCGATTGAGGCCGCTACCTCTTCCTCCTTGTCCCTGAGGTTGGCCTCAAGTGTATTCTCGGTGCTTCTCACCGCACTCTCGAGGTCCTCGGTGCACTTGTCCACCTTTTCTTCGAACTCGGCAAAGATTGTGTCCCTTCTGTTCTCGAACGAGAGAAGAGCGGCGCTGCGGTTGCTTTCGATTTCCGCGCTCTTGTCCTCGGCATCCTTCATGATGCCGTCCTTCCTGATTTCAAGTGCGTCAAGCTGCGCCTTTATATCGGAGATAAGTGCTTCGATTTCAGTGCGGCTCTCCCTGACGATGGCCCTGATTTCCTCAGCCTTTTCCTCCAGTGCCTTCTTCTGGCTCTCTGCCTCCTTCTCCTGGCTCTGGCAGATATCGTCCCAGCCCTTCTTCTCCTGGGCAATATAATCGGAGAACTGAACCTTTGCACGCTCTATCGACTGGGAGAAGAGAGTGAGCATCTCGCTGTTCTCCTCCTTCTGGCTCTGTGCGGCACTCTTGAGGTCCTGCTCAGTCGATGCCACAAGTCTGACATAGTCTGACTTGAGCGAGTCCATCTGTGCCGTGAGACGCTCCGTCTCCTTCTGGAACTGCACGGCGTACTCGTTGACGGCCTCCACCTTCCTCACTTCAGCCTGGACGGCGTAGATTCTGTTCTCGGCCTGCTCGGTCTGGACCTTCAGCTTCTTGAGTGCGTTGCCGTAGTTCTCGCAGACGCCGGAGAGGTCGTCAAGCTCCCTCTGATGCACGAGAACGAGGTCGATTGACTCCGCAAGATGCTCCTGCACGTCATTCGCATGGTCGACTCTGCTTGATATGTTCTGCTCACAGTCGCGTGCGGTGGAGTTGATACGTCCGATTGTCTGGCTCATTTCATTGCGGAATGATTTCACCATGGTCGTGAAGTTCTTTATCGACTTGTCCTTTCTGTCCGCAGCACGGAAGGCAAGAAGTATTATGAGATTGAGCAGGAAGCTTATACCGATGACAATATATATTGTGGTTACAGCTGACATTTCTTCTCCTAGAATAATTTCTCTTTAAGTTCTTTCCAGTCGGCGACCGTGAGGTCCGCATCCGACTTTTCCCTCTTTTGTGATATTAGCACACTTTTCATCCCTGCGCGTCTGGATCCTTCAACATCCTTTGTCGGGCTGTCCCCGATATAGAGTATATTCTGAGGTGCCACTCCGAGCTTTTCGGAGAGGACCATGAAGGGCGTGAGACAGGGCTTATAGCGGCCGATATCCTCACTCGAAAGCTGGACGGGAAAATAGAGGTCAAACCCGAGCGCCTTTATCTTTGAGCCGACGGGAAAGTCCGAGAGCACTGCCATAGGGTAGCCCTTCTCCTTCAGAAGTGAGAGCACATCTTCCACTCCGTCGTATGGCTTTATGTTTTTAAAGAGCTCGTAATAACGGTCGGTGAAGACCTTCTTCTCCTTTTCAAGGAACTTGCGGACTCTCCAGGGCTCGTCATCTTCATACATAAGAGAACACATTCTCTCCGCATTGGTTTCACGAGTCAGCGGTTCGAGGGTAAGAAAGCTGTCCTTGGTACGCAGTGTCTGCCTCGCCCTGTTGTACTTCAATGCGAACGGAAGGTGAAAGAGAGACGCTCTCATGACCCTTCTGTGTGTCTCTGCAAGTGGATAGAATGTCCCGTCGATATCGAAGGCGACGGCCTTTATGGCGTTATCTGAAAGAAAGCCCATCACTTGCCCCTCTTCGCCTTCTGCTTCGAGTTGCGCACGATGATTTCGGCCTTCTCCCTTTCCTTTCCCATTCTCGCCTTTCCTCCCGGCTTCTTAGCCGTGCCCTTCTTTGCCGCAGGAGAGGAAGTGTTCTTCCTCATGACGGCCCTTATGGCCTTCTCCTCCTTTGTCGGGCCCTTCTCGTTGAGACTCGGATTGCGCTTACGCTCCCTGAGAGAGATTTCGACAGGAACATATGCGAACCCCAAATCACGCCTTATGCAGTTCTTGAGGTACGAGATGTATGTCTCCGGGAAACCGTGGATTTTGTTGACGAAGAGAAGGAACCTGACGGGGGCAGCACTGACCTGCGTTGCATAGAGAACCTTGAAGTAACCCGTGCTGGATCGCGGCGGTTCCTGCTCCGTTGTCCACTTCTTCAATGCCTCATTGAGGTCAGATGTGTCTATTCTCTTCTGAAGCTGTCTGTATACCTGCCATACGATGTCGAGCATCTTTCCCACATCAGTGGCTTCCTTCGCCGAAATCGGAACAAGGGGGGCAAAGGAAAGAATCGGGAAGAGGAATCTCACCCTGTCCTTTATCGCCTCTATCTCGTTTCCCATGCCGGAGAGCTTGTCTATCTTGTTGAGACAGAGAACAACACCCTTGCCGCGGCGTACGATGAGCTGTGCTATCTTCTTGTCCTGCTCCGCAAGTCCCTCCGTGGCGTCAATCATCAGCAGCACGACGTCAGCTTCGTCGATTGTCTTGATTGCCCTGTTGACCGAGTAGTATTCGACGTCCTCGTCGACCTTGCTCTTCCGTCTTATTCCTGCAGTGTCGAGAACTGTGTAGTCGGTCCCCTTGTAGACGAAGGTTCCCTTCATGACGTCCCTCGTCGTTCCTGCGATGTCGGAGACGATTGAGATGTCGCGTCCTGTGAGGAGGTTCGTGAGCGTGCTCTTTCCGGTATTGGGCTTACCCATGATGGCAAGCTTCACGCTCTCGATCTCATCTGGAATCTCCTCAGTGCGTTCAAGATTGAGCATGCCCAGAATCGTGTCCTCCAGCTCCTCGATTCCCAGTCCGTGTGCTGACGATATTCCGACAACGCGCTGGAAGCCGTACGAGAAGTGGTTCCATACAAGCTCGTCACGGGAAGGGTCGTCCACCTTGTTGACGACAAGGACAACCTTGTCGGTATAAGGTCTCAGCTTCTCGACGAGCATCATGTCCTCCGCTGCAGTCTCCATGCAGTCCATGAGAAAGAGGATGATGTCACTCTGGCCGAGTATCGAGAGGGACTTCTCCGTTACGGCATAGTCAATTCCGACTTTGTCTATCTTGACGCCGCCTGTGTCGACGAGCGTCACGGGATGGTTGCCGAGGAGCCATCTCTCCGGAATGGGGTCTCTTGTGACCCCCGGAGTCGGGTCGGTGATGGCCCTTCTCCTGCCCACAAGCCTGTTGAAGAGCGTAGACTTACCCACATTCGGACGTCCCACAATCGAAATCAGGGGGAGTGATGTATCTATATCTGCCTTGTTTCTTATATCAAGTTTCTCTGCCATTGAGTTTCCTCTGTCTTTATAACTTCTCTCATTATGATAAAATAACGGGGTTAAAATCTAGCTGTAAAAGCAAAGTGTGTCAAACCGTATTTCCTCAGGGAGAGAGATTCTTCAGGTACTCTTCCGCATTTCTGTATTCTATCCCGTTATCGAGTGTGACGTTTTCCCCTCTGTAGAGAACAATCTTCCTCACAACCTTTCCGTAGACGGTCTCCACAGCATCTGTCATCTCATGATTCATCAGGTGACGGTACTGCTTCGCGTTTCTCACGGAAGAATATTTTATCTCATAGAGCTCCGAGCTTCTTTAGTCGCTGTCATATATGACCCTGTCGAATTCACCGTCACTGAACCTGAAGACACGTTTCGTATTCTTTCTTACCGCAGCACACGATTTCATAGTATCCAGGATGACGATATCCTCAAGCATTCTCCCCTTCACATCCTCGATTATCCTGTTGATGGCAGAAGTGAGCTCATTCTTCTCGTAGAGCGCCCTGTTATGCGGAGCAATATGTTATGTTAAGTGCCTCAAGATAATTGCTTTAAGTGTAACAAGTTCATCCTTTCAACTCTCAACATGATAAAACCATGGTTTCATTACCCGATTTCCGTAACATTTTCATCCTCATCATGAGTTCAACCGCTTTTAACCGTACAGTAAACGGTCAAACGGTTAAAAACTCTCATTTGAGTTTTTCTCCTCTTAATGCAATAATCATGGTATGGAAAAAGAGAAAAACTCCTTCAGATATATTCCTGTGATGTACTTTCTGCTCATCGCCATAGCGGTGCCTCTCTTTTTCATTCTGCGCCCGATGATCGAGGAGAACATCACCCAGAGCGGAATCAGGGGGCACTACGCACTCTGGAAGGAAAGCAGGAAAAGCGGCATCAAGGCAGACTACACCATAACTCTCTTCTCCGACGGGGGACCGGTAACGAGCGTGAGGAGAACATCGTCAGTCGACTCTCTCCACGCACTTCTCGAAGCCCTGCTTCTTCCTCTCACGGATGAGGAGAAGGATATGGGATACGTCTCATACATCCCCGACGAGACGGAGCTTGTCGGAGTAAACGAAGAGGACGGTTTCTTCTTCGTCTCCCTCAATTCGGCATTCCTCTCAACGACAGACATAAAGAGAGCATCCGAGCAGATAAAAAAGACCCTCGAAGAGTACTACACTCTCGAGAGCCTTACTGTCATTTCCGGTAACACCGTCATAAAGATCTATACCTCTTTATAGAAAGCGCCTTCCCGCTCTGGGCATCAACTTCGATTATGACGCCGTCGATTGTTCCCTTTCCTTCGGCAACCTCGCTCCTTATGGGAAGCTGGGTCAGCTGTCTCTCTATCGACTTCTCCACTTTTGAGCCTATCACGGCACCGTGGACTCCCGTGAGTCCCAGGTCCGTTATGTATGCCGTACCTCCGGGAAGAATCTTCTCATCCCTTGTCTGGACATGGGTGTGGGTTCCGACTACGGCACTAACAGTTCCGTCGAGGGAGAACGAGAGAGCCTCCTTCTCCTCCGCGCTCTCGGCGTGGAAATCGACGAAAATCAGAGGTGTTGTCTTACGGATATTCCGCACGATGGCCTCTGCCTTCTTGAAGGGATCATCGGTGTCCATCATCTCGACTCTGCCCTGAAGATTCACGACTCCTATCCTGTATTCTCCGCAGCTTCTTATCGTGAAGCCCTTTCCGACGCAGGGTTCGGGATAGTTCGCGGGTCGAAGGATATCATCCTGGCTCTCCAGAATGGAGAAAATCTCATCCTTCTGCCAGATATGGTTGCCGCTCGTGATGACGTCCACACCGGAAGTTTTCATCCTGTTGTAGTCGTCTATCGTGATGCCGAAACCGTCAGCGGCATTCTCGCCGTTGCAGATGACGAAATCTATCCCGTTTTCCTTCCTGGCAGAAGAGAGCCCCAGAAAAAGGGCTCCCAATCCTGCACTTCCCGATACATCCCCCAGCATGAGGATACGGAGTGTCTTTCCTGTCACTTTGCGTACTCCACGACTCTTGTCTCACGAATAATCGTGACCTTGATCTTGCCGGGGTATCTGAGCTCGGCTTCAATCCTCTGGGCAATATCCTGTGCAGTCTTCTTCGCACCGTCATCTGTGACAGAGTCACTGTTGACGAGGATTCTGAGTTCTCTTCCGGCCTGGATTGCAAATGCGTTCTCGACGCCGTCGAAGCCCTTGGCAATGTTCTCGAGAGACTCGAGCCTCTTGATGTAGTTGTCGAGGGATTCTCTTCTGGCACCAGGACGCGCTGCAGATATTGCATCCGCAATCTGCACGATGATGGCCTCGATGCTCTCGGGTTCGACATCGTTGTGGTGTGCAAGAACACAGTTGACGAGCTTGCTGTCCTCACCCAGTCTCTTCACGAGTTCACCGCCGATTTCCGCATGGTTTGCCTCGCTCTCCGTTTCGGCGCCCTTTCCGATGTCATGCAGGAGTCCCGCACGCATTGCGAGCGTGCTGTCCGCACCGACTTCAGATGCTATCATGCCGGCAAGGATTGCGACTTCCTTCGAGTGGAGAAGCACGTTCTGACCGTAGCTTGTCCTGAAGTGGAGCCTTCCCAGTGCCCTTATGAGTTCGGTACCCATGTTGTGGATGCCGAGATCGAAGACAACCTTCTCACCCTCGTCCACGATTATGCGTCCGATTTCCTTCGAGACCTTGTTGACGACTTCCTCGATTCTTGCCGGATGAATTCTTCCATCCTGCACAAGACGCTCGAGTGCGACTCTTGCAATTTCCTTCCTGACAGGGTCGAAACATGAGATGACAACAGCCTCGGGAGTGTCATCTATGATGATATCTACTCCTGTGAGGGTCTCGAGGGTACGGATGTTGCGTCCTTCCCTTCCGATTATCCTGCCTTTCATCTCGTCCGACGGAAGCGTCACACTCGTCGTCGTGATTTCGCCCGAGACCTCGGTTGCGAGTCTCTGGATTGATGTGATTATGATGTCCCTGGCCTTCTTGTCTGCCGAAAGCTGTGCTTCCTGCTCGATCTTGTTGACGTAGACCTGGCCGTCATGTTCGGCCTTCTGCTTCATCTGCTCGATAAGGATGTTCTTGGCATCCTCCCGTGTCATCTGAGCAACCTTCTCATACTCGCCATCCAGGTCGTTTTCTCTCTTTTCAACCTGATTCTCGCGTTCTACAAGCGCCTTTTCCTTTTCTCCCAGTTGTCGCGTTACGGAGTCATTCTCCTGCTGCTTACGCTCTAGATTCTCTTCCTTCTGCTGCAGTCTTCTTTCACTTTTCTGCAGTTCAGCTCTTCTGTCGCGGGCTTCACTCTCCTGCTGCTGCTGTTCCTTGAGGAGTCTATCACGTGTTTCGATGATAATCTCCTTGGCCTTCGCTTCAGCATTCCTTGAAGCATTTTCTTCGAGGACCTTGGCCCTCTGTTCAGCGGAAGTCAGTTTCAACTTCGCATATATGCAACGGCCGCAAAAGCCGATAGCAATACCTGCAATTCCAACCAAGAGATACCACAATACTGCCATATTGCTTACCTCCTGCTTACATTATTATCAGTTATCTTGAATATTGAATCAAATTGCAAGGGCGTGTCAAGGCAAAGAAAAAACCGCCACTCGCGGTGACGGCTCCGGGTCTTACCCTTTTACGGCATTTAATGCCTGACGCGACGGGCTTTAACCCGCCAGGATTACTTATCAGCCTTCTTGGCCTTCTTTTCATCCTTCTTTTCAGCCTTTTCTTCCTTCTTGGTCTTTTCAACCAGCTCAAGGATTACCATTTCAGCTGCATCCCCCTGTCTGTAACCAGTCTTGAGGATTCTTGTGTAGCCGCCCTTGCGTTCTGCGAAAAGCGGTGCGATTTCCTTGAAGAGCTTGTTGACGATGTCTTCGTCATAGATGCTCTTTGCGATCTCTCTGCGGTTAGCGACACTGTCGGTCTTAGCACGAGTGATCATCTTTTCAGCCATCTTTCTTACTTCAAGGGCCTTTGCCTTTGTGGTCTCGATTCTCTCGTATCTGAAGAGAGATGTGACCATGTTGCGCTTAAGGGCCTTCCTTTCGGATCCCTTACGTGACAGCGCGTTAAAACCAATCCTATGCTTCATTTTCTTCTTCCTTATTCTCTGGAACTTTTATTGAATTCTTTAAGACGCTGAAGTCCGTCATTCCAAGTGTGAGGCCCCATTCCCTGAGCTTGTCCTTAATCTCGGAGAGTGACTTCTTGCCGAAGTTCCTCGTCTTGGTGATTTCGTCCTCAGTCTTCTTTGCAAGGTCACCGATAGTCTTGATGCCTGCATTCTTGAGACAGTTGGAGGAACGTACAGTAAGCTCCAGCTCCTCGACAGGAGTATCAAGAAGTTTCTTGACCTTTTCCTCTTCTTCGTCAACCTCTTCCGTCGTGCAGATCTTGTCTTCGTCGAAGTTGATGAAGATTGTGAAGTGCTCCTTGATGATCTTTGCTGCTTCGCCGAGTGCATTCTCCGGAGTGATTGTTCCGTCCGTATAGACATCGAGAATGAGCTTTTCGTAGTCGATTCTCTCACCTACTCTGCACGGCTCGATGGCATACTTGACTCTCTTGATCGGAGAATAGAATGCGTCGATGGCGATTGTGCCCGGTTCCTCAGAGTACTTTTCGTTGAGTTCTGAAGGAACGTAGCCGCGGCCGAGGTCAATCTGGACTTCCATCTCGAGATCGCAGTCAGGCATCATTGTCATGATGTGCAGATCCTTGTTGGTCACAGTTACCTGATCGCGTTCGAAATCTGCTCCCGTGATGACACCCGGTCCCTTGCACTGGATTGTCAGGATTGTACCTTCACATTCCTCCGGCATGCCGATGTGCAGCTTCTTGATTGCTGCGATGATGTCGCAGATATCTTCGCTGACTCCCGGAAGTGGCTCGAACTCTGAAGTTACGACATGCGGTGTCTTTATACCGCCTTCGCCCTTGAAAGTAGTGAAACGGATGGCCGATACGGCATAGCCCTGGATTGAGGAGAGAAGAACACGGCGGAGTGTGTTTCCGACTGTTGTTCCGAAGCCCCTCTCGAAAGGATATGCGACGAACTGACCGTAGTCGTTTGTGCTTACTGTGTTTTCAGAGGTTATTCCTGAAGGTCTCTTGAAACCTTTAAGAAGATTTTTTCTTGCCATGGTTACTCCTATTTTTATGCTGTTAAACAGCTATTCTGCGAGGGGAAGCCCCCCGCAGATACTCGTCAGACACGGCGTGACTTACGAGGACGACAACCGTTGTGCGGAATCGGGGTAACGTCTCTGATAGAGCGAACCTTGAGTCCGAGAACGCCGAGTGTTCTGATGGCGCTTTCGCGTCCTACACCGGGTCCCTTAACGAAAACGTTAACTTCCCTGAGACCGAAGTCCATAGCCTTCTTGCCTGCTGTCTCGCATGTTGTCTGAGCAGCGTAGGGAGTAGACTTTTTAGCGCCCCTGAATCCGAGTCCGCCAGCTGATGCCCAGCTGAGTGCGTTTCCGGCAAGGTCAGTAAAAGTAATGATTGTATTGTTGA
>CAVFYD010000078.1:0-11283 GCA_963626615.1 Sphaerochaetaceae bacterium
GTCAGATACAGGTAGAAAGTAAGGGAATGTCCTGTTGGCATATATGTCAATTCAGGAAACATTGCATTTGCTGAGTTGAACTACCTCGCCCCAAGGAACGAGGAATCACATTTTTCTGCTTCACAGACTCACGTTTGGAACGCTTTGCTCCAGTGACGGTGTCTTCCGAGGCTCTTAACGGCCCTGTCGTCAACGGACGATTGGCTGCGACGCCCGGCTGTTTCCGCGTTCAGCCCACGCATAGAATAGAGATTCCTTTGAGCATTGCCGTCCCTGTCATATACCCTGCCGCATCCGGGACAGGTACACAAGGGGCAGTAAAACTAGTACATCTACTTCTATTGACTAGTACATGTAGAAATTACTGATCGTCGAAAAAGTTGGATCGAAATCGTCGAAAAAGTTGGATTGAAATCGTCGAAAAAGTTGGATTGAAATCGTCGAAAAAGTTGGATTAGTGTTGTCTTGGGTTGTTTTTTCGATTACCATTATTATATAAACAACAGGATGGTGAAAAAATAATTGCTTACCCCGGATGGCTATATAGATAGAATAATAGATCAGAAGATAGAGCGGTATCTGAGAATATACGGAGGGGTCTGTGTTGAGGGACCTAAATGGTGCGGAAAGACCTGGGCATGTCTTAATCATTCTGTCTCTGTTTCCATGCTTGGAGCCCCTGATGATGATTTTCGTAACAAGAGGCTTGCGGAAATGAACCCATCTCTTGTTCTGGATGGGGAAAAGCCGAGGCTTATTGACGAATGGCAGACAGTACCGTCCATATGGGACGCCGTCCGCTATAAAATTGATTCAACGGGAAAAAAAGGGCAGTTTATCCTGACTGGGTCATCAACTCCTGTTCATAAGGGTGTTCTTCACAGTGGAGTCGGGAGAATTGGAAAACTCAGTATGAGGACTATGTCTCTTTATGAATTGGGAAAATCTTCCGGCAGGGTCAGTCTTATGGATCTTTTTGATAATATCGAAATAAGCAGTTCGCTTTCAGATGTACGTTATGATGATCTCATTGAATATGTCCTTCGTGGAGGTTGGCCTGGAGTTCAGGAACTTTCGCTGGATGAAGCCATGCAGGTGACGGCTGATTATCTCAAGGAGATTCCCGATGATATGGAGAGAATGGATGGTATTCGCCGTGATTCCCGTAAGATCAAAGCTGTTTTACGAGCACTTGGAAGAGCAGAAAGCAACCTGACAAGCAAAAAATCTCTGCAGAAAGATGTCGAAGAGTACGATGAGGACAGAATGGAAGTCTGTTTTGACTCGATTACGGATTATCTGGACTGTTTCTCGAGACTTTTTCTTACTGAAGACCAACCTTCTTTTGAACATAAGCTGAGATCCTCAGTAAAGGCATTGAAGAACCCTAAAAGACATTTCACTGATCCGTCCCTTGCGGCGGCAGCTATCGGTGCAACAAAAGAGACACTCAGAAAAGACCTTAATACATTCGGATATCTGTTCGAAGCTCTCTGTGTTCACGATCTCAGAGTTTATGCAGATGCATCAAACGGCAGTGTTTATCATTATCATGATGAGAAGGATAATGAAGCTGATGCTGTTGTTGAACTTCCGGACGGCAGATGGGGACTCTTTGAAATCAAACTCGGGTTCAATCAGGTGGATGCAGCTGCCCGGTCTCTGCTTGCACTGAAGCAGAAATTCGAGAGTGAAACAGGATCAAGTCCAACCTTTCTTTGTATCATATGCGGTCTTTCTTCGGCGGCATTCCGTCGTCCTGACGGCGTCTATGTAGTACCTATCACAGCACTCAAGCCATAATAATTACATAATATGTTTATCTGATTGTACTATAATTAAATATCAATTATTATAGATAAAAACTGAAAATCTTGCTGAATGAAAAGTAGAAATCAGGCCAAGTAAAAAGTAGAAATCAGGCCAAGTAAAAAGTTGAAATCTGGCCAAGTAAAAAGTTGAAATCTGGCCAAGTAAAAAGTTGAAATCAGGCCAGATGAAATAATTTTGAAATTAATAAAACTTAAACATTCTGCTAATTTTTCTTAAACGGTTGCTTCTTATGATTCTCGTGCAAATCAAGAATAAGCGAGGTAATCGAAAATGAAAGGAAAGACATATTTACTAACAGGCGCCGCAGGATTTCTCGGCTCTCATATCTGCAGACAGCTTCTCAGCAGAGGCGAAAGGGTAAGGGCATTCATCCTTAAGGGTGACCCGGCTGTCAAGTATATTCCCCAGGAAGTCGAGCTCTTCGAGGGTAATCTGTGTTCTCGAGAAGACTGCATGGAATTCTTCAATGCAGGAGCCGAAGAGACAGTGTGCATCCACTGCGCAAGCCTTGTGACAGTCAATCCCGACTACAGCGAGAAACTGATGGCAGTCAACGTCGACGGGACAGACAACATAATCGCGGCTGCAAAGGCACACAAGGAATGCTCGAAGCTTGTATACGTATCTTCAACAGGGGCAATTCCGGAAGAGCCGAAGGGAAAGAGAATCAGGGAAGTCAGACATTTCTTCCCCTACGACGATAATCTTGTTGTCGGCTGGTACAGCAAGACAAAGGCAATTGCAACACAGCACGTCCTTGATGCTGCCAGGGACGGACTCAACGCATGTGTTGTGCACCCGAGCGGGATTCTCGGTCCCGAGGACAATGCCATCGGAACAACAACGAAGACAATAATAAGCATCATCAATGGCGAGATGCCGATCGGCATGCAGGGCTCATTCAACCTTGCCGATGTCAGAGACCTTGCCAAGGGGGTAATCGCCGCTGCAGACAAGGGTAGAAGAGGTGAGTGTTATATCCTTGCAAACGAGGAAGTCACACTCAAGGAACTCTGCACCATTCTCGACAAGGATCTTCACTGCGGGACATGCAAGGCATACCTTCCTCTCTCCCTGGCAAAGAAAATTGCATCATCCCAGGAGAAGAAGGCCAAGAAGACAGGGAAAACTCCTCTCATGACATCTTTCAGTGTCTATAACCTCGAGAGGAACAACTCCTACGATTATACGAAGGCACAGAAGGAACTGGGTTATACGACACGTTCCTACGAAGAGACTCTCCGCGACGAAGCCGAGTGGCTCAAGAAAAATGGATATGTCAGCTGATGCCAGACTGGGGATACCGTACTTTTCACCCCTCTTACCATCGGGTTCCCGGGTTTTGTCTACACTGTGACATACATATACTTTTTCCTGCTCTCTGTTCTCTCCTCCATTGAAACAGAGAGCTTTTTCATGAGAAAGGGAAACTTAAACAAAATATTAATAATTCTGTAGTATATTCAGAGAGAGTGAGGGCTTTTATATGTTCAAGATACTGGTTGTAGAGGATGACAGAGATTTAAACAGGACGGTCTGTTCGTTTCTGGGACAGAACGGCTTCGAGGCTGTCGGATGCCTCGATGCCGAGAGTGCATATGATGCACTTTACGACAATATCTTCGACCTCATCATTTCGGACATAATGATGCCCGGTACTGACGGCTTTGAATTTGCACGTACCGTGAGAAGTACAAGCAAGGATGTTCCCATCATGTTCATGACGGCGAAGGACGACATCATGAGCAAGGAAAGGGGCTACAGGATAGGAATTGATGATTACATGGTGAAACCTGTGGACCTCGAAGAGATGCTTCTCCGAATCGGGGCAATCCTCAGGAGGGCGAAGATTGCCTCACAGAAGAAGATACAGCTGAAGAACTTCGTGATGGACAGTGACGAGCATACGGCTTATCTCAACGGCGAGGAAATACAGCTTACGACGAGGGAATTCTCGATTCTGTATAAGCTTCTTAGCTATCCGAAGAAGACTTTCACGAGGACACAGCTCATGGATGAATTCTGGTCTTCCGATTCAGATACCGCTTTGAGAGCAGTTGATGTCTACATGACAAAACTCAGGGCAAAACTTGCAGATTGTTCATCTTTTGAAATCAAGACGGTGCACGGACTCGGGTACAAGGTGGTGATCAATGAAGAGTGAGCTTCTGAGAAGAATCTACCAGTATATTATCTTCTTTTTTCTTGTGTCATTCGTCGTCACCTGTTCGATGATACTCTTCCTTACCCTTCTTTCGGGAGAATGGGGAATAACGTTCAACGAGGTTAATTTCCGAAAGGCTGCGAAGGCAACATTTCTGAATGTCTTTGTTCTCAGTCTTCTCTTTCTCCTGATCGACATAATCAGACGCAGACTGACGACTGACAGGATGACTAAAAGAATCCGTGATGCCCTGAGGGAGATAACGAAGGGAAATTTCAGTGTGAAGATATCTTCTGCAGGGGTTATCGGGCTCGACAGTCACTACAGCGAGATAATCGAGGGCATAAACAGGATGGCAGAGGAACTCGGGAGCGTGGAAACTCTCCGCTCCGATTTCATCGCGAATGTCTCGCATGAGATGAAGACACCTCTTGCCGTGATGCAGAACTACGGGACGCTTCTCGAGGAGCCGAATCTTCCGGAGGAAAAAAGGCTTGAGTATGCGAGAAGCATCATCGATTCCTCCCGCAGGATGACAAGCATGATCATGAATGTTTTAGAGCTGAACAAACTGGAAAACCAGAAGATATTCCCGGAGGGAAAGGAGTACAACCTTTCCGAGCAGCTGAGGCTCTGCCTGCTGCAGTTCGAGAACATCTGGGAAAGGGATGATATCGACATCGAGACCGATATTCCCGACGATGTCATGATAACGGCAGATGAAAACCTTCTCTCTCTTGTATGGAACAATCTTCTTTCCAATGCCTTCAAGTTCACTCCGAAAGGAGGAAGGGTAACGGTGTCTATGTATACTGCCGGCGGATATGTCGGAGTATCTGTCGCCGACAGCGGAATCGGAATGACGAAGGAAGTGGGAGAGCACATCTTCGAAAAGTTTTATCAGGGTGACAGGTCACACGCCTGTCTCGGAAACGGGCTCGGCCTCGCGCTCGTGAAGAGGATAGTGGACATAATGAGGGGTGAGATAACGGTTGAGAGTACACTCGGAAAGGGCAGTACCTTCACTGTAAGATTGAAACTTAATACAGGGGATGAAACATGAGCGAAAGTGATACTTTCAGAATGACATATTCGGCCGAGGACAGGAACGAGATAGAGAAAATCAGAGACAAGTATACAGGGAAGAAGGCAGATGGACTGGAAAGGCTGAAGGCTCTCGACAGAAGATGCGAGAACGCGGCCACGGCGGTTTCGATTGTCGTCGGTGTTGTCGGAACGCTCACCTTGGGCACGGGGCTGAGCATTTATCTTTCAGAGCTTG
Source organism: Sphaerochaetaceae bacterium (assembly GCA_963626615.1). Taxonomy (GTDB): domain Bacteria; phylum Spirochaetota; class Spirochaetia; order Sphaerochaetales; family Sphaerochaetaceae; genus Ornithospirochaeta. Next base: position 5,280 of record CAVFYD010000078.1, read on the forward strand.
GAAATGTATTCGGCAGCCATGCTCTTTCTGTTTCCGTCATAGTCGGACTTGCCGGTATTCTCATGATGATTGCCGCTTGTCCGCTATATACATATACCCTGAAAAAACAGCGTGAGAAACATAAGGAAGAAATACTGTCACTTGCGGATGAACTGATGAAACAGAAATGAACATTCCCCTGTTGTTGAACAGGGGAGCTGTTTATTCTTCCGGTTTACTTTCTGTGATTGCATTATTCTGTAAGGTTTTTCACCATTGCGTCCAGAACGCTGTCAATACCGACACCCGGGCGTTTTGCGATGAGAATGCCGTCGTCATGTACGTAGACAGGCTCTGCTATGATATCGAGAGCCATGCTGTCAGCCCAGAGCTGAAGACCTGTAATTGCGCTCTTTCCCTCTTCCTCTCCATATTTCGACGAAGCGAAGGCATAGAATCTCTTTCCTTCGAGTTCCTTTGTTTCCCGCATCGGGAGTGTTGCATTGAGGAATGTAACCATCTCAGCCGACGGAAGGGAGAAGACTGCGGGGCAGGCGAGAACTATCGTGTCGGCTTTCCTCAGTTTCTCGTTTGATGCGAGCGGAAGAGATGTTATGTCTTCGTAGTATTCGTTGGCTTCGTTGTCCTTTGCAGCTGCGATATGCAGGTCTGTGTCCTCTATTCTGTAGACTCGTGCGTCTATTCCTTTCCTGATAAGCTTGTCTTTGAGTGCTTCGGCAATCAGGTAGATGTTACCTGAAACAGAATGGATGATGATGTTTGTTCTCATCGTGTCCTCCTTAGAATAAATATAAGAGCAAAGCAGTGAAAAAGAAAGAAAATTGTTGTAATCCGTTCTGTATACCTCACTGAAAAGGGGGCTGATTTTCCAGCCCCCGGTTGATGCTGATGTCTATCAGCGCTGTGACTTGTCGTACGGAATACCTTCCGCCTTCGGTGCACGGCTTGACTTGCTCGTGAGTGCAAGAACGATGAGCGAGATGATGTAGGGCATCATGTTGTAGACCGTACTCGGGAGGTTGAGCGCCGAGAGGAAAGCAAAGCCGTTGTAGGTGTTTCCGAGAGCGCGGAAGAAGCCGAAGAGGAGTGCTGCAAGCGCAATCTTGTGAGGCTTCCACTGACCGAAGATCATGACGGCGAGGGACAGAAAACCGAAGCCGACGACACCGTTCTCGAACTTCCACATCGAGACTCCAGCGAGGATGTAGCAGATTCCTCCCAGGCCTCCGTAAGCGCCGGAGATGAGCACTCCCGCCCATCTCATCTTATATACGTTGATACCGACGCTGTCTGCAGCCTGCGGATGCTCTCCGCATGCCATGAGCCTCAGGCCGAAGCGTGTCTTGTAGAGTACGATGTATGCGATTACGAGTGCGATTATCGTGATGACCATGAACCAGTTGAACTCGAATGCTCCGATGTTCTCGATGAACTTCTTCTTCGGCTCGACGTAGTAGATGTCGGACGAGACGTTGCTTCCTCCGCTTGTTGCGGTGTTGATTGCCTTTACGAAGACAGTTGCACCTGCCGTTCCGAGAAGATTGAGAGCTGTTCCGACGAGTGTCTGGTCAGCCTTGAAGTTGATTGATGCAAAGCCGAGAAGAGCAGAGTAGAGAACACCGGCAGCCATTGCCGCAAGCATCACTATCAGAATATAGAATAATGTCGGGATACCCAGCGGAAGATACTTCATGGTGACTGCTCCTCCGAGAGCTCCGATTACCATGATTCCCTCGAGCCCCAGGTTGATTACACCCGAGTGCTCCGAGAAACATCCGCCGAGAGCGACGAGGATGAGAACGGAGGAGAATATGAGCGTGTACTGAATAAGCAGAACTACTGAAAGCATTAGTTGTTACCTCCTTTCTCTTTTTTCTCCCTGAGAGCCTTCTTCTCCTCGATGCGGGCGATGATGTCATTCATCTTGAGCTTGAAGAAGAGAACGAATGCACAGAGGTATATTATGATTGACGAGATCAGGTCTGATATCTGGGAACAGTACTTCGTGAGGTCGACGTGCGAGCCTCCGATAGTGATGTGCTCGATGAAGAACGAAGCGAAAATCGATCCTATAGGGTTGAGACCGCCGAGGAATGTTGCCGCGATACCGTTGAATCCCATTGCCGGGACACTTGCTCTCGTGCACTCCCAGTCTTCGATTCCGGTGAGGTACAGCATTCCTGCTCCGAGGCCTGCGAAGGCACCTGAAATGAGAAGAGAGAGGACAATGTTCCTGTTTTCCTTCATACCGCAGTACTTTGCCGCGTTCTTGTTGAATCCGGTAGCCTTCAGTTCGTAGCCGAATGTCGTCTTGTTGAGGACAATCATCACGAGAACGGCAAAGACTATTGAAAGCGGAATCGCAATCGTGACCGTATTGTTGTTGAGGAGAGTGTCGAGTCCCAGTGTCGGCAGGAGAGCCTGAGGCGCATTCTTCCTGAGTGAAAGAGTGTAGGGTTTCGACGGATCCTGAACAGCCGAGAGTATTGTGTTCGTCAGGTACAGGATTATCCAGTTGAGCATGATGCCGGAGATGACTTCGTTGACGTTGAGATAAGCCTTCAGAACTCCGACGAGAGCGCCCATGAGTGCGCCTGCGACAAGCGCCAGCATCAGGCACGCTAGCCAGCCCCATCCCCACTTCAGTGCAGCATAGAGGGCTGCACAGCATCCTGCCGTGTACTGACCCGAGCAGCCGATGTTGAAGAGTCCGACCTTGTATGAGAAGAGAATACTCAGGGCACACATGAGAAGAGGAACTGTCTTGACAAGTGTGGAACCGAGATTCTTTACCCTGAGACGGCTGCTGCTGTAGCCCATGAAGTTCTTGATGAGAGCGAGAATCGAACCTGCAGCACCGGACGGGTTGATTATGAGAAGGACAAGGAATCCTATGAGAAGCCCAAGTATGATGCAGACAAGCGAGGCTATCAGGGACTGCATGCCGTTTGTTTTCCAGATGTTCTTTTTCATGCCTTCACCTCCATTCTCTTTGCTCCTGCCATGTAGAGGCCGAGTTCTTCCTCTGTTGTCTTCTTCGGGTCGAACTCTCCGACGATTTCTCCTTCGTACATGACGAGGATTCTGTCCGAGACGTCCATGACTTCATCCAGTTCAAGCGATACGAGGAGGACTGCCTTTCCTTCATCCCTCTGAGCCACGAGCTGCTTGTGGATGTATTCGATGGCTCCGACGTCGAGGCCGCGGGTAGGCTGGACTGCAATGAGAAGCTCGGGATTCTTCTCGATTTCCCTTCCGACGATTGCCTTCTGCTGGTTACCGCCGCTCATGGAGCGAGCAATGGTAACAGGACCCTGACCGCTTCTTACGTCGTATTCATCAATGATCTTTTCAGCATACTGTCTGATGGCATCACGTTTCAGGAAACCTGCCTTACTGGTGAACTCGGGTTCGAAGTATGTCTGGAGAACGAGGTTGTCCTCGAGAGAGTAGTCGAGAACGAGGCCGTGTTTGTGTCTGTCCTCCGGAATGTGGCTGATGCCGAGGATGCTCTTTTCCCGGATGGATGCCTTCGTTATGTCCTTTCCTTCAAGAGTTATTGTTCCGCTTACGAGAGGGTCCAGTCCCGTCAGACCGTGTACGAACTCCGTCTGACCATTGCCGTCGATACCGGCAATGCAGACGATTTCACCGCGTCTCACCGTAAGCGAGACATTCTTTACTGCGTTGTTCCTGTGGATTCTGGAGGCGACAGTCATGTTCCTGACTAAGAGAACCGGCTCACCGGGAGTGAGAGGTTTCTTCTCGACGTGGAAGTTGACGTTTCTTCCGACCATCATTGCCGAAAGCTCCCCGATACTGGTGTTCTTCGTTTCGACAGTACCGATGTACTTTCCCTTCCTCAGAACCGTGCATCTGTCAGCGACAGCCATGATTTCGGCAAGCTTATGGGAGATGAAGAGAATGGATTTTCCCTCAGCCGCGAGATTCTTCATGATCTGCATGAGCTCGGTTATTTCCTGGGGAGTAAGGACGGCAGTCGGTTCGTCGAAGATGAGGATCTCGTTGTCGCGGTAGAGCATCTTCAGGATTTCAGTTCTCTGCTGCATACCGACGGTGATGTCTTCGATCAGGGCATCCGGCTCTACGTGAAGGCCGTATTTCTCGCTGAGCTCGATGACCTTCTTCCTTGCTTCCTTCTTCTGAAGAAAACCGTATTTCACCGGTTCGACACCCATGATTATGTTGTCCAGTACACTGAAGCATTCGACGAGCTTGAAGTGCTGGTGGACCATTCCGATACCGAGGGCGTTGGCGTCGTTGGGATCCTTGATCTTTACTTCCTTACCATCCTTCCTGATGGTACCTTCCTCGGGCTGGTACAAACCGAACAGGACACTCATGAGTGTGGACTTACCTGCTCCGTTCTCTCCGAGAAGTGCATGAATTTCACCTTTTTTCAGCTGCAGGGTGATGTTGTCGTTGGCAACGATACCCGGAAAGCGTTTGGTGATATTCAGCATCTCTATTGCATACTGTTCTGCCAATGTATGCCTCCTTATCCTTTTCCCCTGAGGGAATGCAAGTCATTTGGGTAATTTTATTATACCTTATGGCTTATCACAAGATGAAAAAGGAAAATAGGACGGGGGCCAGGGCAACAAAAAAGGGCCACCTGAGTGACCCTTTTCCTAGTGGCGGAAGCTTATTTGATGTTTCCGAGATCCCTGACTGTGAGAACCTTTGCGTTGTCAGCCGGAGCAACTGTTATGTCGTTGCTGATTGTGAGAGCGCCTGTGTAGAGGTCATTGACGATTGCTGTGTAGTCAGCGAGTGTGAATGTATCAGCCCACTCTGTGCCATTACCTGTCGGGATTCCTACGAAGTTAGCATCCATATCTGTGCCGGAAACGAGGCCGAGAGTAGCGAATGTACCTGCGACTGTGTCCCATGCGCCGTCTTCAACGATAGTCTTGAGAGCTGCCTGTGTGGAAGCATAGAGACCCTTCATTGCAGATGTGAGTGTGATACCCTCGCCGTAAGCGCCGTCGATTGTAGCCTTCTGGTCAACATCGACGCCGACAACCTTCTTGCCGACCTTGGCAGCTGCTTCTGCAACCGAGTTGTAGACACCGCCGCCGCATGCGAAGACAACTTCAGCACCGTTGGCATACATTGTGTCCATAGCTGCTGTTACGTCAGCATCGCCGAAGAACTGGTTTGCATATGTGTACTGGATAGTACCTGTCTTGCCGAGCTTAGCTGCTGCTGCATCTGCGCCCTGGACAAAGCCGTAGCCGTAGCGGATAACTGCAGGAACTGCCATACCGCCGCAGAAGCCGAGGTTTGTATAGCCGAGGGAAACTGTAGCGTAGCCAGCGAGGTAGCCTGCGATTTCTTCCTGGTAAACCATGCAGTAGACGTTTGCAATCGATCCGCCTACATCGCCTTCGGAAACGTCGAGAGCGACGAACTTGACATCAGGATACTCGGGAGCAACTGCTGCAATCGAAGCACCGAAGAGGTAGCCGGGCATGACGATGACGTTGTAGCCGTCATCGATAGCGAGTTCGATGGATGCCGAGCGGTCTGTGTCAGAGTCTCCAGCCGGCTTGTAGTACTTGAAATTGAGTCCCTTAGCGGCTGCATAGTCCTTACAAGCTTCATATGTTGACTGGTTGAAAGACTGGTCTGTGATATCACCGCTGTCGGTGATCATTGCGATTGAATAGGTTGTTGTTTCAGCTGCTGAAGCTGCTGCAGCTTCCTGAGCACCCTGTGCGAAGAGTGAGAGGGAGAGGCAGAGAACAAGAAGTACTGTAAATACTTTTTTCATTGTATATCCTCCGAAGATATATTTCCCCCATACGGGGATTTTCATAACAGGTTCAGTATAATGGCGAACAAAATGAAGTTCAACAATTAAGTCTGAATTTGAAATGCATCAGTGGAACAGTGTTTTTTCACTTCTTCTGTGCACACCCTGTTGCACCATTGAGGCATGGTTTTAATTTCAAGATTTTCCTTGCGCATATGGGAAAAG
>CAVFYD010000079.1:0-3630 GCA_963626615.1 Sphaerochaetaceae bacterium
TTAGTAATTGCAGCGTTCTTCCGTCTGAAGACCACAGAGCAGTCTCCCCAGTCAGTTTTAGGGTAGCGGCATTCTACTCCGGAGAGAGTGTTCAGAAAGAGAAAGAGCCGCTGAAAGAATGTAGGGACTGTATTCTCCTCACAAAGAAGATACGTCAGATTTATTGAAGGGAAGGAAGACTCGAGAAAGCACTCCTTCGATATACAGGGCTTCTCTTCGTCATCCTTGTTAAACCATACGAAGGGATGAACACACAGATTCTGCAGTCCCCCCTTCACTTTCTTCTTGCCGGACTTGTTCCAGACAAGAAAACTACCGTCTTTCGCCCTTAATGATGATAAAACCATCTCAGGACAGTAGCGAACATGTGCTGTCTTATGGGGTTCCTTTCCGTAGTAATACATTTTCTCTCTCTTCCAGTTCTGAAACAACCGAACTCTGTTTATCTTATCATATCGGGAGAGAAAGGATTGTATGAATTGAGGGAATATTATGATTTTTGTTCAGTTGTGCTGAATGACAGCCTTTACGGCTTCTGAAGCCAAGATTCATGAGACTCAACCACTCATGAAGGCAATACGCAGCAAGGCCGGTCTTCCTGTTGAGGAACCGGCCTTGTGAAGATCAGGGATTCTGTACCTTTTCCATATTCTTCTTTGCTCCCGAGAGCATCAGCTTTATACGGTTGAGCTGATTGACTTCGCTTGCACCAGGGTCGTAGTCGACGGCGACGATGTTGCTCTCCGGGTATGCATTACGGATTGCCTTTATGACGCCCTTTCCGACAACATGGTTCGGAAGGCAGGCAAAGGGCTGTATGCATACGACGTTGGGAGTACCGTGCGTTATGAGCTCGATCATCTCACCGGCGAGGAACCATCCCTCTCCGTACTGGTTACCGAGCGACAGGAAGGGTTCGGTCTGTCGTGCAATGTCATATATGGACTCGGGCGGGGAGAAGCGCTTACTCGTCTTCAGGGCATCGACTGCCGGCTTACGGAAGTGATCGAAAGCCATGAGCGTTCCCTTCGAAATGAAGTAATACTTCTTTCCGGCTCCGAAATACTTAACCTTGTACTGCCTGTTGAAAGCACTGAAGTTGAAGAAATCGAGAAAATCCGGAACAACGGCCTCGGCACCTTCTCTCTCCAGGAGGTCTACAAGATGGTTGTTGGCAAGAGGCATGTACTTCACGAGAATTTCACCCACAATTCCGACACGCGGCTTTCTGATGCTCTCGTCGATGGGGAAGCTGTCGAATGCGTCGACTATGAGCTTGCATACTTCCCTGTAGGTGTATCTGCTCTTCGGATTGATGATTGAGTCGATGGCAATCTTCTCCCACTTCTCATGAAGTGCATTTGCGCTTCCCTTTACCTTTTCATACGGTCTCACATGATAGAGACACCTCATGAAGAGGTCACCGTAGACTATCGCCCTCGCTCCGTCCCGGATGAGGCCGTAGGAGAGCGTGAAGCCCTCGTTCTTCTCCATTCCGTTTGCGTTGAGAGATATTACCGGAATATGTGAATACCCGGCCTTGTCGAGTGCACGGCGGATAAGTGAGACGTAGTTGCTTGCCCTGCAGCAGCCGCCCGTCTGAGTCATTATGATGGCAAGATGGTCGGTGTCATACTTACCGGAGAGCACTGCATCCATAAACTGTCCCACCATCACAATCGAGGGATAGCAGGCATCATTGTTGACGTACTTGAGGCCTGCATTGATAGCAGAACGGTTGTCGTTGTCGAGGACAACGAGGTTGTAGCCGTACTTACGGAAGACAGGCTCTACGATGTTGAAGTGTATCGGTGTCATCTGCGGACAGAGAATCGTATAGCCCTGATCCTTCATCGCCTTCGTGAACTCTGCACGCTTATATGGTTTGAACCGGCCTTCTCTCTTATTTCTGCTGCGTTCTCTCTCCTCCATTGCATAAAGCAGTGAACGGATTCTGATTCTGACGGCACCCAGGTTAGCAACTTCATCTATCTTGAGAACGGTGTAGAGCTTTCCTGCCGCGGAGAGGATTTCGTTGACCTGGTCTGTCGTTACGGCATCCAGTCCGCAGCCGAATGAGTTCAACTGCAGGAGTTCTATGTTGTCGTGCTTCGTGACGAACTCCGCTGCGTAGTAGAGACGCGAATGATAGACCCACTGGTCGACGACTCTGAGGGGCCTTGTCGGCTCGAAGGTGCGGGGGATACTGTCCTCCGTGAGAACCGTAAGGCCGTAGGATGCGATGAGCTCCGGAATACCATGGTTGATTTCCGGGTCGATATGATAGGGTCTTCCGGCAAGAACGATGGCCTTCTTTCCTTCCCTTTCTATCTTCTCGAGGAGTCTCGCGCCTTCCCTTTTTATATCTTCCTTGGCCTTTTTCTGTTCTATCCAGGCTGCATCGACGGCGGACTTCACTTCGCTCTTCGGTATTCCCCACTCCTCCCTGCAGATTTCACTCAGGCGTTCTGTGACAATCTCCTCGGATGTGAAGGCCATGAAGGGATGAATGTATCTCACGCCCTTCTCCTTGAGGCTCTCGACATTGTTCTTTATGTTCTCGGGATACGAGATTACTATCGGGCAGTTGTAGTAGCGGTTCTGGGGGTTCTCCGTCTCTTTGTGCTCATAGTAGACAGAGGGATGGAAGATTGTCTTCACTCCCTGCTCTATGAGCCACTCGACGTGACCGTGGGCAAGCTTTGCCGGATAGCACAGCGACTCGGACGGAATTGACTCCATTCCCTTCATGTAGATTGATCTTGAGGCAAACGGAGAGAGCACTACACGGAACCTCAATGCGCGGAAGAATGTTGCCCAGAAGGGATAATTCTCATACATGTTGAGAACTCTCGGAATACCGATTGTTCCCCTCACGGCCTCTTCTTCTGACAGGCTCTCGTAAGAAAAGATACGCCTTCTCTTGAAGTCGACCATATTCTCACCCTTCTCGACTTCAGTATTTTTTCCCAGGGGCTTCTCACAGCGGTTTCCGCTGATATGTCTTCTTCCGCCGGAGAAGATGTTGACAGTGAGCATGCAGTTGTTGGAGCAGCCGCCGCAGCGGAAGGACGAAGTCTTATACTCAAGAGACTCGATATCTTCAAAGGAGAGCATTCTGCTCTTTTCACCGTTTGAGTTCTTTCTTGCAATGAGCGCGGCACCGAATGCCCCCATAACGCCCGAGATGTCGGGACAGATGACCTCGGCTCCCGCTATCTTCTCGAATGCGGAGAGAACTGCCCTGTTGTGAAAGGTTCCCCCCTGTACGACTATGTGCTTTCCCAGCTCCTCGGCTGACGAGAGCTTTATCACCTTATAGAGAGCATTCTTGATTACGGAGTATGCCAGCCCGGCAGAGATATCCTCTACCGACGCTCCTTCCTTCTGTGCCTGCTTGACATTGGAGTTCATGAAGACAGTGCATCTTGTTCCGAGATCGAGCGGATGCGGAGCAAAGAGAGCCATCTTTCCGAATTCTTCGGCCGTGTAGCCGAGAGAAGAGGCAAAGTTCTCCAGAAACGAACCGCAGCCGGAGGAACATGCCTCGTTGAGCATTATGGAGTCGACAACGCCGTTTCTGAGTCTGATGCACTTCATGTCCTGCCCCCCGATATCGAGAACGCAGTC
>CAVFYD010000079.1:3635-11122 GCA_963626615.1 Sphaerochaetaceae bacterium
TGCTGTCGAAGAACGATGCTGCTGTGCAGTGGGCGATTGTCTCTACGATACCGCCGTCGAGGGAGAATGCAGTTTTTAAAAGCGCTTCACCATAGCCTGTGGAACAGCTTCCTGCAATCACAGCTTCCTTCGGCATGAGAGCTTTCATCTCCCTTATGCCGTTCTTTGCGGCTTCGATGGGGTTACCCCTGTTGCTGGTGTAGTAGGAATATAGGAGCTCCCCTTCTTCAGATATGAGAGCAAGCTTTGTTGTAGTGCTGCCTGCATCGATACCGAGGTAACAGTTTCCCTTATATGTGGAGATGTCCCCTCTCCTGACCCTGGCCCTGTCGTGACGGGAGCAGAATGCGTCGTACTCCTCACGGCTCTGGAAAAGAGACGGAAGACGCGGAAGCTCGAACGTCTCCTGAACGCCCTCTCTGAGCCTCGATATAAGAACGGAAAGTTCCACGCTCTCCTCTTCCCGGCTCTCGAGTGCAGCACCTGTTGCGGCAAAGAGATGGGAGTTCTCGGGGTCGACTGTGGTCTCGGGAGTGAGTTTGAGTGTCCTTACAAAGGCCGCCTTGAGCTCGGGAAGGAAATGTAATGGCCCGCCGAGGAATGCGACACAGCCGCGGATTGGCTTACCGCATGCAAGACCGGAGATTGTCTGAGTAACGACAGCCTGGAAGATTGAAGCCGCAAGATCAGCCTTCGTGGCACCTTCATTGATGAGGGGCTGGATGTCTGTCTTGGCAAATACTCCGCAGCGTGCGGCTATGGGATAGATCTGCTTGTAGTTCTCAGCTTCCCTGTTGAGGCCGAGGGCATCTGTCTGCAGGAGGGACGCCATCTGGTCAATGAAGGAACCCGTGCCGCCAGCACAGACACCGTTCATTCTCTCTTCGAGAGTGCCCTTGAAGTAGATTATCTTGGCGTCCTCTCCGCCGAGCTCTATTGCAACGTCGGTCTGGGGAGCGTATTTCGATATTGCAGTTGCGACTGCAACGACTTCCTGGACGAACTTAACACGAAGTGACGATGCAAGGTTTATAGAACCCGACCCTGTAAAAGAGAGAGAAAGGGAGCACTCACCAAGCTTCTCCTCCGCTTCGGAGAGAAGAGAGGCGAGAATCTCCCTCGGATGAGCCTGATGACGACGATACTCCTCGTAGACAGGAGTATCGTTTTCGTCGAGGATAACGAGTTTTACAGTTGTGGAGCCGACATCAATGCCGGCAAGGTATTTCTTCATTTGTGTTTCCTCCTATCAGATAAAAAGAAACATTCATGTTCTTCTTCAATGTGAGCCGAGGTGGAATCTGTTTTCCTTACCGGCGAAGAGCCGCTTGAAATTCTCCCTGTGACGCCACAGAACAAAAAGTGCAGTTAAAGAGTAGCCGATGATGACATCCTTCTCGGCGCCGAATGCCAGAAAGAGAAGCGGTGATACCAGAAGCGCCGTGACAGTCGAGAGAGACATATACTTCGTTGTGAGAAGGAGAACAATCATGATGAGAGTCGCTATGGCCCCCACTCTCCAGTCGGCAACCCAGAGTGTCGAGAGTCCGACAAGGAATCCCTTTCCTCCCTTGAAACCGTACCAGACGGGATACGCGTGTCCGAGAACCGCAAAGAAGCCCGTGTAGACTGCTCCGAATTCGTAGAAGCCCCAGCATTCTCTTTCAAAAAGATATGCAAAGAGAAGAACAACGAGTGCTCCCTTCATGAGGTCGAGAGCGAGTATGAGCCACGCAAGGTTACCGAAGCTTCTCTTGAAGTTCGTGAACCCCGGGTTCCCGCTTCCCATTGTCCTTATGTCTTTCTTGTATACAGCCTTCGAAAAGGTTATGGCAGGATTCCAGCCTGCAACAAGGTAAGCCGTAACGGCTGCAGCTATATAGAGTAAATACATCTCTCTGCCTCTATTCAAGAATCAGGATGTAGTCGTAGATATCCTGTCCGCCGTCGACAAGGTAGACTTCCTTTCCCTTCCAGCGGGATGAAATCTCTTTCTCGACGCTCTTTGCTTCGTCTTCATCGACTGCCTTACCGTATATAACAAGCGCAATATCGTAGTCATCGATACCGATTGAGACAATCGTTTCAATCACTGCGTCTGTACGTGACTCCTTCGAAGTGAGAATATCCTTTCCTCTGAAGCCGATGTACTCGCCTTCCCTGACGCCTTCAGCGTTACGGATGCTTTTCGATACCGCTGCGGTGACAGAGCTCTTCATTGCCTCTGTCATCTCCTCCACGATTTCGTCGGCACTCTCCTCCTCCCCCGAGTACATCGAGAGAGCGGCATAGCCTTCTCCCGTACTTCTGGATTCGATCACCCTCACATCAGAGAACTTGTACATGCCGGCGGCAAGCTTTGCGGTGAGAAGAATGTTGCCGTTGTTCGGCAGAACGAAGACAGTCTCCGCATTCACGTTTCTGAATGCAGTGAGGAATGCCGATGTGGACGGATTCATGCTCTGTCCCCCGTCGACGATTTCGTCAGCCCCGGAAGATTGGAACATCTTCTTTATACCCTCTCCCGACGCGACTGCAACGACACCGTACTTCCGTCTTTCGGCCTTTTCGACACTAGGAGCACTGTCTTCTGTATCGGGAAGCTCCGTGTTGCTGTGCTGGAGAGACATGTTCTCGATCTTTATCTTGAGAAATTCTCCGTACTGCTGGCAGAAGGAAAGGACTTTATCCGGAGTCTTCGTGTGGACATGAATCTTCACGACACTTCCCCTCTTCACGGTGACTACGCTGTTTCCGATTTCCCTGAGGTAATCGAGAATCACGTTGACATCGAAGGAGTCAATATCTACCTTGGCTCTCTGGAGGCGCACAAGAAGCTCCGTGCAGTAGCCGTATTCGAGAACACTGTCCTCAGTAAAGAGGTCGAGGTCAAGATTCTGCTGTCCGGGAGCCGTGAATTCGAACGACTCGTCATCATCGTCACTTTCTTCATCGGAGAATGCTCCCCTGAGCATGCCTTCAACAATATAGACGAGTCCCGCTCCGCCGGAGTCGACGACTCCCGCCTTCTTCAAAACCGGAAGCATGGACGGAGTCTTATCAAGTGTACGTCTCGCCTCTTCGAGGAAGTCTGCCAGAACATCCATCGGGGATGAGTATTCTCTTTCTGCAACGTACTCGGTCGCACAGCGCATGACTGTGAGCATCGTACCCTCCGTCGGTGTCATGACGGCTTCATATGCAAACTTCGTTCCGCTTTCGAGAGCCTTCACAAGAGCGTTGCTGTCGGCGTTCTCGACGCCTTCGAGGGCCGAAGCCATTCCCTCGAATATCTGGGACAGGATAACGCCGGAGTTTCCTCTGGCGGAAAGAAGCATTCCGTCAGAGACGGAGTGCGACATGTCGGAAACCGACAAGCAGTGACCGTCCACCTTCTCCATGCCCCCGATGGAGGTGAGCAGCATGTTGTCACCTGTGTCCCCGTCGGGAATCGGGAAAACGTTGAGGTCGTTGACACTCTTCACGTGTTTTCTCAGGTTCTCCACCCCCGCTCTGATCATTCTTGCTAGAAGCTTACCGTCAATTGTCCTGCTCTGGCTCATATCCCCTCCGTTTCTCAGTTCTGACTTGTGAATGTGACTTCCCGTCCGAATGCCCAGATACCTACGGCATCAGGTCCGATTGATGCACCGATGATCGGTCCGATATACCCCACTTCGACATTCTTCGGCTTGATTTCGCTTCTGATGAGAGCGATAAGCTCGTCAATCTCATCCTTACTGCAGTCCGCATGTGCGACGTAGACAGTCTGGTTCTCCGCGTCTGTTGCATTCTCCTTGAGAAGGGCAACTATCTCCTTGAAGGAGTTCTTTCTGCCCTTCACTTTCTTGACCGCAACCTGGACACCGTCCTTATCGGAAATGAGAATCGGCTTGATTCCCATGAGATTACCGAAGAAAGCAGAGGAAGCAGATACACGTCCTGACCTCTTGAGATAATCAAGTGTATGAACTGTAACGTACTGCTGGACGGTTTTGCGTATCGAGAGAACATAATCCCTCACCTCGTCCGCATTCTTTCCTTCCGCTGCATACTTTGCAGCCTCTATTGCAAGCATTCCTTCGCCCATTGATGCGTTGAGCGAATCAACTGAATATATCTTTGCATCCGGATAGGAATCGAGAAGCTTCTTTGCAGCCACGAAGCCGGTGTTGACGCTTCCGCTCTGCTTTGACGAACATCCGATGTAGACGATGTCATAACCTTCCTCAAGGTACTTCGTGAATATCCTGTTAAATTCATCTACAGGAACCTGTGTTGTCGTGATTCTCTTTCCCTCTCTGATCTTCTCGTAGAGGGCATGAGCATCCTCATCACTCCACGTCAGGAGTGCGGGAGAGACCGTGCCGTCCTCGACGGTACTCATTCTTCCGTAATCGATGCCGTACTTTTCAAGCATATCTTGTCTGAGATCGGAGCATGAATCCGTGATGACTTTTACTTTTCTCATAGTTAAAACACACCTCTTACTGAATTTACGGCTCCTCTGTCAAAGCCCGGGATGCCGCATTGCGTGGTTTAAGATAACACACCAAACTAAACTGAAAATAAACTGAAAATCTGTTATTCTATCTCTGGAGGCTGAAAAGATGTTCCACATTCTTGTCTGTGACGACGACAGACATACCAGGATGCTCCTGGGAGCAATACTCGAGAATGACGGCTATGATGTAACGACTGCAGAAAACGGAGTCGAGGCACTTGAAGTGCTCTCAAAAGAGAACATAGACCTTGTCGTACTCGATGTCATGATGCCAAAGATGGACGGCTACGAATTCACGAAGAAAGTCAGGGAGAGAGACTCTCTGCTCCCCATTCTCATGCTGACGGCAAAGCAGATGCCGCTCGATGAGAAGATGGGGTTCATCGCCGGAACGGACGACTACATAACAAAGCCGATAGATGACGAAAAGCTGCTGCTGCATGTCAAAGCCCTTCTCAGGCGCTCAAGCATAAACCGGGAGCAGAAGATTGTCATCGGGGATGTAACCCTTGACAGGGCATCACTTACAGTAAGAAGAGGGGATGAGGAAGTTGAACTTCCGCAGAAGGAGTTTCTTCTTCTCTACAAACTCCTATCCTATCCTGGACAGATTTTCACCCGCATCCAGCTCATGGATGAGATATGGGGAGAGGAGAGCGAAACGGGATGGGAGACCGTCACGGTCCATGTCGGAAGACTGAGAAAGCACTTCGAGGGCTGGAATGAATTTGAAATCGTAGCTGTAAGGGGACTGGGCTACAAGGCGGTCAGAAAATGAGAAGCAGGAAAAACAGGGAAAGAAGAAGTAAGCTTGCCCTGATGCTTCTTCTCTCCATAGTAGTGTTCGTGATGATTACCGTCGCGATGATTCTGACATATCTTCTGCTCTACCTCATCTCACAGGGCGGAATAAATGAAGATGGAATAAGGGACTGGGGGCTGATGGACATAATGGTCTTCGTCTTCTGTTCAAGCCTCATCATCTCCCTCATTCTTACGAACTCGATGGGACGGGCAATCATCCTGAGGCCCTTCTACCGTCTCATAAACCAGCTCAACCGGCTGGCGGAGGGAGACTTCTCCACACGCCTCCACCTCGGGCGTCCCCTCGGAGACTACCCGATATTCAGGGAAGTCGAGAAAAGCTTCAACAGGGCCGCAGAGGAACTTGAGAACACACAGATGCTCAGAAGCGACTTCATCAACAACTTCTCCCATGAATTCAAGACTCCCATAGTCTCGATTTCAGGCTTTGCCAAGCTTTTGAGAAAAGGCAACCTGTCAGAAGAGAAGAAGGAGGAATACCTTGAAGTTATCGAGGAGGAATCACTCAGGCTTGCCACAATGGCAAACAATGTCATGACGCTCACAAGAGTCGAAAACCTCACGATTCTCACCGATGTTTCCCTCATCAACATCTCCGAGGAGATACGCTCCGCCATTCTCCTTCTCGAGAAGAAATGGACAGCAAAAAACATCGACATGGACATCGAGTGCGGAGAGCACACAATTGCCGCAAACGACGAACTGCTGCGACACGTATGGATAAACCTCCTGGACAATGCAGTAAAGTTCTGCAGTGACAGAGGAAGGATTACGATAGCAATAGAGGAAGACGGAGATTACCTCTCGGTATCGATTTCGAACACCTGTCCAGACATCCCCCCGGAGAAGCTCGAGTACATCTTCAACAGGTTCTACCAGGCTGACGAATCACACTCGAGGCAGGGTAACGGAATCGGACTTGCTGTCGTCAGGAAGATATGTGACCTCCACCAGGGAACGGTCAGTGTGAAGAGCGAAGGCGGCATAACGGCGTTCACGGTACGGCTGCCGAAGGAACAGAACAGCTGAAATCAGTTCTTCAGTGTCCCGATTGGCACGACAAGGACACCGTCAGGACGCCTGTATGCCATATTCCCTACTGCCGTGAGAACCATCAGGAACGATGGAGCGTTCATCCGGCCAGAGTCGATGCGCTCTCGAAGCGACTTAAGTATGTCCCTTCTGTCGATAACATATCATCCGAAAGGGAGACAGAAGGACTGGTAAAGGCAAAATTACCATGAAGGAAGCACGTCTCTTCAGAATCATCACGCTCGGGGAAGAAAGGGAAATCTCCCTCTGAGGAGTTGATATCACAATAAAGCCGATCTGGAGGTTCGCTCTGGAGAACGACTCAAATTCCCATTTCAGACTCACTCCGAAAAGACAGAGACTCCCCATATAGGCTCTGGGAAAAGTACATCCGCATCAGATGATCTTGACTAAAATCCTGAAGTGTGAATGTTCCTCTCGACCCATTTCGTCAGCAGAGCTCTGAATTCATCCTTTCCTTCGACATACGGCTTATCCCGGGACGTGAGTATGTAGACGGGATTTGTTTTCACGAGGTTCTTAATCGGAAAGGCGTAG
Organism: Sphaerochaetaceae bacterium; assembly: GCA_963626615.1. Lineage (GTDB taxonomy): Bacteria > Spirochaetota > Spirochaetia > Sphaerochaetales > Sphaerochaetaceae > Ornithospirochaeta. The sequence continues at coordinate 10,555 of CAVFYD010000079.1, forward strand.
AGGGTGTTATCTGAACTCATGTTCATCGCTCTGAGGTGTGGCAGATACATCGAGAGGCTGAAGCATGCCGCGATATTCTCCCTTGCCATATCCTGATGAAGGTCGAAGTGTCCGGATCTGTGAACACAGTTGAGAGTGATGTTCTCTTTCTTGAGAAGCTCATCAAGAATCTGCATGCAGTGAAGATTTCCGAGGCTCAGCGAGAACGGCATATTCCGGAAGAAACTGAGGTCAACCCCATCAGTGAAACTCTCGATACAACCGGGATAGCTCTGTGGAAAATACTCTCTCAGCATGTCCTCACTCACGACAAGATAGAGCTTCTCGTCAAGAAGAAGTTCCTTTTCAATGCACTCCGGTGCCAGTGGTGATATTCCGCTGAAAGCAAGGTCGAGTTCGCCCTTCACGAGCATCTCTCTGAGCTCCTCGGCATTCCCGATAACTCCTCTGACGTCGTATGCAGGATACATATCCCTGAACTGACGCATGAGGGAGGGCATAATCATACGGAAGCGTCCCTCTGTCGTTCCTACTCTTATGACTGACTTATGTTCGTTCATCCGTCTCT
>CAVFYD010000080.1:0-10957 GCA_963626615.1 Sphaerochaetaceae bacterium
AAAATGAGCACTAAGAGCCCGAAAATGAGCACTAAGGAAATGGGCCTTGCCTTCAGTAGCAGTGAAAAGGGTCCTGACATGTCAGATATTCAGCGTAATTCCCTTCTCGACGGCGTCTTCTCCAGATGTATTTGATACCCTTAAATTACCGAAGATGATAATCAGGAATTCCATAATTTGACAGTCAGGTAAGAATCCTCAGCTGTTCGGAAAAACCGGACAACTGCCTGTCTCCATTCAATCCGACCCTGTCAGTCACGACAGGTTGAATCTACATCAGTGTACCCACTTCTCTCACAGCATGTTCCGTCCTCATCTAATGTGATGAAAAAACCCTGCATCGGCAAAGACGCAGGGTGTTATCTGATATGATGAGACCTTTGTCAAGTGATATTTTCAAGTTTTTCCAATTCTTTTTGTCATTTATAATTCCTTGCAAATTTTCATGCCATAGCAGAAGGCAGCCATTGATAAGAGAAGGACTCAGTAATACGGCACTTGACCATTCTGATATTCGTGGATTGGTTACCTACAGGTCAATGGTTCGCCGAAAGCCCTTACAGTCTGAAAACGGGAGTTTATTTCAGTCCCACAGAATTGTCGAAGATAGCTGAATCATGTACTATTCCTTCTCTTGTCAATGACACTTCTACCACAGCAGTGATGCCTCTTATATATATGTCAGGCGATATTGCCTGTCATCATTCCCCAGATGAAGCATGCGAGTTCCCTCGCTCCTGCTGCAGTAGATACATTGGCATTCTTGCCACGCTCTTCCATGCTCTTCATTTTCGCCTTGATGCGTTTTGTACCTTTGTCAGCGTAAGCAATCACCTCAGGGCTCTGTCCCATCTGTCTCTCCTTGATTCGTTTGGATTTGTTGTACGGATTCGATCTCTTGATACCCTTTACCGCTTCTACCAGCAATAGACGTAGTCTTGAGTTCCCTGTTTTCGTAATACCTGTATACTTGACTGTCTTTCCACTCGAATCCTGGCCGGGCACTAACCCGAGATATGATGAGAACTGTTCCGCGGTTGGAAATCGCTTGAAGTCACCGATTTCGCATACAAGAGACAATGCGGTTTGTGTGTCGATTCCCGTGAAACATACAAGTTTGTCAACGTTTTCCTTGTATCTCTCGCTGTCGGCAGCCTCTTCAATAAGAGCATCCATCTGTTCGATTTTGTTTTCCAGATCTCTTACTTCCTGCCGATATGTCTCCAGTGAGAGTTGGAGCCACTTGTCTGTAAAGGCAAGTCCTTTCAGCCAGTCGTTGAACCGCTGGGTCCAGTAGTTTCCCGGAAACGGATAGGACATATTCTGTCGTAAGAGGAATGACAGAAGGTTCTGTTTTGCTCTCTTAAGATGTTTCTTGAGAACGCTACGAGTCCTTGTCAGTTCCTTTGTGGCTTCGTCTTCCTCTTCTGGAATGTATACACGCTTGTATGCATCGGTCGCAAGCGTCATCGCAAGCATCCTCGCATCCTTGCGGTCTGTCTTTGTCCTTTCTCCTGAAGCCTTCTTGATTGTTGTCGGAGCCATTACATAGCATGTATACCCTTTTTTCGAAAGACCTCTCTGCAGTCCCAAGCCAGTTGGACCTGCTTCGTAACCGATAATGAATTCCTTGTCTTCAAGGCCGAAGTCCTTTGTCTGTTTCCTCAGATACTTGCAGATGTTCTCTGTTCCTGCATCTAACCTGGCTTCTGCAAAGAATGACGAATCCTCGGAATCATACATAGAAACGCTGTTTGTGTCCTTATGGACATCCACGCCGACATAAATTACACTGCTCTTATACATAAGTGGCCTCCGTATTGCATGTGCTAAAGCTCCATGCTTTGTATTATTTTTTTCTAAACCCAAGTATTGAGCCGAATTCACGTCTTTGCAATTATCCTTGGGAGGTCACTTCATATTGTCTGAAAGAATGAGGAATCAGTATCTTCTGAGAATCGGAAGGATTGTCTCGGCACCGCATGCCTTGACGAAGCCTGCGAGCTTGGGGCCCTTCTCCTTACCGATGAGCACCGTGTAGATGACTCTGAAGAAGTCTGCATTCTCCAGTCCGTTGTCGGCAGCAGCCTGATAGATGTAGTTGGAGAAATCCTTCTCCGAAAGATTATCAAGATACTTCTCGACGTAGCCTGCGAAGTCCCTGATAGCCTTTCTCTCGCTTTCAGTTGCCTCGTAGAGGGAATCGTTTTCTGTCTGGAGAGCGAACTTGAACTCTTCAGGAGCATAGTCCCTGAGCCAGTTCTTCGCACACTCGATTCTGACCCGGAGTCTTTCCTTCTGGCTCTCGGTTGCATCACTGAGCCTCGAGAGAACCTTCTCTGCATCTCCGCCGTAGATCTGGACGTAATTGCAGAGATGCCTAAACGGAATCTGGTAGCCCGGCTCTGTCGGGATGGCCTTGTCACTTACCTGACTGAGCTCGTAGATTCTCTTTTCCTTCTGGAGTCTCTGTTCCTTTACAGGGAGAATGCCGAAGTAGATACGTTCACAGTTGTCGTAGTCCTCGTAGATCTTGAGAACATCAAGGTCGAATGAGATTGCAAACTCGCTCTGCGGCTTCGTGCCGACGAAGAGGTATCTGACAATCTCGGGAGGATAGATGGCGAGAACATCGTAGAGGTCTGCAACTTCCCCACCCGAGGAGGAAATCTTTCCGCCCATACCCTTGAGACGGACGAAGTCATATCTCATGGAGACAGGAGCCGTGCCGCCGAATACCTTGACGACGTTCTTTGCAGTATCATAGGAACCGCCTTCTGTAAGGTGATCCTTTCCGCCCGGTTCGAAGTCAACGCCTTCCTTTGTCCATCTCATCGGCCAGTCGACACGCCATGGAAGCTTCGTGTTGGGAGTTGTCCTTATGTCGATGGTCTCGGTCTTATCAAGTTCGTCATCGTGGTATGTAAGGCCGTACTCGCCGTCCCATCCGATTACAGTGGTATTGTCCCTGTCAGTGAATGAGGAGAATACAGATACCGGCCACCAGTTCTCCGGTAAAGGCTCAGTCCTGTACTCGTTGAGTGCAGCCCTGATTTCATCACGGTGCTCGAGTGCCGTCCTTATATCTTCGGCATACTTATTGGTTCTGTAGTTCTGTGCCTGGTACAGGAACTCGGGGAAGACGCCGACAGTCGGGAGAATCTTCTCGACGTCGACTTCGTTGCCGCGGGCATAGTTCTCGGCGCGGTGCTTCGTGTCGGGAACGAGGGTAATCGGCTTACGAAGGTATGTTGCCAGAAGTTCCGGCTCCGGCATGTTCTTCGGAACCTTTCTGAATACATCATAGTCATCCCATGAATAGATGAACCTGACATCCTTTCCTCTCTCGCGGAGACATCTCACGACAAGTTCGACTGTAATGATCTCCCTGAAGTTTCCGATATGCACTGTTCCTGACGGTGTAATACCGCTGGCACAGGTATATGAGGGCTTGTCACCCTTCTCTCTGATAATCTTATCGGCCATTATATCCGCCCAGTGGGTGGACTGATTGTTGTTTTCGCTCATGCTCTGATTATGACAAAGAGAGATTCTTTGTTCAACATTCGATATCATCGAGAATACCGGGACTTATGCCCCAGTGTCCGGCAGGAAATATACCCATCTGATCTTTGAGACGATTCAAGGAGAAATCTTCCCCCTGATCAGGCCGACGCCAACCGCAGCTTTCATCAGCGGAGAATACAGAATGTACAGCATGATGTTTACGTCTTTCAGAAATGCCTCAAACAATCGAAAGAAGTATCCTCATGGATGCACTTCCTGCAGAAGAAATAATTCCTGATTCCAAGGATGTTGTTTTCTATGAAGTCGTAATGGAAGGCCGCCACAGATTCGATAACTCCTACCTTGTAACCGGGAACCTCAGACATTTTCCTGTAAAGCCTTTCGTTGCCACAGCAAAGGAAATGCTGGATATCATTGAGGGCAGAGGCTGACAATCCGAAAAGCAGAAACTGCCGACTCCGGCCAAACAGGCAAATCTTCTTATCCGCACTTATCACAACCGCACACACTCCCCACCGCAATGCTGTCATCCGTACACCGTTTTCATAATACCGATTAAAGACTTGATGTGGACTTTCATCTCTCTCCAATTTATACTTTCAGTGTGAAAAAGCTATTTGTATTCCTGACCGTCATTCTTCTTTGTGTTGCTTCCCTTTCAGCCGACAGGGCATTCTGGCTCGGAGATGGTTACTCCGGCAGTGTTGCCGCATCCGGCAAGTATACGGTATCTTCAACACTTTCAGTCAGTTACGGAGAGAAAAAGACAACTGTCACTGTCACATCTTCCCTTCCGAAGACACTTGAAGGAAGAGAGCTCGGCCTCACGCGTTCCACGCTCGAGGAGCTCGGTATCTGGGGAAAGGGTGACGAAGATGTCAGCGTAACTCTCCTCAAGGGTTCCGTCATCGAACTCGAAGACGGGGAGAAAACAGAAAACAGCGGCTGGTATTCACTCACCCTTCACAGCACGAAGAGAACGATTGCACTCGACAACTACCGTGCCTTGACGGCCAACGGCTTCAAAGTCAAAACAGATGTAAACGGTGACAGAATCACATTCACAATCCTCTACATTGCAGAATACGAAGTCGAGGAGAAGAAGGCTCTTCTCGAGACGCTCGGCTTCACGGTAGAGAAAATCGAAGAAACTGAAAATCCATACCTTTAAAGAAGGAGCATTCACCATGCTTGATGACCTTATCAAAGAAAGCACTGCACTCTTCTCCGAAGGAGAGCAGTCGGTACTGAGGGGCCATGAGAACAGGCAGAGGACGGCCACTCTCCGTAACGGCAGTCTCGTCAGCAGCGTACGCGCGGAAAGCCGCGGCGTCAGTGCCCTCGTATACCGGAGAGGAGTCTACGGCTTCTCATCATCTCCCGACTACTCGAAGGACGGTGCGGACACCGTCCTCTCGAAAGCGAGAAAGAACGCAGAGTTTCTCTCCTCCGTTTCTCCGAGGAACCTGGAAGCATTCCCGCAAGACGAGAGAAAGAGAGTCGAAACTCTCAGAACCATCACCGATGTGCAGCAGAAGCAGATAATCGACCGCATCAGGGAAATCGACGAATATATCGTGTCACACTGCTCTTCTCTTACTGCACGGAGTGTAAGTTACCGTGAAGACAGCCAGGACAAGATAATCTACTCCTCAGACATGTCCTCCGGACACGTTATCAATCCCAGGTGCTTCATTCTCGTCACGCTCAGCGCAGAGACGAAGGACGGGACTCCGGTGGATCTCACCGAGGTCTACGGCGGAAGGGGAAGCTTTCCCCTCTGGTTCACATCCGTGAAGTGGATTTTTCCCCTTATCGACAGGCTATATAAGCGTCTCATGGACAAGAAGGAGGGAGTCTACGCAGAGGCCGGCATGAAGACTGTCGTACTCGGAGGTCTCCTTACAGGAATGCTTGCCCACGAGGCTGTCGGACACACAGTCGAAGCAGACCTCGTGCGGGGCGGAAGCGTTGCAGGCCCCAATCTCAACAGAGTCGTGGCCTCCCCGCTCGTGAACCTTGTTGACTTCGCACATACGGCACTGGGGAAGACAGCCCCGCTCCCGATTCTCCTCGACGACGAAGGCGTCGTGGCGGAGGACGCAGTCCTCATCAGGGACGGAATCCTCACAGGCTACATGCATAACCGCGAGACTGCACTTCTCTACGGCGTGAAGCCGCAGGGAAACGCAAGAGGCTGGTCATTCAGCGACGAGCCTCTGATCAGGATGAGGAACACGGCAGTGCTTCCGGGAAAGGACAGGCTTGAGGACATCATCGCCTCAATCGATGACGGCTACTACCTTATCGATACCAACAACGGCCAGGCGGACCTCTCGGGAGAATTCATGTTCGGAGTGACAATGGGCTATGAGATAAAGAAGGGAAAGCTCGGCAGAGCGATACTCGACACAACAGTCAGCGGAATCGCATTCGACATGCTCAGGAGTGTCGACATGGTATCTGATGAGATCACATGGTCAAGTGCGGGAATGTGCGGCAAGAAGCAGCCGATTCCTGTCGGGATGGGCGGCCCCGAGCTCAGATGCCGCATCATGATAGGAGGCCGCTAGGATGAGAGACCTCAGAAAAGCAGCAGCGTCAATAGAAGAAAAACTGAAGGCAAAGGGCGTTGAGAAGTACGCCTTCACGATAACAAAGAACAGGATGGAGGAGTTTTCATCTGCCGGCGGAGAGTTCACCCTCCTCAGAACGACGTTCACGGAGAGTCTAGTCCTCACCGTCTTCATCGACGGGAAAAAGGGAGTGAAGGCAGGCTCCGACCTCTCTGACGACGCGCTCGGAAAGGCAGTGGAGGAAGCCATACTCTCTTCCAAAAGCGCGGACAGGGACGAAGCCTTCGACATCGCTCCTTCAATCGGGAAAATCGACATTGACAGAGGAGATGAAGAAGACACCTCCCTCCTCTTTTCGCGGATAAGGGAGCTCCAGGAACACATAGCACAGAATTACCCGACGATTCTACTCATGGAAACAGTGGGGCAGAATACACACTACGAAACCATCTACCGTAACTCCAACGGAACGGACTACCGTTCGCGAAGCGGCTTCTACGACTGCTATATCGGCTACTCGGCCCACGAGGGAGAAAGGACTACAGGCATGAAGTACTCGTCGTTCATGACGAAGTCTCTCGATAAGCCGTTCATCGAACTCGCATCCGTCAGAAGCGACCTTGAGAGCACTGTAAGAAGCCTCAATGCCGTATCTGTCGGGGACAAGTTCACTGGAGACGTAATCTTCACACCGTCAGCTCTGAACAATTTCCTGTACTACTTCTTCGCGTCCATATCTGACGCCTACATATTGCAGGGAGTAAGCCCTCTCAGGGATAAGAAGGGTCAAAAGATTGCTGATGAGAGAATCACGATAAGGCTCGAGTCATCAAACAGCAACATCGTGAACGGAGAGATGATCACTTCTGACGGCTTCAGGACCGAAGATACCACTATAATCGAGAACGGCATTCTCAGGAACTTCTGCCTCTCTCTCTATGCAGCGAACAGGACAGGAAATGAAGTGACGAAGAACACCAGCTCCGACATCGTCATGGAAGGCGGCGACAAGACACTGCAGGAGATCATAAAGGGAACGGAGAGAGGTCTCCTCGTCGGAGGATTCTCCGGCGGAAGACCTTCGGTCAACGGAGATTTCTCGGGAGTCGCAAAGAACAGTTTCTACATCGAGAACGGTGAGATAAAGGGAGCAGTTACCGAGACGATGATCAACGGCAACATCCTCGAGATGCTGAAGAATGTGAACGCAGTATCATCAGAAAGGATAAAGGACGGCACATCGGTGATGCCGTACCTCTGTGTCAGAGGTATCGTGATATCGAGTAAGTGACGATTCGGAAATTAAAGATGAGGCCAGGAACCCGGGCCTCCAGTATGTCAGAAATCGAGGTAGAACGTCACGTTCGTCGTGACCTTTCCCGGCTGTGTGTACTTATTCCTGTCGACAAGGATGTAGTTGACTTCGTACCCGAGATCGATGTAGTCGAAGAACGATACCGTTGCCTGAACACCGCAGGACGCAAGGAAGTTCTTCTCATAGCGCGAAGTGTTGAACACCCTGCCCCATCCGTAACCGCAGTCAACAAAGAGGTTGACTCTCGGAGCGACCTTCTTTATGCCGACATCCGGCCCCGCAAGACGGATATCGAAATTGTTTACAACAGAATATTCCGTTGCATAGGTATATGTATTGAAGCCCCTGATGTTGCGGCCGAGGGACACAGGTCCGCTTACGAATGACGGAACAGCATCGCCAGATGCATATGAAGCGTAAGCCCTGTCGACAAGAGAGATGGAGAACATCGACTCTCCGTTACTGTTCGTGATGTCAAGAAGAGTCTTTGCTCCGACAGCATTGAGAGTAAGGGCAAGATACTCGGCGTGTCCGGTCGCAAGATTGTTGAGAGCCGAGGGGCCGTACTTGAAATCCAGCTTAACGAGAAAACCGTTATTGGTATGGAGAGTATCTTCCATCATGTCGAGTTTGAGGTTGGCGCCGAACTCGAGGCCCAGGAAGTCCTTACGTCCGTTGAGTTCGGGATAGATTGCCCCCGAGTAGTCCTCGTCTATGATGCTGTCGAGATTACCCTTTATGTTCAGAAAGAGGAACTTTGATGACGAGTAGTAACGCTCGTACCTGCCGTTGAGGCTGAGCGTGAGAGTCAGAAGGTCCTTGTTGCCGACATTGCTCTTGAAGAATCCCTGGATGAACTTGAGGGACATTTCATTGTTCCATACATTGAATCTGAGTGCACTGCCCTTGTTCCACGCACCGTTATCAAAGTTGTTCTCGCCGCTGTCCTCGTCCAGCCACATCAGACGCTGCGTATAACCATCCGCGACAAGAAGCCTGAGGTCAGTGGTATTGCCCTCGATGAGAGGCGGAAGATAATAGCCTGCTCCGAAGAGTGCGTATGACGGGATGAAGCCGGCAAGAATATCGGGATGCTGATCCACTTTCTCAAAGACAAAGCGGACCGAGCCGGCGAAGAGCGAGAATGAAAGTGCAAGTACAAGCAGGAAAACAACAAGTTTTTTCATGTAATCTCCTTATCTTGATAGAGTGTACGCCATTTTCTTCCTCTTTGCATACAAAAGAAAATCAAGGAAAAGTTAAGCCGTGTAAAGCCTGAGTTAGATTTCGAACAATCTGCTAGTTTGTATAGAAAACAGGTCGAAAATTTTACAGAAAAGGTTGCTTTTCTAACAATTTCTAACCTTCATCCCCCGTCCCGACGTGTTAGATTTCAAGCATGGAGGACGACGTGAACACCTTACTCAACAAAATAACAAAACTAGTTATTGTACTCTCGATACTGGTTAATCTCCCAACTCTTATTATGGCATCAACTGCCGTATATAACCCCCAATATGGAGAAGGTGTTCTTTTGCAGGAGGAGCTCAGGCTTACCGGTGCCGCTTACCAGGAAAGTGCCAGTAAGCTTGATTCCTCAACCTCTGTCATCTACAGCCTTGATGATATCCCCGAAGGCACAGATACTCTCTATGTCATCGCACACGGCAACAGCAAGGGAATCATGGGCTGGAACGATGAAACGGGCGAAGTCGAGAAGTACACATGGTGCGCTGTCGTAAGAAAGGCAAGTGAAGCCGGTGTCACGACACTCGTCATCGACGCATGCTCATCGGGATCAGCAATCGAAGCCGCAAAGCACGTCAAGCTCAGTTCTGCAATCACAATCTACACGTCATCCGATGCAGGCGAGCCCAGCACAGCGCAGAGCGGCGAGACTTCCCTCTTCAGCCAGCTCTGGACAGAAGCTGACGGCACATACACAGCCAGCTATGATTCATACGGCAGAACAATCAATCCGCAGTGCGAAGTCGTGGAGCCGAGAAACGCCAGGACAAACAAGAAACTTGCATAACAATGGTTGAAACACCATCTGATTTGTGTTAGATTACATTGGCTAATCCCCCTTTAGCTCAGTGGTTAGAGCAGAAGACTCATAATCTTTTGGTCGATGGTTCAAGTCCACCAGGGGGGACTCATAAAGGGGTGTCACGGACACCCCGATTTTTTTCAGGTCAGTCCCGTGAGGTCAACCTTGTAGATGAAGGAGCCCATCTCGTCATTCTTTATGAAGGCTGCCATATAGACCGGAAGATATACGATATTCCCATTCACCTTCACATTGTCATTCGTGAGAACAACAGCCTTCTTCAGACCGTATTCCTTATTCTCCATAACGTTCTTCAGGGCGTTGTGACGGACATAATCCTTACCCGATTTGACTTCAATCGGAAGAATCGAATCATTTATCCTGACAAGAAAATCCAGTTCGCCCTGTTTCTTGCTGTTGAAATAGAAGAGACTCAGTCCGTTCGAAAACAGCTCCTCTGCAACGGCATTCTCGTAAATGCATCCGTAATTTATACAGTCATCTCCCCGGAGAATCCTCGCCTGTATCCCCTGAGCATACTGAGCAGCAAGAAGCCCGACATCGTTTGAGAAGAATTTGAAGAGATTACGGAGCTTCGACAACTCAAGAGGAGCCTTCGGTTCCTCTGTGTTATAGACAGGAAGAGCTATTCCGGCCTTTGCAAGCCAGATGAAGCTTTCCTCGAATTTCGAGAACCTGAACTTTTCATTCAGTTTCTTGAGGATGAATCGCTTGTTCGGATTATTGAGTTCGGACGGTATGATGTCAAAGATATCCTTGATGAAAAGATTGCCCTCACCGACATGCTTTGCAACATCCTCACGGTAACGTCCTAGTATGTCCTTCTGGACTGCCAGCACCCTGTTGAGATCGAACGTATCGAGATAAACCTGGACAGCGCGCGGCATACCTCCGACAACAAGATAAAGCCGGAAAAGGCTCATAAGCTTGTCATGCAGATACGGCTCGACCGGAGATGAATTGTCATAACATGTCTTCGCCGTCGCAACAAGGCTCTCGTTGAGACCGTTCGCGAGGAAAAATTCCTCGATTGACAGCGGATGCATCTCGATGACAGAAAGATACCCCACAGGAATGGATCTGATGTCCTTAAGCTCAAGCCCAAGCAGGGAGCCGCTGAGAATATAGCGGTACCGCCCATCATCCACGAGGAACTTGACTGCCGTTATAAGATCGGGAAGGAGCTGAATCTCATCAAGGAATATAAGGGTTTCACCTTCCTCAAGAGGAGCATCCGCAAGGGCGGTAATACGGGTAAGCAGGTCCTTGGTATCACGGAAGCCTTCAAGGGTTTTCAATGCCTCCCTGTTCTCATAGAGGTTGATATCCACAAAGTGTCTGAAGCATCTTCTGCCGTATTCTCTTATCGAATACGTCTTCCCAACCTTTATGTTAAGCTTAACATAAAGTGTGTTATGTGCAGTGAAACGTTATGTTAAGTCTCACCGCACAAATCCTTGAATACTA
>CAVFYD010000081.1:0-10793 GCA_963626615.1 Sphaerochaetaceae bacterium
GTCTTTAAAAATCCGGGTAACCATGTCTGACTTTTCAGGAGGTAATGCAGCATTGAAATTATTAATACTCTTTCCACTACGCTCATAGGCTCCGGCTTCTATCTGGCATGCAAGAACACTTCTGCTCCATCCCTCCTGTAACGCTTTTTTTGCATACCAGATTCGCTCTTGTTCTGTTGATAACTTGTCCAACAGCAAAATGTTAGTGCCCCATGGTAAATTTGCAACAAGCTGTTGCAGAATTTCACCGTTTTTCCATTCCCCGGCAAACTTCTTCATATAACGTATGTTTCTCGGTGAAAATCCTGACATGTCGGGGAAAGCTTCCTTCAAGTCGTATGAAATTCTGTCGATTACATTTGCTCCCCATCCCTCTTCTACCTGTTTGCGGGATATGGCATTTCCGATTCTCCAGTACAAAAGGATTAATGAGTTGTTTGCCTGCAGAACCATTTTTGATCTCTGCTTCTGAATATTCTGCTTTATCTCATCAACAAATGTAGAATAGCTGTTTCCGAATTCCGCTTTGTCAGGTGAGACTGGTATGATTATATCTTTGCTGTATCTGCCAAGCCTTTTGCGCTCTTCCATTGTTTCCCTCCACAGATGTTGATGAGGTGCTCTTTCCCCCGTTTTGAGTTTTTTTCTTATTCTATTTTCTGGAGTTCCATTCGTGATATGAACTCCCTTGTTCTCTGTTCCTTCGGAGATGAGAAGAATGCTTTTGTTTCTCCTTCCTCGACTATGACGCCGTTCTCCATGAAGACCGTTCTTGTCGCGACGGAGCGTGCAAAGCTCATCTCGTGGGTGACGACTATCATCGTCATGCCTTCCTCCGCAAGGCTCTTCATGACGGAGAGCACCTCTCCTGTGAGCTCGGGGTCGAGCGCGCTTGTAGGCTCATCGAAATATATGAGAAGCGGGTCGAGTGCGAGCGCACGTGCGATGGCGACACGCTGCTGCTGGCCTCCCGAGAGCTGAGAGGGGTAGTAGGATGCCCTGTCCAGAAGTCCTACCTTCTCGAGGTACTTTTCGGCTTTAACCCTTGCTTCATCCTTCTTCACCTTTCGTGCACTGACAAGACCTTCCATGACATTTTCGAGTGCAGTCCTGTTCGAGAAGAGATTGTAGCTCTGGAAGACGAAACCCGTGTGCATCCGGATTTCCCTTATCTCCTTCTTTGTTATATGGGAGAGGTCGTATTCCTTTCCGTTGAATGTAAGGATGCCGCTGTCAGCCTTTTCGAGAAAATTCAGACACCTGAGGAAGGTTGTCTTTCCACCTCCGGAGGGCCCGAGGACGGCAATGACATCGCCTTTCCCGACCTCGAGTGATATTCCCTTCAGAACTTCCAGACTGTCAAACTTCTTCCTGAGATTTTTTACACTGAGAATCATCACCAGCCCCTTTTCCTGAACTTCTTCTCACCCCAGGCCTGAACTTTTGTAAGAATCGTGCACATCATCAGGTAGATAAGACCTACCTCCATATAGAGGACAAGCGGCTCGTAGGTACGTGCCACGATACGCTGTGTTGCCATGAACATCTCCGTGACGGTGATGTTGGCTGCAAGGGATGTGTCCTTGACCATGCTTATGAGCGAATTGAAGAGTGACGGGAAAGCAATTCGTGCAGCCTGAGGAAGGATGATTCTTCGCATTGTCTGCAGCCAGCTCATTCCGACGCATTCTCCCGCTTCAAGCTGCCCGCGTGGGACGGCAAGGATGGCGGCTCTGATTGTCTCTGCAGAGTACGCACCCTCGTTGATGGAGAATACGATTACTGCAGCGGGAAACGGGTCGATAAGAACTCCCAGTGACGGAAGACCGTAGAATATGACGAAGAGCTGCACGAGGAGCGGCGTTCCCCTGACTACCCAGATGTAGAAGCGGCAGATGTTCCTGAGTACCGGAATCTTCGCTATCTGGATAAGTGCAACGACTGTCGCGATTATGAGGGCAAAGAAGAACGAGAGCAGTGTGAGAGGTATGGTCTCGAGAAGACCGGGTTTCAGTATCTTCCAGAAGGAATCAATGATGATATTCCATATTCTGCTGTCCACATCCGTCTCCTTTGTTTTCTAAGTCAGAAAGTAATCATTTGTCGGCTCTTCTGTCAACATTATGTCATATGAAGGGAACGAAGAAGGGGGGAATGCAGATTACGTCTCCGTCCTTTTTATAGTCCTTCGGGTATACAAGATAGCTTGTCTTGATTCTTGAGCGGTATTTCTCGTAGAACTTATCGAGCGATGCATGGGTTGTGTATGAAGATGATTTGACCTCTATCGGACAGAGTCCGTTATCCCGGGAGATGAGGAAGTCTATCTTGTACGGATGATTCGAATCATTCGTATAGAGCGTATGATAGAAGAGATTGTCTCCCTTCGCACTCAGCATCTGTGCCGTGATGTTTTCATAGACGTAGCCGAGATTCACGGGAAGCTTGTCTGACATGAGTGCCTTGTAGAGAAGGTTGTCAGTGAATACCTTATCCCTGAATGCAAGGGTAATGAAGAGGCCTGTGTCGGCAAGATAGAGTTTGAATTTCCGGAGATCTTTCGTCATCGCCAGTCCAACATTCGGGTCATTCGTGTGATAGACTGCAAGTACGGCTTTCGAAGCTGAGAGTTCTGCAATGTACGAAAGCATCCTGCTGTCATACTCCTTCCGGGACGGAATTGCATGTGAGATGCTGTACCTTGAGGAACCGGTACTCAGCTCGCCGGGAATCGAATCGAAGAGTAGAGAGAGGGTTCCTGTCGGATCTATCTTGTAGAAATCATCTTCATACATCTGGATTATTGTTCGTTTTACTTCATCCACGTCCTGAAGATTGTTGTATTCGATGTAGGCGCTGACGGCCTGGGGCATTCCTCCTATCACCATATAGATTCTGAGTAGTCTGAGTGCTTCTCTTACGGCTGCCTGTCCCATTGCCTGATGGAGTGAAAATGCCTGTTTCATGAGGCTGAAAGTGCTTTCTTTTCCGATTGCCTCCAGAAATTCCTCCAGGTCCATCGGGTGCATGGTTATCTTTTTCTCTTCGCTGGGAATGAGTATGTCTCTTACATTTTTCCTTATGGAAATCAGAGATCCAGTCTCTATGTAGTCGTACCTTCCGTCGGCAACGAGAGCCTTGATTGCCTGACGGGCAGGGGGGAAGAGCTGGACTTCGTCGAAAACAATGAGTGATTCTCTTTTGAACAGCTTTTCTCCGGTGTATTTGATGATATTAAAAACAGGGCGGAACCTGTAACTCCGCCCTCCTTGAGATTCTCTGGTGCCTTATTTCTTCTTCGGCTTCTTGAACTCGTTCTGTCCTCGGATGGTGCCGCCGTCGCAGAGAATGTCGACGCCTGCAAGGTAGCCGTTGCGCTCGTCTGCAAGCGTTGCGATTGCATAGCCAAGTTCTTCTGGCTTGCCCATTCTCTCCTCACATGATGACTGGAGCATACTTCCGCCGTGTTCCGTCTCGAGATTTCCCATGTCAGTTGCGATGAGGCCGGGGGAGAGGGAGACGACTCTGATTCCTTTCCCACCGTATTCGAATGCACACTTTGCAGAGTACCAGGTAACGAAGTTCTTCGATACCGAGTATGCAAAGCCGTTCTTGAGATACGGGTCCTTTATCATCTTGCCCATCTTGAGAGCTTTGGTGATGAAGAGATTCTCGTCCTTGTCTGCAAGAAGGTATGCCTTCTTAGGAATTGCCATCTTCGGGAGTGCGTATGCCGACATCGAGGCGATGTCCACTATGACGCTTCCTTTATTCATGAGCTTCGAGAACTCCTGGTTCACATAGACGGTTCCGAGAGCGTTGATCTTCATGATCTCCTCGGGAGTCACCTTCATCGCCGGCGATACTCCTGCCGCATGAATGACGTTCTTTATCTCGCCCAGTGATGCTGCATATTCGGCAAGAGCCCTTACACTTTCCCTATTCGAGGTATCGCAGGCCTTTGCGTAGGCTTCAAAGCCTGCCGCGCGGAGAGTCTCCACTGCCTTCTGCAGTTTGCTCTCCGTTCTTCCCGATACTACGATTATTCTGTCGTTCGGCATCTGAAGGGCACTCTGAAGTCCCATTCCCGAGCCGCCGCCCGTGACAACACATACTTTTGCCATATATTTCCTCCTTAAATCCCAATCGGGATTCATACATTTATGAACATATCATAGAAATGTTTCGGAATTGTTGACAGTACACTTCTTTCAAGATAGGGGAAGTGGTCTTTTCAAAAGTTATAAGTTAGATTAAACTAACCACGTAAGGATAATGCTATGGTTTTCAGAACACTCGGGGACAGACACAATCCTGCCGTCCTGTTCTTTCATGCAATGGGGGTTACAGGGGACAGCTCTCTTCCTGTCGCGGAATATCTCAAAGACAAGTACTTCGTCATTCTTCCGACATCGACAGTATACTGCGCCGGCCAGAAGTATATCTCGAAGGATGATGAGGTGAGAGAGGTTGTCTCGTTCCTCTATAAGGAGGGAATAGGGAAGCTGAAGATGGTCGTCTCCTCCTCGATAGGCGCAGATCTTGCATGCGCATTTCTTTCGGGAAGTACCATAGATGTCGAGTATGCATTCTTCGACGGAGGGCAGTTTGCCCGGATCGGAAGGGGAACGAGAAGAATAATGGTGCCGTTTCTCTACCTTGCCATCAAGAGTCTTTATTGGTCGAAGGGAAGGACTCTGGGGAAAATCATGTGGTGTGATGATGATTCCATCAGGCCGTTCTTCATAAAGGCAGGGAAGGCATTGACGTACGGCAACATCCGCCGTCAGATGAAGGACAGCCTCGAGGATAAGCCTTTTCCCCGCTTCAGGACTGTCAGTGAGAAGAACTGCTATTTCGAATTCGGCTCTGTGGAGGACCATTACAAATACAGGGAGGAAGTCAAGGCATCATACCCGGAAGGAAATTTCCCGGTATTCACAGCCTACAATCATATGCAGTACCAGATAAGGGACCCGGAAGGATTTGCCATAATGCTTATTTCGATAATGAATGGAAACGGGATGCCATCTCTTCCGTTTCTTGAATCGGATAATTAAGGAGGAATAGAAATGAAACCTGATTACAGAAACTGGATTCCCAAGGGAATGCTCAACTTCTTCAAGGCACTTACAGCGCTTCTGCTGGCAGCAATGATTATATCGATGGTGGTCTTTGAAGGAACGCTCAAAACAGTTCTTGTCATCATTTTTGCCTTTGCAACCATCGTAAGCGCCAAGACTACACAGTGGTGCATAAGCGCATACAATGCGTTTTCATATGACGGGGAGAGAAAACTGAGCAGAGGCGTAATCGAAGGTACAGCTTCCTTTGTCAAGCTCGCAAAGGGTGGAAAGGCCCTCGATGTCGGCTGCGGAAGCGGAGCTCTCGCAATCGCCGTCGCAAAAAACAATCCCCAGGGCTCGGTTGTCGGAATTGACCGCTGGGGAAAGGAGTACGCCTCCTACAGTCTTCCTCTCTGCAGAAAGAATGCCGAAGCCGAGGGCGTGAAGAATGTGTCATTCCGGCAGGGGGACGCCACTCATCTGGATTTTCCTGATGAGACCTTTGATGCTGTCACGAGCAATTATGTCTATCATAACATTACAGGTAAGGATAAGCAGAAACTGCTCATGGAGACCCTGCGTGTTCTGAAGAAGGGCGGAACGTTCGCCATTCATGACCTCATGTCAAAGCGTCGCTATGGTGATATGTCCGCATTCGTGAAGAAGCTGTACTCGATGGGCTACGAGAAGGTCGAACTCATAGATACGACTGACGGCCTCTTCATGACTGAGAAGGAAGCAGGAAGACTCATGCTGAAAGGCTCTACGCTCCTCATCGGAAAGAAATGAAAGACGAAAGATATCTCAGGGAAACGGAGATGCTCGACTACTCTTCTCCCTTGATCGGGAAGATTGTGAGAGAAAGGGAATGGATGTCTCTCGATACTGTGGACAGAGTGAAGAGCATCTACCTCTTTGTCAGGGACGAGATTCTCTTCGGCTACAACAGTGACGACTGTCTTGCTGCATCGTGTGTGCTTCTCGACGGCTACGGCCAGTGCAATACGAAGGCTACGCTTTTCATGGCTCTTCTCAGAACCTGCCGCATTGAATGCAGGATTCACGGCTTCACTATCGACAAGCGCCTTCAGAAGGGGGCGATGACGGGACTTGTATATCGTCTTGCGCCCCAAAATGTGTTCCACAGCTGGGTTGAAGTGCGGCTCGATGGACTCTGGTACAGTCTTGAGGGCATCATTCTCGATAAAACATATCTTGAGAAGCTGCAGAAGAAGTTTTCCTCAGTCACCGGTCCGTTCAAGGGCTATGGTGTTGCAGTGAAGGATTTCAGAAGTCCTGAAATCGACTTCAGTCTCAATGACACATATATCCAGAGTGAGGGCATAAACTGCGACTTTGGAGTTTACGATTCTCCCGATGAACTCCTTTCTGAGCACCATCAGGATATGTCGCCTCTCAAGGCTTTCGTCTACCGTCATATAGGACGGCATCTGATGAACAGGAACGTAAAGAGAATCAGAAAAGTCTGATTTTCGTCAGGGTTATTGTCTTTAATTGCTGAATTGTCTATAGATAAAAGACATGGAAAACAGGTGGATAGTATGAAGACAGCAGCTGTTCAGATGAAGATTACGTACTCGCGTAAGGGCGAGAATTTCAATAAGGTGGCTCTCCTCGTCGGAGAGGCAGCCTCCGGCGGTGCCGATACCGTTCTCCTTCCCGAAATGTGGGACTGGGGCTTCTATCCTGATGATTTCGATTCGGCTGCCGATGAGGATGGCATGGAGACAAAGGCCTTTCTCTCGTCTCTTGCGCTGCGTTTCCACGTGAACATCGTAGGCGGCTCTGTCATCACGAAGAAGAACGGAAAATTCTGCAACACATGTTATGTCTTCAACCGTAACGGACATCTTGAAGCTGAATACGATAAGACACACCTCTTTTCTCCTCTTGACGAAGATAAGCATTTCGCAAAGGGAGAAAAGCTCGGGATTTTCGAACTCGACGGCGTGAGATGCGGAATCCTTCTCTGCTATGATCTGAGGTTCCCGGAAGCAGCCAGGGCGCTTGCTCTTCACGGAGTCGAAGTTCTCTTCGTCTCCTCATTCTGGCCGAGGGAGAGGAGTACGGCTCTCCTTATACTTGCCAGGTGCAGGGCTATCGAGAACGAGGTATTCGTGGTTCTCTCTTCGGCTGTCGGGAAGACGCCGCTTGTAGAAGGCGCAGGCTATTCGACGATTTACGGCCCGTGTGGAGAGAAGCTTGCCAAGACCGACACGGAAGAAGCTGTCATTATCGCAACGCTCGATCACGAGACATTCATCGGGGCCAGGAAGGCCATTCCCGTCTTTGCTGACAGAAGGGAAGAACTCTACAGATAACTGCGAAATACAGCTTTGGGGCTCATCTGACAATAATCTTGTTATAATCCAACAGTTATGTGTATGCCTGCTTTACGTTTAGCTGAAGCTTCTTTTTGACGCGTTTAAGAGTGGGAAATTGCATGAATCTGTGGCGTGAAACTGTAAACAGCACCCGAAGGTGCTGCTTATCAATCACAGTGAATCGTAGAGATCAGCGTAGCGCTTCGAGGAGGCGGCCCATGACCAGTCGGCCTTCATGCCTCTCTTCTGCATGTCTCTCCAGATTTCCTTCTTTTCCGTATAAATGTAATAGGCATAGTTTATTCTGTTGAGGAGAACTTCCGGTGTGAAGTCGTAGAACGAAAGGCCGGTACCCGTGTTCTCGAATTCGTCGAGAGGAACGACTGTGTCTCTCAGTCCTCCGGTTTCGTGGACGATAGGAACGGCACCGTACTTGAGAGATATGAGCTGTGTCAGTCCGCATGGTTCGAATGCCGACGGAACGAGGAATGCATCAGAAGCGCTGTAGATACGTCTCGAGAGGGAATCGGAGAATTCAATCCTTGCCCTTACCTTGTCGCTGTACTTCGATTCATAATAGCGGAACATGTTCTCGTAGTAGTTGTCTCCCGTTCCGAGAACGACAAGATTGATGTTCTTCTCGCAGATTCTGTCCATAATGGAGTCGATTAGCGTCATTCCCTTCTGGCTTGTCAGTCTGGAGACAATTGCCAGCATGAATGCATCCTTGTCCTCTCTGAGTCCCAGTTCCTTCTGAAGTGCAAGCTTGTTGGCTTCTCTCTTCTTTATGAATGACTTTACGCTGTAGTTGTTGACGAGAGCTTTGTCCGTCTCGGGATTCCAGAGCGAGTAGTCGATGCCGTTCACGATACCCATCAGCCTGTTCTGTCTCCATTTGAGGATGTCATCAAGGCCGTCGCCGAACTGGGGCGTCTGAATCTCCTTGGCGTATGACTCGCTGACAGTCGTAATCCAGTCCGAGTACACGAGGCCGCCGCGGAGCATAGTGGCATTCCATTCATCCTTCGGATACGATGTATCCTGATAGGGGGAAACGAGAAGCCCCGGCTCGAAGAGCGAATCCGGAAGTGCACTGACCCACCTCAGGTGTCCAACGTTCCAGCATCCCTGGAAGCAGAGGTTGTGTATCGTCATGATAGTTCTTATACCTTTAAAGAAGTCATCTCCCTGGAAGATTGTATTCAGGTAGACCGGAACAAGCGACGAATGCCAGTCGTGGCAGTGGATGATATCGGGTCTGAAGCCGATGAGGGGGAGTGCGGAGAGTACGGCCTTCGAGAAGTAGGCATAGCGTTCGAGATCGGCAAAAAGGTCGTAGTAGGGCCTTTTTCCCGAGAAATACTCTTTGTTGTCGACAAAATAATATGTCACACCGTCAAGCACCAGCGTGTTGATCCCGACATATATGCGGTCATCCATCTGGAAATAGACGACGCTCCTGAGGTCCTTCTTGTACTTTTCATCTATCATCTCATACTGCGGAAGGATGACGCGGACATCATATTTATCCTTATCGAATGTCTTTGGAAGGCTTCCGACGACATCTGCCAGTCCTCCGGTCTTTACGAACGGGACACATTCTGCTGCAACGAATAGAACTCTTTTCATTTGATTCTCCTACTACAGTGTACTACTAAGTGTGGTAACTTTCCGTCACTTTTTTTGAAGATTATAGAGGGTGGCACACTCCGGCTATCCGGATTGGGGCCTGGGTGATAGTTCTCTTCTTTGAAAATTCCGGAAAATAAAGTTTGACAGATGGAAAAATGGGTGTTACGGTAAGTTTGTTCAGTGACAGAACTAACTAAGGAAGGGATGAATGCCAGCGAATAACAACCTGTTTCAGAGGAACGCGAATACATCGATGATCGCCCAGCTTATCTGGCGTCAGAACGGTATTACGCGTGTCGACATTTCGCGTATTCTGAAGCTGAACAAGTCTACCGTAAGCAATATCATATCTGCTCTTCTGTCAGCAGGGCTCGTTAACGAAGGTGAGCACAAGGACTCCTGCTCCCTCGGGGGAAGAAAGCCCATAGAGCTGACAATCAACCGCGACTTCGGCTGTGTCTTCGGCTTCGATCTGCAACCGTCACACTACAGGAGCGTGATCATGGGGGTAGACGGATCTGTTTTGTGGGAGACGAGAGGGGCCAAGAAACATATCTCCTTTGAAAGTTTTCTCTGCTCTGTCGTAGATGAAGCCCTTCTCGCCCACAAAAGGATCAACATCCCGATTCTTGCGTTTTCCTTCTCGATACCCGGGCAGATTAACTCCGAAAAGGGAACGATTATCCACTCATATCCTTTCAGAGTCGATAACTTTCCGTTCAAGGCCTTCCTGGAGGAAAGATATGACTATCCGATTTTCGTGGACAACGACGCCAACTCGGCAGCATGGCTGGACCTACATATGAATCTCGGAACTGACTTTTCGTCCAACGCACTCTCCGTCACGGCAGACTTCCATGAAGAGGCTCTCACCGATGATTCCGTAGCCGGAATCGGTATAGGTATGGGACTCATCATAGACGGAAGCGTCTATCACGGTTCCCATGACTCGGCGGGGGAATTCCGTTCGCTTTCATGGAAGAACGGTGATGACGAACAGTCTGGACTCGGACTTGAGCTTCTCAAGAAGACAATCGACGACAGAGAGGCTCTCACATCCTGGCTTGTCGACACATTCCATTCCCTTGTTCCTGTTCTTGCCGTAATGGATTTCAGAAAGGTTATCCTCCACGGTAATCCGTTCTCGGATGAGGCGTGGGTGAGAAGAACACTTGAAGAAAGGATTCCGTCCTTCATGGGAATTCTGAAGAAAACCGACTGCGAGCTTGTATTCAACGCCGATGATGAGAGTGTCTCTGCAAAGGGTGCTGCTCTCATGTACCTGCATGGCCTTTATGCGGTTCCGGATCTTGAAGCCGACAACAGTCAGAGATGGAGCTGGGATGAGGTTATGGCATTCTCGGAGAAGCAGAGGGGAGAAAATAAGGGATGAGCACAGGAAAAGTGAAGATAAGAACACTGAACCACAGGGAAGAGAAGGCTGCATACTGGTCTTTCATACTTCCGGGGTTCCTCATCTACGTATTCGTAATGGCGTTCCCGACAGTCTTTGCACTCTTTCTGAGTGTGACGAACTACAAGGGCGGTGCGCTCTTCGGACCGAAGAGGAGGCATATAAGCATCATAGGATTCGAGTACTACGCGAAGATGTTCAGTGACAAGTATTTCTGGCTTGCCCTGAAGAACAATATGTGGATTACCCTCATATCGGTATTCGGACAGATTCCTCTCGGCTTCTTCATGGCATATCTCATCTTCCGCGGCATGATAAAGGGAAAGGACTTCTTCC
>CAVFYD010000082.1:0-10749 GCA_963626615.1 Sphaerochaetaceae bacterium
CTCATCCATAGAGAGTACGTGAGGGACAAGCCCTGTGACCGTACAGCAACCTGTAAAGATAAGGTGCTAAAGCTTGAACGATGGGTTATTTTTTATTGCCCGTCCGATGGGTGAAACGCTTCTCTCTATGGTAAGGAGAAGCATAAATGAAAAGCTATTTCACATCAGAATCAGTAACGCCGGGTCATCCCGACAAAGTCGCGGATCAGATTGCAGACTCTATCCTCGACAGTATGCTCAGAGAGGATCCGTACTCACGCAGTGCCGTGGAGACAACAGTCGAGAAGGGACTCTGCCGTGTCTTCGGAGAGGTGACGACAAAGGCAAAGGTCGACTATGAAAAAGTCATAAGGGAGAAGATAGCCGAAATCGGCTACACCGATGACGCACTCGGATTCTCCTCCCATAGCCGTGTTGAAGTTGCCCTACACGCCCAGTCTCCCGATATCGCAATGGGAGTCGACAGAGACGGCGCAGGAGACCAGGGAATGATGTTCGGTTATGCCTCAAGCGAAACCGAATCCCTCATGCCACTTGCAATCACAGAGTCGCGTAAGCTCGTGAAGGCGCTTACAGAGTACCGTAAGAGCGGCAGGGGAAGTTATCTACGCCCAGACGGAAAGAGTCAGATTACGGTCTGCTACGAAAACGGAAAGGCAAAGTACATCGACACAGTAGTTCTCTCGGCACAGCACTCTGAAGACATCGCGACAGAAGATCTCAGGAAGGATCTCAAAGAGAATGTCATCCTTCCTTCCCTTCCCTCCTCTCTCATCACTTCTGAAACAAAATTCTACATCAACCCGACAGGACGTTTCGTTCTCGGAGGTCCTGCTGCAGATACAGGTCTCACGGGTCGCAAGATCATTGCAGATACATACGGCGGCTACGCTCATCACGGTGGCGGTGCGTTCAGCGGAAAGGACGGCACGAAGGTCGACCGCTCCGCTTCCTACAAGGCCAGACAGATAGCAAAGACTCTTGTTGCCTCATCTCTCTTCAGTGAAGCTGAAATCCAGCTCTCCTACGCAATCGGCGTCGCAGAGCCGGTCTCGGTGCACATCGAGACAAAGGGAAAGGACGTTGATGAGGAAAAGCTCGTCGCATTCATCCGCGATCACTTCGAACTCACTCCAAGAGGAATCATCAGCTCACTGTCGCTGCATTCTCCGATCTTTGCAGATAGTGCGCGCTACGGCCACTTCGGTTTTCCCTCATTCCCATGGGAGAAGGTTGATGAGGAAGTAGTCGAGGAAATCAGAAGAAATTTCTGAAAAATCGTACCACTAGGTCACAAGTTGACCTAGTGACCCTCTTATACTGATAGCGTCATAAGGAGAAACAAAGATGACCTATTCAGAAACACGAGAAATGTACACATTCTTCTACACGAGAGCAGAAGAGAGAAAAGAAGAGAGAAACACGAAAATGTTAAACGCCGTAAAACTCCTTCTAACCTGGCTCCTTCCGTGGTCTGTGACCTCACTCAGCATCATGAGCGTCTACTCGCTCTTCAATGCAAAGGGGGCACTCATCGCATCCGTTATACTCTCCCTCTCCTTCCTCTTCTCGAAGAGCTCCATGAAGAAAGAGAGAATGTACAGGATTTTCAGCGTCGTCTTTTCCTTCCTCGTGGCTGCAGCATCATTCTTCACAGTGCTCCTCTGAGTGGTGCGCATCATTCCAGCCGGGTTCAACGCCCGGCTTCTATTTCGGCAAATCAAATTTTATACAATTGCCGTTTTGGCAATTTCCAAACTTAACAAGTTTCCATTTAATCATACAGGTCACTGGCAGATGCTTGTGATGTTTTCCCTTTAGATATCGTCTATGACACAGTTGAAAAAGATGAGCATGCATTCAATGAAGAACTTCTCCACACACTGACACATGTCACAGAATCGGTATAATCTGCACATTTTATTTAAATGAATACAATTATACATAATATGTTTTGATAATTTTTCTCTTTCTCTTTTTTCCTTTTAGGTATATCCTCTATTTATGAACAACCTAATTGACAGATACAGGTCATTTCTCGACAACGGAAAGACTGAAAGAGAATGCGTTAGACAGGCTGTAGCTCTCGCAGAAGAAAAAGGCTACAGGAGTCTGTCGGCCTGCTCCTCTCTCAAGGCAGGGGACAAGGTCTATGTAACAAACTACGGCAAGGCCGTGGCTTTCTATCATATCGGAAAGGACGATATATCAAAGGGAATGAACATTCTCGGTGCACATATCGACTCACCGCGTCTCGACATAAAGATGAACCCGCTCTATGAAGACAGCGGAATCGTCTACCTCGACACTCACTACTACGGCGGCATCAAGAAGTACCAGTGGGTCACACTTCCCCTCGCACTTCATGGCGTTGTCTGCAAGACGAACGGAGATGTCATCAACGTGAAGATGGGTGAAGACGATGACGACTTCACATTCTGCATTTCCGATATCCTCCCGCATATGGCTCAGGAGCAGATGAAGAAGACAGCAGGTGAATTCATCCCCGGTGAAGACCTCGACCTGATAGTTGGACTTGGTGAAAAGAAGAAAGACGACGAAGAAGAGAAAGACGAAAAGAAGAGTAAGGACACAGCAAAGAAGAGAATTCTTTCCCTGCTGAAGGAAAAATACAACATAGAGGAAAAGGACTTCCTCTCTGCAGAACTCGAAGTTGTCCCTTCCGGAAAGGCAAAGTACCTCGGTCTCGACAAATCAATGGTTCTCGCTTACGGACAGGACGACAGAATCTGCGCCTTCACTTCTCTTGATGCACTTCTCGAAGGTGATACCGAAAACAGAACAAGCGTATGTCTCCTCGTCGACAAGGAGGAAATCGGCTCGACAGGAGCAACAGGCATGGATTCCCGCTTCTTCGAGAATGCAACAGCAGAAGTCCTCGACAGGATGGGCATCTACTCTTCACTCACTCTCAAGAGAGCAATGAAGAACTCGATGATGCTCTCCTCAGACGTCAACTCGGCATACGATCCGCTGAATGCCTCTCTCTATGACAAGAAGAATTCCTCATTCCTTGCCGGCGGTGTTGTATTCAACAAGTACACAGGATCCCGCGGAAAGAGCGGAGCAAGCGACGCAAACCCCGAATTCATCGCCAAGCTCAGGGCAGCACTGGAGAAGAACAACATCTCCTACCAGATGGCTGAGATGGCGAAGGTCGATGTAGGCGGCGGCGGAACGATAGCAAAGTTCTCTGCTTACTACGGCATGCAGGTAATCGACGCAGGGGTCGCCATTCTCTCGATGCACGCTCCATGGGAGATTGCCTCCGTCAAGGATATCAACGACGCAAAGAATACCTACAAGGCATTCCTGAAGATTGAGTAATCAGTTAAGGGGGTGAAGCAATGCTTCGCCCCCCTTCTTTTAACAATATGTTTTATACTTTACGGAGTAACAAATTAAACATATTAGATGTCGTTCTGACTGCAACGCACAAAACATCCTTCAGAGAATATCTCGAGACGCAGATGATTTTGCTTCCATTCTCTGATGTTACCTGCTGCTAATGCGTAATGATAAAGCATAAATTCATATTCAAAGAGTCGAAAATCTTGATGCCGGCCTTGACTGCAAACACTGTGCAATGTTTTCCCCAGCGGTTCAGGGCTCCGGCTGAACAGCCAAAGCGTGCATACTCAGAGACTCCAGACATTCTTTCGGGACTTTTCTTCACGAACAACTCCAATTCTCATAGAGTACGGCAATGCTATAGCCATCATCGAGTGACAGCATTACTGAGCAGCTATTGGAAATTTCATGAAACTTTAACAGCCAAAATCAATTGCAGGTTCTAAGACAAGCTAAGCCGGCTTCAGTAAAAGGGATATCCACTCTTTCTTTTCTCATTTTATTCTACATTTTATATTCCTATTTGGGATTTTAATTTTAGAATAGAATATATAAATTTATGCAGATAATTCACGCTCTACTGAAGAGGGTCATGCTTATCCTATATTACAGGTGGCCTGGATTTGCCTGTTACCGTTCTCAACCATCTCGGATGCCGACAAGAAGAGCCATGGTTTCCCATGGCCCGTAAAATCATGTTGAAGGAATCAGTTGTAGAACAGAATGTCCGAGTACGTCGGGAACGGCCAGTATTCCTCGCCGACAAGAAGCTCAAGTTCGTCTGCAATTCTGCGCAGATTGTTCATTCTCGGAAGAACGTCCGTCCTGTAGTAGTGGGACTGGAGAGAAAGAGTAAGATTCTCGGCCTCCTTCACCGCTATCTCGAGGACATTGCTTTCCGCATAAAGATCGTTCGTAAGCTTAAGAATGCGTGAGAGGATTTCCTCCTGGCTCTGTGTGCCTGCACCGGGAAGAGCACTCTTTATTCTGTTGATGTCTTCAGCAAGGACAGACGAATACTTCACACATGCCGGATATATATCCTTCACTGCGATATCGTGCATCGTAAGTGCCTCGATATGGACAGTCTTCGAGTATTCCTCATGGTGTATTTCGCTTCTGCTTCTCACTTCCTTCGGAGAATAGATGCCGAAGTCACCGAAAAGCCGTATGTTCTTCTCTGCAGTATACTGGTCAAATGCATCCGGAGCGCTCTCGAGATTCAGAAGCTCTCTCTTCTCGGCTTCCTTCAGCCATTCCTCGGAATAGGCATTGCCGTTGAATACGATTCTCTTGTGTTCCCCGTAGACCCTGCCGACAAGCTTTGTCACCGCCGCGTTGAGATCACCGGCACCGGAAAGTTCCTCATAGAATGACTTGAGCGACGAAGCAACAGCCGTGTTGATGACGACAAGAGGTCCCGCGACGCTGAATGAGGATCCGGGCATACGGAACTCGAACTTGTTACCGGTAAAGGCCATCGGGCTTGTACGGTTACGGTCCGTGGAGTCACGCGGAATTTCGGGAAGAACATGAACACCGAGCTTCATCTTGTTCTTCTTCTTTCCCTCGAAACTTCTTCCGTGCTCGATTGACTCGAGTATACCCTCGAGTTCATCTCCGATGAACATCGAAACGATTGCGGGTGGCGCTTCGCTTGCCCCGAGTCTGTGGTCGTTACCTGCCGATGCTATCGATATTCTCAACATATCCTGATACTCGTCGACGGCCTTGATGACTGCCACAAGAAAAAGAAGGAAGATGGCGTTGTCGGACGGGCTCTCACCGGGCTCAAGGAGGTTTACTCCGGTGTTCGTCGAAAGAGACCAGTTTATATGCTTTCCCGAGCCGTTAAGGCCGGAGAAAGGCTTTTCATGCAGGAGGCAAGCAAGATGATGCTTTTCGGCAATCTTCTTCATGAGCTCCATTGTTATCTGGTTATGATCAACAGCAACATTGCACACACTGAAGACAGGTGCAAGCTCATGCTGGCAGGGTGCAACCTCGTTGTGACTTGTCTTGGCGTTTATTCCGAGCTTCCAGAGTTCCTTATCGAGGTCTGCCATATAGTCGGCAACGCGTGTGCGGATGGCGCCGAAGTAGTGGTCATCCTTCTCCTGGCCCTTGGGGCTTCTCGCTCCGAAGAGCGTGCGTCCGGTAAGTATTATATCCTTACGCTTTCTGTAATCGCTCTCGTCGATGAGAAAGTACTCCTGCTCGGGGCCGACAGTCGCGTTGACCCTCTTCACGTCGGTCTTGCCGAAAAGGGATAGAATCTTGAGGCAGTATTCGTTGAGAGCCTCCATGCTCCTCAATAGCGGTGTCTTCTTGTCCAGGACCTCACCCGAGTATGAACAGTACGCCGTAGGAATACAGAGCGTGTCGCCCTTGATGAATGCATAAGATGTCGGGTCCCAGGCCGTGTAGCCCCTGGCTTCGAATGTGGCCCTGAGACCGCCGGAGGGGAATGAGGAGGCATCAGGCTCGCCCTTGATGAGCTCCTTACCCGAGAACTCGAGTATGACTCTGCCGCCGTCTACGGGTGTGATGAATGCGTCATGCTTTTCAGCCGTCATTCCCGTAAGAGGCTGGAACCAGTGTGTGTAGTGGGTTGCCCCCTTCTCCACAGCCCAGTTCTTCATTGCGTTGGCAACGCTGTTGGCAACGTTAAGGTCAAGGTCCTTGCCCTCAGCTATGGTTTTCTTGAGTGCACGGTAGACGTCCTTCGGAAGTCTCTCGAGCATAACTTCGTCGTTGAACACCATAGAACCGAAATAATCTCTTACTGTCTCCATTGATGACTCCATTTCAGAATAAATACCACAATTAACGGCCTTTTCCAACAGAGGAAAGGTTAAAATCCAATGGGAAAAGAAGATAAATCGGGAAATATCACTTAGTCAGTCCCCCTGACTTTCGATTTTCGAAAATTTAGTTCTCAGATTATTGACAGAAAACGCAGAAAAGAATAATCATCTTTGCCATATTTTGAGGTAAAAGACTATGGGCCTTAAGCTTGAAAAGTGGAAGAAGAGAGCGAAAAGGAAAGTTCAGCTTTCCCTTATCTCATTCACTCCCGCATCAGGCGAGAGAAAACCCGAAACACGATAAAAGGGACACCCGGAGAGGGTGCCCTCTTTTTTTGGAGGTAAACATGGCTAAACACATCTTCGTGACCGGCGGAGTGGTATCGGGACTGGGAAAGGGAATAACGGCGGCTTCGCTCGGAAGGCTGCTGAAGGCAAGAGGCTATAAGGTTGCCTCACAGAAGCTCGACCCGTACATGAATGTGGATCCTGGAACGATGTCGCCTCTTCAGCACGGTGAGGTATTCGTCACCGAAGACGGTGCCGAGACCGACCTTGATCTGGGGCATTACGAAAGATTCATCGACGAGGATCTCTCCCGCTTCTCGAATCTCACGAGCGGCAAGGTCTACTGGAATGTACTCAACAAGGAGCGTAACGGAGAGTACCTGGGACACACCGTCCAGATAATCCCCCACGTCACGAATGAAATCAAGAACTTCATTTATTCCTGCGGTGAGACAGACAATGCCGATGTCGTGATTACCGAAATCGGCGGCACAACGGGAGACATCGAATCACAGCCGTTTCTCGAGGCCATCCGCCAGATAGGGCATGAAGTGGGACCGGAGAACTGTCTTTTCATACACGTCGTTCTGGTGCCGTACCTGAAAGCATCCGGAGAGCACAAGTCAAAACCGGCACAGCACTCCGTGAAGGAGCTCATGAGCGCCGGTATCTTCCCCGACATCATAGTTCTCAGAAGTGACGAACCCATCGAGGAGTCAATCAAGGAGAAGGTTGCACTCTTCTGCAATGTCAGACGTGACTGCGTCATAGAGAACAGGACAGTGAGTGTACTCTACGAGGCCCCGCTGATGCTTCACGAAGAGGGACTCGATACTGCAGCATGCAGGATTCTGCATCTCGAGGACAGGGGAATAGACCTCAAGGAATGGGAGGAGATGGTTGCGAAAATCCACCATGCAGATAAAAAAGTCAGGATTGCGATGGTCGGAAAGTACATGGAGCTCCACGACGCATATCTTTCAGTTATTGAGGCACTGAAGCACGCCTCATGGAATGAAGGTGCCGTCTGTGAAATCGACTGGGTCGACAGCGAGAGTGTGAATGAGGGCAACGCAGAGGAAAGACTGTCATCTGCCGACGGCATTCTTGTCCCCGGCGGCTTCGGCTACAGAGGAGTCGAAGGCAAGATTGCGGCTGCGCGCTATGCCCGCGAGAGAGGCGTTCCGTTCCTCGGAATATGCCTGGGCATGCAGGTCGCGGTAATCGAGTTTGCACGCAACGTCCTCGGCCTTGAGGGGGCCAGCTCCTCGGAGTTCGACAGCGACGGAAAATACAGCGTAATCGACATAATGCCGGATCAGAAAGGCGTGAAAAAGGGCGGCACGATGAGACTCGGTTCCTACCCATGTGCAATCAGGAAAGGAAGCGTCCTCGAGAGCCTCTACGGAACATCACTCATTCAGGAGAGACACCGTCACAGATATGAATTCAACAATGAATACAGAGCTCTCTTCGAGGAGAACGGAATGACTGCGGCAGGTACAAGCCCCGACGGCAGACTTGTCGAGGAAGTTGAAATCAAAAATCATCCGTTCTATGTGGGCGTTCAGTTCCACCCCGAGTTCAAGAGCAGGCCTCAGCGCCCGGAGCCCTGTTTCACGGGTCTCATCAGAGCGGCCCTCAGAAAATGATTCAGGACCTGTCAGTTCCGAGAAGGAGTCCCAGCGACTCCTTCACGTAGCTTATTCCCAGCATCTTTGCCATGCCGTTGGCGGAGTAGTAGCAGTACCAGCTGTTCTCGCTCTCCTTGTAGCGGACATCGACGGATGTTATGTAGCGTGAAGCCCAGCCTTCTTCGCTTGTTCTCTGGATAACCTTGCTGAAAGTGAAGTTCACTCCGTCAGGGGATGTGAGAAGGAGTATGTTCGTCGTGCTCTTTCTCTTCTCCCTGTCGTAGGAGAATGCGCATTCGAATGCCGCAACTCCGTCAGAGCACTGCACGATATGAACACTGCCGGTTGCAAGGTTACGGTATCTGCTGTCCCCCTCTATATCGAGAATAGGTTCGGGATTGACGCGGTAATCTCTGTCGAGGTAATCAGACTCGGCATACATGAGTCTTGCAGTGGCCTTCTGTCCTGTGTCATACAGACGTGTCTCGCCGGCCCCGAAGTAGAGTCGGTAGATTCCCCCCGTCTCGATGATCTGTGGTCTCGAGACCCTCACCGGTCCGTCCTTGTACTGTGCCCGCGTTATCTTTGTCGAGTCAAGAACAAGCTTGGGCTCCGACCAGAGAAGAAGATCGGTTGAACATATCACCATGATTCTGGACGCGGAAATCGAGTTGTCGTTCTTCCTGAAATATGATGTCCTGTCGTGAATTTCGTAGAAAAGATAGTATGTGCCGCCTTCCCGGAATATGAATGGCGAATGGGCACGTGCGACGATAAGATGCTGTCTCTTCCATTCGAGGCCGGATGTTGATGTAAGATGCTCCAGTCCTATCCAGGTATGTGCGAACATGTGCCACAGGCCGTCCGGAGACTCCTCCGGAAGCAGGTACGCAGGGTCGCAGAGTCTGACGGCTCCCCTCGTGACGATGGGCTCGTCGGAAAAGGAATACCAGTAGGCACTCTCGATCTTTTCAAGACTCTGGAACCTCATTACTCTCTCCTCTTGTCCCTTCCCCTGCTGAGGTCATACTTCTCGTTTATCTTCATTGCAATCCTGCGGTAGATGAAGAATGAAAGAATGAGGGATGCAACCATTGCCACGGCAGAAAGCGTAGAATAGAGGTCATCAGACATTCCGGTGTGAGTCTTCAGGAATGCAAGAATGAGTATCATGGCAATGAAGAGCACTGCGATGAGTACGATGTTGAGGACAGTCGCGAGTATCATGAAGACGACTGTATTGATTTTTTTCTTTTCCATCACTTCTTCTCCTTCTTCTTCAATTCCCCTGCAATCATTGAGATTATAAGTAATCCTACAGATATTACAACAGCACTGTCGGCCACATTCCAGGTCGGAAAGCGCTCAAGACCGAAAAGGCCGTAGAACTTCACAGATATGAAATCGACGACCCTGAGGGAGCGGAAGACCCTGTCGATGAGATTCCCCAGTCCCCCTCCCAGGATTCCTCCGAGGCACCACTTCTGAAGGACAGAGAACTCCTTATCGGTCCGTCTGGTCACAATCATGAATGCCACAAGAGCCATTATAACAAGAGGAAGACAGACGAAGAATACATACTTGAGCGCCACCGGGACATTCTCACCCAGGGAGAATGCAACTGCATTGTTTCTCACATGGACTATCCAGAGGAAGTCACCGAAGAATGTGAAGCCTATCGTATTTTCCGGTATGGTTCTTATGACCCAGAGCTTTGTGAGCTGATCGAGAACAATCACGAGAAGCGAAAGAGAGAATGGAAGATATCTTTTTCCTTTGTCACTCACAGTCCTGTCTCCGATTCTATGAAGAGTGTCTCGAGTCCGTACTTCTTCTCGCTGAGGCGCTGGAGGGCCTTCACGCCGTAGACCTCGGATTTATAATGACCGAACGCAAGGACACTCAGACCGTTCTCCATGGCTTCATGATAGACTTCATGATGAACTTCGCCCGTTATGAAGAGATCCACGCCTTCCCTTATGGCATCACTCACGTCACCCGAGCCGCTTCCCGAGACTATCGCAACCCTCTCGATCTTTTCCTTGCGGCACCCGGGAATGATTACCGGATTCTCCGCTCTCAGGAGAAGCATTATCTCCTCCACTGTCATCGGGAAGGGAAGAGAGCCCTTGACGCCGATGAGTTTACCCTCCCACTCTCCGAAGCCGTCGAACTCCTTCATGCCGAGAGTAAGCGCTATCTGGGCATTGTTGCCGTACGGAATGTTCGCATCGAGAGGAATATGTGCGGCAAAGAGCATCATGTCTCCCTCCAGTGCCCTCTTCACTCTCTCATAGTGAGAGCCGTCGATGGCAAGTGGTCGTCCCCAGAAGAGGCCGTGGTGAACAACAAGCACATCGGCTCCTCCAGTCACAGCCCTGTCGATGGTATCGAGACAGGCGTCGACAGCAAACGCGACCTTCCTTATCTCACGGTCGGTGCAGCCGATCTGCACGCCGTTGAGTGAAATATCCTTAAAGGACGGAATCGAAAGCAGAGATGACATCTCGGCTGCGTATTCATAAATTTTCATGGAAAAGATTATAAGGATTAAAGAAGATATCGTCCACAGAAAGAAAACGGGGAGTAATCCGACAGAAGTGTCCCATATTCTCCGCCCCTTCAAAGATTATTCCTGATGCAGCATG
>CAVFYD010000083.1:0-10653 GCA_963626615.1 Sphaerochaetaceae bacterium
TTCTTCAGACTGTCCCGGATGATTTCAAGCATAAGCTCTACAAAAACCGCACAGTCTGACACCCTGCCGGACTCATTGAGCGCATTATAATAGTCTTTCTGCCTTGTCTGAATAAACTCCTCCACCGGCAGCCAGAAGAAGATTTCTTTCCAGGCTCCGAGAAGGAGACTGTGCCACATTCTTCCCATACGTCCGTTGCCGTCAGAAAACGGATGGATGAATTCAAATTCATAATGAAAAACGGCACTCTTTACGAGGGGATGCAGTTGGGATTGCTTATACCAATTGAACAGGTCTTTGATAAGGAACGGGACAGAAGCAGCTGGCGGAGCCATATGTACCAGGTTTTTTCCATCGAAAACACCCACACTGCCACTGCGGAATTTTCCGTTCTCATGAACAAGTCCTTTCATCATCAGAGAATGCGCCTTCAAGAGGTCATCAACAGAATAAGGATCAAGAGCAAGCAGAAGTTCATATGCTTCATAGGCATTCTTAACTTCTCTGATTTCATTAGGATTCCCCAGAATTCTCTTGCCGTCAATTATGGCAGTAACCTGCTCAATAGACAGAGTGTTATTCTCAATTGCAAGGGACGAATGAATTGTACGGATGCGATTTTCCCTTCTCAGATGTGCTTTGACTGTCCCTCCCTGAAGGACGGTTATACGTCCTACCTGCTCACCAATTTCCACGATAAGGGATGTCATCCTGTCTGTAGTATGAAAAGGAGGTTTATATCCATCCATCGCTGTTACCTCTGTTTTATCAAATTATTCAAGAATGTCCGTTTCTCCAGATCTGAGAACAGTACAAACTACGACATAACTAAAAAGTCCTGACAGCACCGTTTAATGCAGAATGTCATGCCAACTCTGTTTCACACTTATTTTACACCAAAGCAATTTTTTTTACCATGTAAGGTAAAGAAAGGTTACAATTCTTTATCCGGAGGAAATTATGAAGAAACACATTGTCTGTCTGGGAGATTCCAATACTCACGGTTATTCGGCAGAAAAGAATGACAACGCCGACCACGGCGACCGCTTCAACGAGGACGAAAGATGGACGATGAGGCTGCAGAAGGCTCTCGGGGATGACTATCTTGTAATCGAGGAGGGCCTGGGGGGAAGAACAACTGTCTTCCAGGATCCCCTCCATGAGGGTATGGACGCCCTTTCTCACGTCTACCCCATTCTCATGAGTCATGAACCTGTTGATTTACTCATAATCATGCTCGGCACCAACGATACGAAGGAACGATTCAACGCTTCTCCTCTTGTCATTGCATGCGGTATGGAAAGGCTCATACAGAAAGTGAAGACTATAGAGTGCTGGAAGGACGGGAAGCCGAACATCCTCGTTGTCTGTCCGCCCCCGATAAGAAATGAGTTCAGGGAAGTCTTCGACGTCGAGTGGATGGGGTCCGACTGCGTAAGAAAAAGCCGTGAGCTTCCTCCTCTCTATAAAGCCGTATGCGAACGTAACGGTGTGAGGTTCTTCGACGCCGCGGCGTGTGAGTTCAACAGGAGTGACTTCATGCACCTCACAAAAAAGGGTCACGAAATGCTCTCCTCTTTCCTTCTTCCGATAGTAAGGGAGGCTACTTCTTCCGTCTGAAGAAGCCTCTGACCTTTTTCCTCTCCTCTTCCTTCATGCGGTATTCCTCGAGAGTAATACCCTCGAGTTTTGCGCACTCTTCTTCTGACAGGTGCTTCTTATAGTTGTTCTCGAGAAAGAATGACGCCAGAAGTGCCCAGAGAGAAGGTGTGATGAACGCAGGTGACCAGTACTCGAGAGTCCAGATGGTAAGCTCGAGAGAGAGAAGCACCAGAACAAGGGTCGAGGGAAGATGAGCGAGAGTAAGGGTGAACGATGTCTTGATGTAGTCTTTGAGAGAGAAGGAGAATCTTCCGAGAAGAGGAAAGAGATTGAGCATTGTTCCCGCAGGAAGAATCAGAAGAACATAGTAGAAGGTGAACATGAAGGCACCCGCACGGTCTGACGAATTAGCCTTCATCACCGCGTAGCCGTAAGCCATGAGAAATATTACCGGTATACAGATCAGAGTAAGGATTATTCCCGTCTTCAGTTCCTTTCTGAATACCCTGAAGAATTCCCTGAATGGAGTATTGTCACCGTAGCGGAATTCCTTCACGACTGATGTGTAGAGCGCAGTGAGAGCCGGTCCCAGCGTCACAATGCCGAGCGAGCAGAATACACAGCATAGCGAAAGGCCGACGAAATCGACAGCCTTGCCCAGTGCCTTCCAGGGCTGATGTTCGGGATTGAAGAAATCCATCAGATGTGCATCTCCTGAAGTGACTCGTAAATGAGGTCCGCAAGTATTCTGTGGCTCTCCGGTGTGAGATGAATGCCGTCCGTATCAGAGGCCGTGATGAACGGGGAGGGGTCGAGAAAGCTGACACCAGCACTTGATGCGACACGCCGTGTCATTTCGGGAAAGAGTCTGCTCTCCTCTATCATATCTTCCGTCAGACCGCAGTTCCTACCGAACGGAAGAGGTGACACGAGAAGAATCTTCGCTGAGTGAGGGAAGACAGGAGTCTTGAGGCGGAAGATCGTGTTTGCGTTCTTCACGATTCTCACGATTTCCCCGAGTCCCAGCTCTATGCGGGACATATGATGATCACAGATGTCGTTCGTGCCGAGCATGATGATGGCCGCATCCAGGGGAAGCTGTGACTTCAGAACGTACCCCAGGGCCTTCTTTCCGTTCTGGTAGTCATCAAACCCTGTATCGAAGACGGTGGTGCGTCCCGTCATGCCTTCTTCGACGACGTCATAGCCGTCACCGAGCTTCTTTTCGACCAGGCACGTCCATCTTGTGTTCTCGTCGTATCTTCCGGCGTTGCCGGGAATGTAGCCCCAGGTGTTGGAGTCGCCATAACAGAGGATTCTCTTCTTCATTCTCCTGCCTCCGGATGTTTTTCAGCGTAGTGGTAATAGGCTCCGAGAAGTCCCGCCCCATTGTCATATTTCGCCTTCACGATTTCAGTCGCATTCCCTATAAGAGGATTTATCATCCTGTGGTATTTCTCTCTTATTTCATCGACAAGGAATGAATTCTTCATAATACCGCCCCCGAGTACGATTACTGCGGGATTGAGGATGTACGAAAGCGTCACAAGACCGTCGGCTATGGAAAGCGTCATCACATCAAGTGCTTTTCTGCAGTCCTCGTCCCCCTTCTCTGCTCCGGCGATGACCATTCTTCCGTTCCATGAGAAAGGAGGGGCATTCTTTTCCCTTTCGACTCTGCGGCAGAGCGCGCTTGTGGAGCCCATGCTTTCGAGAGTGCCGCCGTCAACTTTTATGTAACCCGCTTCACAAGCCGAGAACGTATGACCTCTGAGAAGCTTTCCCCTTTCGGTGAAGCCTCCCCCGATTCCGGTGCCCACGGCAAGGGAAAGAACAGAGTCGTAACCTTTTCCCGCACCGGAGATGCTCTCTGCGAGGGCAACGCAGTTGACGTCGTTCTCGACTTCAGTTGTGAGGGAGCAGTGCGCCTCGAGGTATTTCTTCACTTCGAATCCCGTATAGCAGGGAACCTGCGGCAGGGAGAAGAATACACGGCCGCGAGAAGAATCTATCATCGCAGTGGAAGATACGCATATGCCGCTGAGAGTGTACTCCTTCTTCATCTCCTCGACTTTTGCGGCCACATTTCTCATCCAGACTTCGGGACCCTTCTCTGCCTCTGTCGGCATTTCCCCGTGCGCGAGTATGATACCGGGGGACGAGACAACGCCCCACTTCACTGCAGTTCCGCCTATGTCGAGAGAAGCAAAGTATTTCATCTTACGCCTCGATGGCTGCCGTATATTTCTTTGTAATCAGCTGCGGCCTTGTGATAGACGAACCCACGACTACTGCAAAGGATCCGAGGTCCAGGACATGTCTTGCCTTCTCCGGCGAATCGATGTTGCCTTCGCAGATAACGGGGTGCTTCACGCCCTTTATTATATCCCTCAGGATTCTGAAATCATCCTCGGCAATCTTGAGTCCCCTGCTCTCCGGAGTATACCCGACCATTGTCGGCGCAATGATGTCGAAGCCGAGAGAGTCCGCATAGAGACACTCCTCGACTGTCGAGCAGTCTGCCATCAGGATGAGGCCGGGGTGTGCCGCCCTCACTTCTTCATAGAATTCCCTGAGGGTCTTCCCCTCCGGGCGAAGCCTGTCGGTTGCATCGAGTGCGATGATTTCGGGCTTCACTTCCATGAGTTCCTCTATCTCCTTCATTGTCGGTGTGATGTATATTTCGCTGTCGGGATAGTCACGCTTCACGATGCCGATAATCGGCAGATCCACGTTCTTCCTGATTTCCGCGATGTCTTCCTTTGTGTTTGCCCTGATTCCCCTTGCGCCGCCTTCCTTGGCTGCAAGGGCCATTCTTCCCATGATGAATGACGAATGAAGAGGTTCGTCCGGGAGTGCCTGACACGATACTATCAGACTGCCTTTTATCTTATCGAAAACATTACTCATTGCTTTATTCTCCTTCCATGTTAACATACTCTCAGAAAAAAAGAGGAAACAATATGATGACTGAATATATGAAACTCAGAAATCTCCACAGGGCCGTTGACTGGATATATTCGCATGATCTTTCGCTTCTTGAGGAAGGCAAGACGGTAATCGACGACGATATCTTCGTCACTGTCTCGTCCTTCACCACGAAGGAGACAAACTCCTTCGAGGCCCACAGAAGGTATGCAGACATACACTATGTGATCAGCGGAGAAGAGAAGATTATCACTTCTGCGGTGAACACGATGCTCATCTCCAGTCCCTACAGTGAGGAGAGGGACATAGCCCTCGGCGACTGCACTGATGGAGAGGAGCACATAATCAGAAGCGGCCAGTACTGTGTCACAATGCCCGAAGAAGCTCACTCCCCGGGGCGATGTGTTCACTCACCGGCACCCGTGAAGAAAGCTGTATTCAAGGTCAGAGTCGGCTGACAGCCTCGTCTATCATCTCTGCACACTTGTCAACGACAGGTCTGTCGCCATCCGTGTACGGATAGAGCGGAGCTCTGACGCCGCCGAGATCGAGGCCTGTCCTCTTCTTCAGAACTTCCTTCATCGTTGCGTAGAGGTTGCCCTTTGCCGTGCACAGTGCATAGATGATGGAATCCGCATCGTTCTGGATTTCCCTTGCCCTTGGTATGTCACCCTTCTGTACAAGGGAGAAGATGGCATTGTAGAGTTCGGGCATCACGGCGTATGTTCCGCCGATGCCTCCGTCGGCTCCGATTGCCAGTCCCGAGACAAGCTGCTCGTCCGGACCGTTGAAGACGACGAACTCCCGTCCTCCCTTCTTTCCTTCAGCCTTGAACATCTGTATGTCCTGGGTGGGCATGCTGGAGTTCTTGACTCCGATTACCCTTTCGTTCTTCAGCATTTCCCTGAGGAGGGAAAGAGAGAGGCCGACACCGGCAAGCTGCGGGATGTTGTAGATGACGAAGTCAGTCTTCGGAGCAGCAGATGAGATGTCGTTCCAGTACTTTGCGATTGCATAGTCCGGAAGATGGAAGTAAATCGGGGGAATTGATGCGATAGCGTCAACTCCGAGGCTCTCGGCATGAGACGCAAGCTCCTGTGAATCCCTTGTGTTGTTGCATGCGACATGGGCGATGACAGTAACCTTACCCTTCGCCTCACTCATCACAGCTTCCAGCAGTTTTTTCCTGTCATCCACGCTCTGATAGATGCACTCCCCGCTGCTTCCGCCCACGTAAAGACCTTTGACGTTCTTTTCGATCAGATATCTTGTGAAAACCTTTGTACGTTCACTGTCGATTTCACCGTCATTTCCGTAGACGGCATAAAATGCGGGAATTATACCTTTGTATTTATCTTCTCTTTTTGACATTTAAATTACCTCCTGTTTATCAGCCCTTGACGGCACCCATCGTGATTCCCTTCGTGAAATACTTCTGGAAGATGAGGAACACGATGATGATCGGGAGCGACGCGAGTGCCGCTCCGGCCATTATGATGCCGAAATCGGTGCTGTTCTCGGCCTGCATGGTTGCTATACCGAGTGATATGGTCAGATTGTTTGACTTGCTGAGCATGATCAGCTGCATGAAATAGTCATTCCAGCTGTTGATGAACGTGAAGATTGCAAGTGCCCCGATACCCGGCTTGATCATCGGAACGACGATTTCGACGAAGGTCTTCGCTTCACTCGAACCGTCGATTCTCGCTGCCTCGAGCATCTCGCGGGGAACTCCCTCGGAGAACTGTTTCATCAGGAAGACTCCGAAGGGCCATCCGACTGTCGGGAATATTACAGCCCAGAGGGTGTCATAGAGCTTGAGGGCGCTCATCTCCTTGATGAGAGGAATGAGTATGACCTGCTTGGGGAGTGCCATTGCACACACAATCAGGGAAAAGAGAATCTTCTGTCCGTAGAAGCGCTTCTTTGCAAGTGCGTATCCTGCCATCGATGCCGTGATACATGTCAGTATCATGGCGGCGACTGCCATCACGACTGTGTTGAGAAGCCATCTTATCGCTCCGGGAACCCTGGGGCCCCTGATGCCGAAGAATTCGAAGAGCGGAGCCGAACGCTTGCTGAAGAGACGCTGGAAGTTGTCCTTGACCCACTCGGAAGGCCACCAGACGGGTGTTGCCGAATTGATCTCCCTCGAATTCTTGAATGCACCGGTAACTATCCAGTAGAGCGGAAAGATCGAGAGAAGAGCAAGAAGAATGATGAGAATTACGGAGATGAAGTAGTATGCACTTCTGTTCTGTCTGTTGAGATCCATACCTTACCTCCCTATTTCTCTCTTGCCACAAAGAACTGCACTGCACTCAGAGCCGCAATGAAGAGCGCAAGAATGATTCCCATTGCGTTGCCGTAGCCGAACCTGTAGAGCTTGAATGCCGTGTAGTAGATATAGTACATGACAGTCTGGGTTGAGTTGTTCGGACCGCCACTCGTCAGAAGCTGTATCAGGGCAAAGCACTGGAAGCTGTTGATAGTCGTGATTACGACGATGTAAAGAGTCGTCGGCATGATTGACGGCCACTTGATGCGCCAGAACGTCTGCAGATTCGTGGCGCCGTCGACCTCTCCCGCCTCAATCAGAGTCGGGTCGACGTTGCTGAGTGCCGATACGTAGAGGACAATGGGCTGTCCAACGCTCGTCGTGAGAAGAATCACGATTATGCACCAGAGTGCCGTACTGCTGTTACCCAGCCAGTTCACATTCTGGTCGATTACACCGAGCCCCTTGAGAACATAGTTGAGAACGCCGTAGTAGTTGTTGTAGATCCACTTCCATACGACGGTGACTGCAACGGACCCCGTTACCACTGGAAGGTAGAAGATACATCTGAAGGCACTGAGCGCCCAGTTCTTCATCCTGTATATCGTGGCAGCGACCCAGAGCGAGAATGCCGTAACAATCGGGACGGAGACCACGACGATGACGAATGTATTCTTCAGCGCTTTCAGAAAGATCGGGTCTTTCCAGAGTTCGATATAGTTGTCCAGTCCGATGAAGACATCTGCCTTCCTTGCATTGAGACTTGCGTCGAAGAGGCTCGTGTAGAGACAGAGTATCATGGGGAAGATGACGAAACCGATGAAGAATACCAGAGACGGCAGCAGAAAGAGGTATGCCGATACGGTTTCACGCCTTCTGATTGCCTTATTCATAGATAATGCCTGTGCCATTTGTGTACCTGAAAAGAGCCCTGCCCCCAAAAAGGAACAGGGCTTCTGATTCGCTCCCCTCAAAGGGAGCACTGAGATTGATTCAATCAGTTAGCTGCAGCTGCGTTAGCCTGGTCTGCGAATGTCTTTACGACTGTTGCGATGTCCTGACCCTGACCTACTGCCTGGAGCATGTTCCACCAGCATGTTCTTGCTGTTGCCCAGCCGGATGTTACCTGATAGTAGTCACCGAGGTACTGCATGAGAACGTTATACTCGTTCATGATGGCGTTGTCAGCCCAGATAGCGGAAAGATCTGTTCCGTTTGCAGAAGTGCGTGCTGCAAAGTACTTAGCTGTCTTGACAGCGTCTTCTGTTCCGTTGCCGTCGCAGAAATACTTGACGAACTTCTTTGCTGCCTCGATCTTGCCTTCGTCTCCGTTATCGAAGATACCGAAGCCCCAGATACCGCCGTTAAGTGCAGTAACACCTGTCTCCGACGGGAATGACATGAAGACAATCTCTTCGCCGGCGTCAGTCTTGTCGCCTGTGAGCTGCTGAGCGATGTTCCAGCAGAATGCCATCTTGAAAGTTCCGTTTCTGAAGAGGTTGATTTCGTCTCCGCCGACGATGGATGCATCGAATGCGATTCCGTCGAGGTTCTTCAGTGTCTCGAGAGCCTTGATGTTCTCTTCGCTGTTCCATGTATAAGCTGTGTGCTCTGCATTTGTGAATGTTCCGCCATAGAGGCCGTTGATGAGAACTCTTGTTCCCTGGTCGCCGCCCTGTCCGCCGCAATATACAGCGCCGACTGTTGTGCCGTAGTAAGCATAGAGAGCCTTGACTGCAGCGATGAAGTCATCTGTTGTCCATGTTCTTGTCTCGAGGTTTACATACTTGTCTGCACCTGCTGCCTTGAAAGCATCAAGGTTGATAGCCATACAGTGAGCTGTCATGACGACGGGGTACTCATAGACCTTGCCGTCTGCTGTTGTGCATGCATTGAGTGTTGCAGGGATGAGTTCAGCCTTGTCTGTGCTGTCGATGAGATCGGACATATCGACCATGTAGCCCTTTGCACCCCAGTTTGCAACGAGTCTTTCCGGTCC
Organism: Sphaerochaetaceae bacterium; assembly: GCA_963626615.1. Taxonomy (GTDB): domain Bacteria; phylum Spirochaetota; class Spirochaetia; order Sphaerochaetales; family Sphaerochaetaceae; genus Ornithospirochaeta. The sequence continues at coordinate 8,808 of CAVFYD010000083.1, forward strand.
TTCCATGATAAGGTCGGGAGCCTGACCTGCTGCGAGAGCCGTGTTGACCTTGTCGTCGCCGTCTGTGTATGTGAGATACTCGACTTCAACTTCGATTCCTGTCTCAGCTGTGAAAGCATCCATGAGTGCTCTTACTGCCTCATCGTTTCCCCAGTCTCCGATTGGATATGTCCAGAGTGTGAGTGTTTCCTTTTCTGCTGTTGCAGCTGATTCTGCTGCTGCCTGTGCACTAAGTCCCATGAGGACCATTGAGAGTGCCAATAATACGATGATAACCTTTTTCACTGTCGTTCCTCCTTTCTGAATAACAGCCGCATCCTGATGATGCTTACATATACAATACGTTAGAAAAATTGATATTGCAAACAAAAAATTAAAAATTTTCGATGCTTTGTCCAAGCCCTATCCGGAGCGGAGAGCCGTCAGTTACTCATGCTACTATAAGGAGTTACAGCATAAGGCGTTCATAACTTGTTGTTTTCACTGTTTTTAAGGACAAGAAAACAACGGAAGAGAGCAGAAGGAGAACAGGCAGATTACTTCATGCAGAAACAGAGAAGAAAACACCGCCGCTTATCCGTTCATTGTAAAATCCGAGACAGACTGTCTCCCGGAAACTGAATTGTTCACATTTCCGAACGATGCTGTTCATCTTCAGCTAACTTTAGAGGGTAACTCCGTTCTGGCATTTCCAATCCCCCTCAGGCCGGGGAAACGGCTGTTCTTCATAAAACAGAAAAAACGGAAAAACCGAATTATCAGAGTGCCGCGGCATCTAGGCAGTAGTACCTTGCCCGTCCCCTCTTTATTGAGGTGATATATCTCTTTTCCTCGAGTGAGGAGAGTACTTTTCTCAGGTATGTCGAAGTGCTCACCTTGAGATGGTCTGCTATCTCCTCCATTCTTGAATCCCCTCTTCAATGAATACCTCGTTTTTACTTCAATATAGTTCAATAACAACTTCAACAAGAAACGGAATAACTTCAAAAACAAATTATTTTCAGCAAAACAGAGATATAAAGCATCCGTAGATTCATGAATCGATTACATTCCATGTCATTCCCTCGGGTTCAGACGCAACAATGCAGCTGAAACACTCTATAACAGCCGGATGACTCTGATTTATGGATATGCCGCCTGATGTGGAATCGGAATAAGATTATCATGCCGGACATGAGAAAATTCAGGTATCAAGGAGTCTTCCCCCGTCGTTCCACTCACCGAACATTTCCCCCTTCTCTGATTTATCGATGAGCTTCTCAAGTCGCCTGGAGAAGAGAGCACGGTCTTTCTTGTAGTACTGTATAGAGTCGATTCGTATTCTCTGGTAAAGAGGAGGAAACGAGAGAAAATTCTCCCATGCAGTAGGGTTACTCCGGAAGGCAGAAAGGATTTCGCTGTCGATGACGAATGCATTCTCCGACATGTCAGGAAGGACTTTCCTTCCGGCATCCGTCATAAGAGCCAGCCTTTCCAGTCTCCTTGCACGCTCTTTATTGAGTTCAGTCCAGGCGCTTACCGGAGAGCGTGGCATGAAGCGCTGGACTGTTCTTCCGTCAATATTCTTCAGAGTCGCATCTATCCAGCCGAAGCAGATGGCCTCCTCTACGGCATCAAGATACCACACACAGTCAGAGGGCGCCTCCTTGCCGCGTCTGATGACAAGCCAGCAGTCCTTCTCCTTATCGTGATTATACTCAAGCCACTCTCTGAAACCTGAGCGCGTCGTAACGCTCAGGATATTCTTCACTTCCACTCTGTTTCACGCCCTTTTCATTATCTCCGGTCATTACATTACACACAGGCAGCAGACTCACTCAGCTTTAGATTCATGCATTGAAGAAGC
>CAVFYD010000084.1:0-10533 GCA_963626615.1 Sphaerochaetaceae bacterium
AAGCTCAGGCCCCTCTCGAGTCTCTGCTTGACACCTTCGAAGGTGAGCATGCGGTTGACGGAGAAATACTTGCCGACATCCCTTAAAAAAGAGATGTAGTTGAGGTCGACAAGCCAGTCGGCGTTGTTGGCGATGACTGCCTTTCCGTAACCCTCGGGGGGATTCTCGGAAAAGTCGACAACAGTCGCGAGCTGACGCGCGATGTTCTCCGCATTCCTGTTGATTTCCTCTATGGGGAGAATCTTCCTCATTTCAGTCTTTCCCGACGGGTCACCGATGAGCCCCGTGCCGCCGCCGACGAGGGCGACGGGTCTGTGGCCGTACATCTGGAGGTGATGCATAGCAAAGAACGGGACGATGTGGCCTACATGCAGTGACGGTCCCGTGGGGTCCGTTCCGCAGTAGAAGGAGACACTTTCCTTATCCATAAGGTCGCTCAGTCCGTCAAGGTTTGTGCAGTCCTTTATGAATCCTCTGTCAAATAATACCTGGAGGGCTTTGTTCATACTCTCTTGTACTCCTTCATCTTCTGGTTGATGAACGGAACGAGAGAATCAACTGAAACTCTCTCCTGCTTCATCGAATCACGGAAACGTACCGTTACTGTCTGGTCTTCAAGTGTCTCATAGTCGACAGTCACGCAGTACGGAGTTCCGATTTCATCCTGACGGCGATAGCGGCGTCCGACAGCGCCAGACTGATCATAATATGTCGTGAAGTCAGCTCTGAGATCATGTTCGAGCTTCTGTGCATACTCTCCCAGTCCGTCCTTCTTGACGAGAGGAAGAACAGCAACCTTGACAGGTGCGATAGCCGGGTGGAAGTGCATGACGGTTCTTGTGTCACCTTCCGGTGTCGGCTCCTCGTCGTAAGCATCGCTGAGTACCATGAGAACGTTTCTCGTAAGACCCGCACTTGTCTCGACGACATATGGGATATATCTCTCGTTCGTCTCGGGATCGAGATAAGAGAGGTCCTTACCGGAGAACTTCGTGTGCTGAGTAAGGTCGTAGTCAGTCCTGGAGTGTACGCCTTCGAGTTCCTGCCAGCCCATCGGGAAGAGGAACTGGATGTCGTATGCATCCTTTGCGTAGAATGCAAGCTCATCCGGTCCGTGCTGGTGCCATCTCAGGTGCTCGGGGTGGATACCCATCTTGGAGTAGAACTTCATTCTCTCCTCTCTCCAGTACGGGAACCACTCCTCGTCAGTGCCGGGCTTGCAGAAGAACTGCATCTCCATCTGCTCGAATTCGCATGAGCGGAAGATGAAGTTCTTTGTGGTGATCTCGTTTCTGAATGACTTACCTACCTGTGCGATTCCGAACGGAACCTTGACTCTGCTTGACTGCAGGACGTTCTTGTAATCCACGTAGATGCCCTGAGCTGTCTCGGGTCTGAGGTATACGACAGATGCCGCGTCCCTGTTTGCCCCGATATGGGTCTCGAACATGAGGTTGAAGTTCCTCGGCTCTGTGAAAGTACCCTTGTTGCCGCAGACCGGGCACGGAGCTGTGAGGTCAATCTGGTCAGCGCGGAAACGTGACTTGCAGACCTTGCAGTCGACCATCGGGTCGGTGAAGTTCGAAACATGTCCCGAAGCTTCCCAGACCCTTGGGTGCATGAGGATTGATGCGTCGAGGCCGACGATGTTGTCGTGCATTCTCGTCATCTCCTTCCACCAGAAGTCACGGATGTTGTTCTTGAGTTCAACACCCATCGGACCGTAGTCATAGGCGCCGTTGAGACCGCCGTAGATTTCGGAGGACTGGAAAATGAATCCCCTCCTCCTGCACAGTGATATGATCTTATCCATTGTAACTGTATTTTCAGCCATTTCTTAATTCTCCTTTAAAAATTTAACAGCTCTTTCAAGTCTCTTCCTGCATTCTTCCAGTCCGAGAAGTCTTATCGAATCGAAAAGCGGAAGTGACACAGTGGAATTGGTGAGTGCGACACGGATGGGCTGGAATACTCCGTTGACCTTGACTCCGAGTTCCTTAGAAAGAGAGACGAGGTCCTCCTCTATTGCACTCTCCTCACGTCCTCCCTCCACACCGTCGAGAAGAATCTTCATTCCTCTTTCAAGAGCTTCGAGAGTGTTCTCGTCGGTACTTCCCTTGGCGCAGTATACACTCCTGTCGGTGACAGGCTTGTCCTCGAAGAGGAACTGTGTGAGAGGCACGCAGTCCGAAAGCGTCTTCATTCTCTCCCTGACTGACGGCATGAGCGAGAGAATGTACTTCTTCTCGTCTTCAGTCGGCTCGGGTGAAACGTATCCCGCCTTCTGGAAGTAAGGCATGCAGAGAGACGCGAGATCCTCATTGCTCTTCTGCCTGATGTACTGGCCGTTGAACCAGTCAAGCTTGCCGTAGTCGAACTTCGCGGGAGCGGAGTGTATGTTCTCGAGTCTGAAACACTTCTCGAGGTCTTCCTTCGAGAAGAACTCCGTCTTGTCATCAAGCGCCCATCCCACGAGTGTGACGTAGTTGATGATGGCTTCCGGAAGATATCCCTTGGCTCTGAAGTCCCTTACGGCAGTCGAGCCGTGACGCTTACTCAGTTTCTGTCCGTCCTTGCCCATTACCATCGGAAGGTGGCAGTAGATCGGAGGTTCCCAGCCGAATGCCTCATAGAGAAGGATATGAAGCGGTCCGGAAGGAATCCACTCCTGTGCACGCATGATATGTGTGATCCCCATCATATGGTCGTCGATTACGTTGGCAAGATGGTATGTGGGGAATCCATCGCTCTTGAGAAGAATCGGGTCGGGAGAGACATCCTTGTTCTTGCGTGTTATGTCGCCCATGAGAACATCGTGGAATGTCGTCTTGCCCTCTGTCGGGACACGCAGTCTGATAACAGGCTTGATGCCCTGTGCCTCAAGCTCTTTTCTCTCTTCTTCCGTGAGGTTTGCACAGTGTCTGTCATAGCCCTGGTACTGGCTCTTGGAAGCTGTCTGCTCCTCTCTCAACTTTTCCAGTCTCTCGGGAGAACAGTAACAATAGTATGCCTTACCGTCTCTCACGAGCTTCTCGGCGTACTCCTTATAGATATCGAATCTTTCGGACTGCACATACGGACCATAGGGACCGCCCACTACAGGGCCCTCATCCCATTTGATTCCGAGCCATTCGAGAGTGTCGTAGAGATCCTGGAGAGACTCCTCGGTATAACGCTCCCTGTCGGTGTCTTCTATGCGGAGAATGAACTTACCTCCCATAGATCTGGCGAAAAAGTAGTTGAATAATGCGGTTCTTATACCGCCGATATGCTGCAACCCAGTTGGCGACGGGGCGTAGCGGACACGAACTTCCATCGTTTTCTCCTAATTATGTGATGCTGAAATCTTAAACTGTTGAAAAGAAAAGAACAACACACCGCAGTGTCATAAATGAAGTCTCTTGCAGATTGTACTTTTCCGACCTCTTTCTTTTTTTCGTGCGATTTCTTTGACAGAATCCGGAGAAAAACCGCTATAAAGAATATGAAGCGGAAAATATATATAAGTAAGGAAACAAGACGGAAAATCCAAAGGCGCATCGGCCTCTTCAGAGCGGATGTTCCGCCGTCATTTCTCTCCGACCTCGAAGCCGTCACTGAAGCGGACGTCGGCAGACGAAACAGGCTGATTGTATTCACAGACCGGACTCCGGCGGTTCTTTGTGCTCTCGGCGTGAAGAACCTCCCCGTACAGATGTTCCTCGACAAACTCGCACGAGGTCTTTTTCTGAGCGACTCTGAAAAGCACGGCCACAGCGGGAGCATCAGCAAAGATACAATAAGAAAGGTGGCAGAGAATTTTGCCGATCCGATAGCTGTTTTCAAATCAGCAACTGTCAAAGGGTCATTTGTCATGCTTTATGACATAGAAGACCTGAGCGGACATCTTATTATTGCCAGTCTCATTCCCGAAAGAATGGTTGAGCACCATGAAGTGAACCTGATTACAAGTATGTTCGGAAAGGATAATAATCTGATTTACAGTAAATGGATTTCAGAAGGACTGCTTCTCTATCTCGACGACAAAAAAATAAGGAAGCAAACAGTTAGGCTCCAATTGCCATCGGTGGCTTCCTTATCTGGTTTCAATGTACTGACAAAAAGTGCAGTTGTCAAGAGTTTTGAAGAAGCAGACAAAAAAGAGAGGGAAGTCAGCAGTTAGGCTTCTCTCGCTTTCGGCTGCTCTTGTCGTCGTCAGCCTCCTCCTTCTTCAAAGACAAAGGCCTGAATAAAGGAGGCTTGAATGTTTCATCCTTTCAGGAAGCCGGTTTTGAAAGAGATTGGGACAGGTGCGTGTCACAATTGAGAACTGAAACATAAATATTCCGATTTTTAAGAATAAATATTCAGAAATATTCGAATTTTATGCACTTTTTCACCGAATCAGCTTGACAGTACTGCATAAATATCAATAATGAATGCAAATTTATTTAGAGAGGTATTCATATTATGGATAAGAAAGATATCAAGAAGATTGTTCTCGCATACTCAGGCGGACTGGATACATCAATAATCATTCCCTGGCTCAAGGAAAACTACAACAACCCCGAAATCATAGCAGTTGCAGGCAATGTCGGACAGGCTGACGAACTTGAGGGACTTGAGGAGAAGGCACTCAAGACAGGAGCGAGCAAGCTCATCGTCGCAGACCTCGTCGACGAGATGGTTGATGATGTAATCATCCCGGCTCTCAAGATGGACGCGAAGTATGAGACATATCTTCTCGGAACGGCATTCGCACGCCCGGTCATCGGAAAGAAACTTGCCGAAATCGCTCTTGCAGAAGGCGCTGACGCAATCTGTCACGGTGCAACGGGAAAGGGTAACGACCAGGTAAGGTTCGAGCTCGCCATCAAGCGCTTTGCTCCGGAAATGAAGATCATCGCACCCTGGAGAGAATGGACAATCAAGTCACGCGACGAGGAAATCGACTACGCAGAAGCGCATAATGTTCCTCTCAAGATAAGCAGGGAGACAAATTACTCAAAGGACAAGAACCTCTGGCACCTGAGTCACGAAGGACTTGACCTTGAGAACCCCGCAAATGAACCGGACTACGACAAGCCGGGCTTCCTCGAGATGGGAGTATCTCCGTTCAAGGCACCTGATAAGCCCACATATGTCACACTCGAATTCGAGAAGGGCGCACCGGTTGCAATCGACGGGGAGAAGATGAAGGCATCCGCAATCATCGAGAAGCTCAACAAGCTCGGCGGAGAGAACGGCATCGGCATCATCGACATCGTCGAGAACAGACTCGTCGGCATGAAGGACAGAGGCGTCTACGAGACTCCCGGCGGCACGATTCTGTACTTTGCCCACGAACAGCTTGAGATGCTCACAGTCGACAAGGACACACTCCACGAGAAGGAGAAGCTTGCAATCGTCATGGCAGACCAGATCTACAACGGCAAGTGGTACTCGAGCCTTACGAACTCCCTCATCGCATTCGCAAACGAGGCGAACAAGTTCGTCACAGGAAAAGTCAAGCTCAAGCTCTACAAGGGCAACATCATCCCGGCAGGAACGGAGAGCCCGTACTCTCTCTACTCCGAGAACCTCGTCACATTCGGCGAAAGCGACTATGACCAGGCAGGTGCTGCAGGATTCATCAACGCATGGGGACTTCCGACAAAGGTCGAAGCACTCCGCGAACAGGGTAAGCTTTAATAAGGATAACAGATATGTCAAAGATGTGGGTCGGCAGAACCGACGGTAATACAGATAAACTTGCAGATGTCTTCAATTCATCCATCTCCTTCGACAAGAGGATGTATAAGGAAGACATCACGGGAAGCATGGCCCACGCTCTGATGCTGAGTTCAAAAGGCATAATCACACCTTCCGAAAGCGAAAGGATTGTGGAGGGACTGGGCGGCATACTCGACGATATCGAAAGCGGAAAGCTCGAGATAAATCCAGAGGCCGAAGACATCCACATGTTCGTAGAGGAAGTGCTGACACAGCGTATCGGGGAAGCGGGAAAGAAGCTGCACACGGCCCGGAGCCGTAACGACCAGGTTGCACTCGACATAAAGATGTACATGAGAGAGGAGATACATAAAACATCTTCTCTCGTGAAGAGCCTCATAGAAGCGCTTACGAAACGCTCTGAGGAATACAGGGATGCAATCATGCCGGGCTACACACACCTTCAGCGCGCTCAGCCTGTGACATTCGGCCACCATCTCCTCGCCTACGCTATGATGCTTTTAAGGGACATGGACCGTCTTGAGTCAACAGTGAAGAGGATGAACGTCTCCCCCATCGGATGCTGTGCCCTTGCCGGGACAACGTATGACACCGACAGATACATGGAAGCCGGGAAGCTTGGATACGATTCTGTCACCCTCAACTCCCTTGACGGAGTATCGGACAGGGACCACGTGGTGGAAACACTCTCGGACCTCTCTATCGTCATGATGCATCTCTCGCGCCTGAGCGAGGAACTCATTCTCTGGACGAGCTGGGAATTCGGCTTCGTGGAGCTCGATGACGCCTACACCACAGGAAGCTCGATAATGCCGCAGAAGAAGAACAGCGACATGGCAGAGCTCATCAGAGGAAAGACAGGACGTGTATACGGTTCCCTCATGGGTATGCTGACAGTACTCAAGGGCCTCCCCCTTGCATACAACAAGGACATGCAGGAAGACAAGGAAGGCCTCTTCGATGCTCTCGATACAACACAGATGTGTCTTGAGGTAATGACAGGAATGATCACTACCCTCAGAGCAAAGACGGAAAGGATGCGATCCGCGGCAGGCGAAGGATTCATAAATGCAACTGACCTCGCCGACTACCTTGTGAGAAAGGGACTGCCGTTCAGAACCGCCTATAAGATATCAGGAGCCATCGTGGCAGAATGTATCTCAAGGCACCTGACGCTCGAGACCTTACCTCTTGAGGACTACCGCCGGCATTCGGACCTGTTTGAAGAAGATGTCTACATGGCAGTTGACCTTGAGACATGCGTGAAGAAGAGAATCAGCACCGGTGCTCCCGGAAAGATTCAGGAACAATTTGACTATATAAAGGAAAAACTCAATGAAAACCGCTAAGAAATCAATCATCATTCTAATCGCTCTTGTACTGACCGCATCCATATTCACATCATGCTCAAAGAGCGGAACGACTCTCGCCTCCGTCAGGAAGAAGGGAAAATTAAGCATCGCGACAAGCCCAGACTTCCCTCCATTCGAATCCCTCACGGACAGTACGACGGTTGAAGGAATCGAAATCGACATACTCCAGATTATCTGTGAAAAACTCGGCGTGAAGCTCGAAATCAACCAGATGGACTTCGACTCCGTACTTCCCGGCGTACAGGCAGGAAAGTTCGACGTGGGAGTATCGGGAATATCGGTTACGGAGAAGAGAAAGAAGAACGTACTCTTCACAGATCCCTACTGTCTCGCAGCTCAGGCTATCGTCGTAATGGAAGGCAGTGAGATCAAGAGCAAGGCTGACCTTGAAGGCAAGAAGGTCAGCGTACAGACTGGCACAACGGCAGAGAGCTACACGATGGAGAACGGCTACAGCGTCTCATCCTTCGCGGCAAACAGCGACGCAGAGGCTGCCCTCACATCAGGAAAGGTCGATGCATGGGTAATCGATGACCTCACGGCAGCTGAGATGGTCAAGGCATACAACGAGACCGCAGACACGAAGCTCGTCGTACTTGACGACCCGATGACGACAGAGCCCTATGCATTCGCATTTGCACTCGGCAGCGATGACCTCGTTCAGGAAATCAACACCATCCTCAATTCTCTCGTGAAGGACGGCACAGTCGCCGCCATCTTCGAGAAGTATGACGCTCCGTACACAAGCCCGGAAACCAAATAAACAGGAAACAAGATTTTGACAAACTGGCTAAGCAAACTCAATGAAACATTCATAGAGACAGGTTATTACTCACTGATGCTCGAGGGGTTCAAGAATACACTTCTCATAACCCTCGGTGCCCTCGTAATCGGTGTCCTCATCGGTACGGTGATAGCCGTCATAAAGTACCTTGCGGAAGACAACGCCGTTCTGAAGGTTATTTCGAAAATCTGTGACCTCTATGTGACAGTGATCAGAGGAGTACCTGTGGTGGTGCTCCTCCTCATATTCTACTTCATCGTTCTCAGCTCTGCCGACGGCATCACTGTCGGCATACTGACATTCGGAATCAACTCCGGCGCCTACATGGCCGAGCTCATCAGAAGCGGCATCAACGCAGTGAATCCGGGACAGATGGAGGCAGGACGCAGCCTCGGGATGTCGAGGATGCAGGCGATGAGGAAAATCATCCTTCCCCAGGCTCTGAGATACATCCTCCCCGCAATCGGCAACGAGCTCATAGCACTGCTGAAAGAAACGGCAGTTGCAGGATACGTTGCAGTCGTTGATCTCACAAGAGCGGGCAACCTCGTGAGGAACAACACATACGATGCAGTCAATCCCCTCCTGCTTGTGGCCCTGACATATCTTGTCATGGTAGTTGCTCTCTCATACCTGTTGAAGAAATTCGAAAGGAGGCTCAGCCATGCTGTTAGAGGTAAATGATCTCAGAAAGTCATTCGAAGGACTCGATGTCCTCAAGGGAATAAACTGCACCATCGAAAAGGGAGATGTCATCTGCATCATAGGCCCCTCGGGAAGCGGCAAATCCACGTTTCTGAGATGCCTCAATCTCCTCGAAAAGCCCACATCGGGTTCAATCATCTTCGAAGGCGACGACCTTACCGACAGAAAAATCGATCTCAACAGACACCGCCAGAAGATGGGGATGGTATTCCAGCAGTTCAATCTCTTCCCGCATATGAGTGTCCTCGACAACCTCACCGTCGCTCCCGTCATGCTCAAGAAAATGACGAAGGAAACGGCAGAGGAAAAGGGAAAGAAGCTTCTGAAGCGTGTAGGACTCCTGGAGAAGGCGGACGCATGGCCGGACGACCTCTCGGGAGGGCAGAAGCAGAGAGTCGCAATAGTCAGAGCGCTGTGCATGGAACCGGACGTGATGCTCTTCGACGAGCCCACGAGTGCACTCGACCCGGAGATGGTCGGAGAGGTACTCGACGTAATGAAGGAGCTTGCCGAAAGCGGAATGACGATGGTCGTCGTGACCCACGAGATGGGTTTTGCAAGAGAGGTATCCTCACGCGTATTATTCCTCGACGAGGGGGTAATTGCGGAGGAAGGAACACCCGACGAAATCTTCCACTCTCCCAAGAGTGAAAGACTAAGAACATTCTTATCAAAGGTATTATAAGGAAATTAATATGAATCTGAAGAACAGGAATTTTCTCAAGCTGCTTGATTTCACACCGGATGAAATCCAGGGTTTAATAGACCTTTCACTCAAACTGAAGGACGAAAAGAAGAAAGGCATCCCTCACCGCCTCTGCGAAGGGAAGAACATCGCACTCATCTTCGAGAAGACCTCGACACGCACACGCTGTGCATTCGAAGTCGCCGCATCAGACCTCGGCATGCATTCGGTATACCTCGACAGCAAGTCCTCCCAGCTGGGAAAGAAGGAATCCATTGCAGATACGGCAAGGGTCCTGGGACGCATGTTCGACGGCATCGAATACCGCGGCTACGGGCAGGAGAGAGTCGATGCACTTGCTGAATATGCAGGAGTTCCAGTATGGAACGGACTTACTAACGAGTTCCACCCAACACAGATTCTCGCCGACTTCATGACGATAGAGGAACACTTCGGAAAGCTGAAGGGAATCAGACTCGTCTACATGGGAGACGCAAGATTCAACATGGGTAACTCCCTTATGGTCGGAGCTGCAAAGATGGGAATGAACTTCACGGCATGCGCACCGGAAGGCTACTTCCCTGATAAGGCTCTCATTGAAGAATGCAGGAAAATAGCGGCAGAGACAGGAGCGACAATCTCATTCGAAACCGATCCCGTAAAGGCTACAAAGGGAGCCGATGTAATATATACGGACGTATGGGTAAGCATGGGAGAACCCGATGAGGTATGGGCAGAGAGAATAAAGCTGCTCACCCCCTACCGCGTCACCGATGAAATAATGAAGAATGCAGGAGAACAGTGTCGTTTCATGCACTGTCTTCCGGCCTTCCACGACCTTGAGACCGAGACAGGAAAAAGCGTATATGAAAAATACGGAATCGACTGTATGGAAGTCTCTGACAGCGTCTTCGAAAGCGATAAGTCAATCGTCTTTGATGAAGCGGAAAACAGGATGCACACAATAAAGGCAGTGATGGCTGCAACTCTTTAATGTGTATATTATTTAAGCACTCAGCCCCGGTGAGTTTCTCCGGGGCTGTCTTATTGAGAAACAGGAACGGCTCAAGATATGAGAGCCGTTCATAATAGAGACCATGATTACCAGGTTGCTTCCTGTAGAACATTCAGAAGGTCTATACGGGACTTCACCCCCGTCTTCTGGAATATGTTCGCGATATGGTTATTTACCGTATTAACGCTGATTTTGAGTTCGAACCCTATTTCCTTGTTGGTCATTCCCTTCTTGATGAGCTTTATGACCTCGAACTCCC
>CAVFYD010000085.1:0-7672 GCA_963626615.1 Sphaerochaetaceae bacterium
AGTACTTCTCCTTCCGTCTGCATCTTCTCGCATTCCTGTATGTAGGTGTCTATGAGATGATAGGTCTGCTCTGTGTCGAGGCCTCCCGGAATCGCAGCATCCTTACCGACCATTGTCACCCAGCCTATGAAGATGTTCTTCGCCTGCCGCAGGGGACTCTCCGCAAGCTTTCCCTGCTGTACTGCGACGGTGCCTGCCGTTTTTCCGAGAAATTTCACAAGGCCTTCCTCGTCCCCTTTTTCTATGAAGGAGAGCATTTCTCTCTCGAAGAGGTAGCTGCCGTGCGTGCGCTGCTCCTCCCTCCCCGTGTATGTATTCTCGGCATGCTTCTGGCCGATTGCCTCGCCTTTTGACGTATCGGTAACGCTGAAAGTTTCCTCCAGACTTTTCTTCTCCCCTGTCAGAACAAAATGAAGACAGAGCAGAAGGTTGAGAAAGCGTGAGTAGGAGTAGGGCGGAATGTTTCTCAGAAAGAACGCAGTCTCTTCCTTTTTTGAGGGCGGGAGAGCATTTCTCTGCATATACGAGAGAATGTAGGAGTCTGTGACTGGAGTGGTGTATACGGGTCCGAGGACTATTGAATACCGTCCGTCGGGAGAGCTTACAATGCCGAAGAAACCCGTATCGGAGGATTCCGAGACCCATGGTGACGGAAGTGTCTTCAGCTTCCGGTAAATAAACGGATAGGGATCCGTATTCTCCGGGAAACCGTATGAAGAGACATATTCTCCATCCTCGTAAAGAGCAAGCGGCAGATAGTGTGACGAGTAGAACATTTCAACAAAGGTACGGTAATCCATAGTTATTTGGATAAATCCGTAATTTATCGGATTTATCTGCAATACAGCATATCACGAGAGGGGTAATATTCAATAGACAAAAGGAAAAAAGTCTGCATTTTTCTGCACTCTTGAGGAGGAGTGATGGATATCTCTTTCTGCGACGGCTGGACCTTTACCATGGAAGGCGGCAGTCCCGTCAGTGTAAATCTGCCTCATGACGCCATGCTCTTTGAAAAGCGTGACGGCAACTCCCCCGGCGGCGTGAATTCCGGATATTTCCCAGGTGGAAAGTACATCTACGAGAAATCATTCACTGTCGACGCCAAAGATGAGGGTAAAAGCATAGTCGTTCATTTTGAAGGGGTCTACCAGAATGCGGAGGTCTTCCTCGGCGGTGAATCCATCACGTCACACCGCTACGGCTACACACCCTTTGATGCCGATCTTACGGGTAGTGTGAAAAGGGGGGAGAACCGGCTTCGTGTCATTGTCGACAATACTCTCCTTCCCAACTGCCGCTGGTATTCCGGAAGCGGAATATACCGTCCGGTGACACTCAGAATAAGGGAAAGAAATCATATAGAGAAGGTTCATATAGAAACGGTTTCAGTCAGTCCCGCCGTGATAAACGTCGCTGTCGTGACAACGGAGAAGACAGACATAACGGTAACAATCATGGATGGAGAAAAGGTTGTTGCCAGAGGCGGAAGCGGCTTCATATCGGTTCCGGATGCTCTTCTATGGAGTGCTGAAAATCCGCATCTGTACATGATAAAGGTATCTGTGGAAGGGGATGAGGTATCGCTTTTGTACGGAATCAGGAAGCTTGAGTGGAGTTCTGAAAGAGGACTTCTCGTCAACGGTGAGAGAGTACTTCTGCGGGGCGGCTGCATACACCATGACAACGGAGTTCTGGGGGCTGCAGAATACCCCGATGCTGCAGAGAGACGGATAAGAATACTCAAAGAGAGCGGCTTCAATGCCATAAGGGCGGCCCATAATCCCGCATCAAAAGCACTACTTGACGCATGCGACAGAGTCGGAATGTATGTCATGAACGAAGCCTTCGACGGCTGGTACATTCCTAAAACCTACCACGATTATTCGAGATGGTTCGAAGACGAGTGGAAGGGCGATCTGGAAGCGATGGTCGAATCCTCAAGAAATCATCCATGTGTCATCATGTATTCAACCGGCAATGAAGTGAGCGAAACGGCAGAGGACAGGGGAGTGGATGTCTGCAGGGAAATGACTGAATTTGTTCATTCGCTGGATCCATCACGTCCCGTGACTGCTGGCATCAACGTACTCCTGAACGTCTATTCGAAGATGGGAATGGGAGTCTACCGTGATAAAGGAGAATACAGGGCGGAGCCTCTGGAAAGGAAGAAGGGCTACAGGGAGAAGAAGACGGGCTCGGCCTTCTTCAATGCCCTTACGCAGAAGCTGGGGAAGCTCATGTTCTTCATGGCAGGAGGAAGACGCGGCGACAGAGCCACATCTCCCGCCGCATCTATGCTCGATATAACAGGCCTCAACTATGCTTCCTCGCGTTATGACTATGATGTGAAGAAATATCCTTCGAGGATGATGGTCGGGTCCGAGACATTCGTTTCGGATCTTCCGTACAACTGGGAGCGGGTGAAGAGGTATCCCCAGCTTGTCGGGGACTTCGTCTGGGCGGCCTGGGATTATATCGGTGAAGTGTGCATGGGATGGACGTACCATTCCTACAAGGGGCTTCCTCTTCTTGCAAACCAGGGCATGATAGACATTCTCGGCTTCGAGACCGCATCCATGGGCTTCATGAGGGTCGTCTGGGGTCTGAGGAGGAAACCGTATATCGCAGTGCGTCCCCTCAACCACACCTCCGAGCGTCCCCAGAAGGGTTCGTGGCAGTTCACCGACGCCGTTCATTCCTGGGCCTGGCCGGGGTACGAACACACTCACGCCGTCATAGAAGTCTATTCTCCTGGAGAGAAGGTCAGACTCTCTCTCAACGGAAGGACAATCGGTATCAGGAAGCTGAAGAACTTCAGAGCGCTCTTCAATGCCGGGTGGGAGAGCGGAACCATCACGGCCGAGGCTCTCGACAAGGACGAGTCAGTGATTTCCTCTTCTTCTCTCTCGTCCGGAAGAGGGGGAAGGAAGCTGAAGGTGACGCCATCAAGGACTCTTCTGAGAAAGGAAACGGATGACCTTTCCTTCGTGACAGTCGAATTCACGGACGATGACGGTCTCTGGCTTCCTTCTGTCGAAGAGCGGGTTGACGCAGAGATGGAGGGGGACATTTCCCTCCTCGGGTTCGGCTCTGCTCTATACAAGACGGACGAGACCTTCCTTGAGAGCCATCATATCTCATACAGGGGGCGTCTTCTCGCCGTGTTCGGAAAGGGAAGAAATGCGGGAAAAAGCAGGGTGACATTCAAATCAGCCGGAGTAGATCCGGTTACAATAGAACTGGAGGTACAGTGATGAAAAAGGATGAAGGCGGAGTAAAGCTTCTCTCCAGAGGACTCTTCGAGAG
Source organism: Sphaerochaetaceae bacterium (assembly GCA_963626615.1). Taxonomy (GTDB): domain Bacteria; phylum Spirochaetota; class Spirochaetia; order Sphaerochaetales; family Sphaerochaetaceae; genus Ornithospirochaeta. Next base: position 3,310 of record CAVFYD010000085.1, read on the forward strand.
ACCTTTCATGGACAGCATGGCCCGGACGGAGAACATTTCGACGAAAGAACTGCTATTCGGACATCTCGTGGGTCCTCTCGGGCTCATATTCGTAGTCAATACTATTGCCGCACTTGTAGAGAAGTTCTTCACACAGCAGACGGGAGCCATCTACGGAGTGGACAACATAGCGATGATTCAGAAGATGGGCTCAGTTTACGAAGTCGTGATGACGGCGGCAAAGGTTCTCGCAATGCTGACAGGGCTCCTCAACGGCTGGCTCATTCAGCATACACAGTCGAGGCAGGGAAGAATGAGGCCCTGGCATCTTATATTCGGCTTTGTCTCGATAATAATCGGCTCTCTGATCTTTCTTTTCCCGGGAACGAAGACGATGGGGACAGCCTACTGGTATTACTTCTTCTTCCTTCTCATCTGCTACCATACGGTTGGATCGTCGTATTTCTATCTCTTCAGGGACACGATCTGTTCCCTCACTACAAGGGATTCGAAGGAGAAGACGAAGATTTCGTTCATCAGGAAGATGAGCTGGACACTCCTTTCGGGCATCGTAATAGGAATGGTATTCAACATGGTACTGCTGCCGCTCTGGCTGGAGAAGGACATCAACGGCTACCCCGTATTGATGATAATTCTTTCCGTCTCGGCAGTTCCTCTTCTCCTTCTCGAGTATTTCTATACTCGTGAGCGTGTCACCGAGGATGTTGCAGTCGAGTATTCATCTCTCGACGAGACGAAGATTCCTCTTCGTGATCAGATGAAGGCACTGCTTTCGAACAGGTACTTCGTCATTCTCATCGTCATCGCGACGCTCAGCGGAATCGTCGACAACTACAAGGGAGGCAATGTTCAGTATTTCTACATCAAATTCCTGCTGAACGGTGAGAACAACGCCTTCATGTACACTATCTATCAGGTAATTACGGGAACTCCGCTGGGGCTGGGGGCATTCCTGATCTATCCGCTTGTGAAGAAGTTCGGAATAAAGAACATCACGGTGGCGGGCTATGCTCTTGTTCTTGCAGGAAGCATCGCGGGATGGCTTTTCCCCTCGAACCTGACAGTAGCGCTTGTTGCCGGCTTCATCCGCAATGTCGGATGGCTTCCGAACTCGTACATCTTCGCAACTCTCCTGTGTTTTGCTTATGACAGTATCGAGTACAGATCACACATGAGACTCGAGGGCCTCATGGGCGTTGCCATCATCACTGCGCTGCAGTCCCTGGCCTATGCTCCGTTTGCCGGCGGATTCGAGTCCGGAATTCTCCGCATGGGTTTTGTTGATGCTCAGGGTGTCACCCCCAGCGGGGAGGTAACGTCATTCATGACGGCGTCGTTCTATCTCTTCGATGCTGCACTCGCGCTTGCCGTCGTGATTCTTCTTCCGTTCGTGGATGTCGAGAAGCATCTTCCCGAGATCAATGACGAACTTCTGAGAAGAAAGAAGGAGGCGGTCATCGCTTCCGGCGGTATCTGGACAGATCCCGTGGAACAGAAAAGAATCGATGAGGAAAAGGAAGCTGAAAGAAGAGAGAAGAACCGTATTGCCGACCTCAGACTACGCTGCGAAAAGAAGGGGCTAGACTATGACGAGGAGAACAGGAAATACCTTGAAAAGACGGCGAGGAAGGAAGAAAGGAAAAACAGGGGAAGGAAAAAGTGATGCTTGAAATCAGGAATATACGGATAGACGACAGAGGAGAAGGATGCATGACCGATAATCCGGTTCCTGTACTATCCTTTGCCCTTTTTTCCGATATTCCCGATACCTTTCTCTCTGCCGCCCGCATCAGCGTGGACGGGAGGGAAGTACTTACGACAGGAAAGCAGACGGGAATAAGACTGGAGTCTCTCTCTCTGAAGCCTTTTACAGTCCATAGAGTCAGCGTGGACGCTGAAGACAACCACGGAGAGAAGGCTTCGGCCTCTCTATCCTTTTCGACCGGGAGGATGAAAAAGGAATGGAAGGCGTCCTGGATAACTGATCCGGGATATGTCTTCAGGGGGAAGGGCTCTCCCGCCGTGATGGTCTTCAGAAAGGATTTCTTCATTGACGGAAGAATAAGACAGGCGTATGTCACCGCTACCGCCCTCGGCATATTCGAGATCTCTCTCAACCGTCAAAGAGTCGGCTCTGATTTTTTCGCACCCGGCTTCACATGCTACAGGAAGAATCTCCAGTACCGTTATTATGACGTAACCGGCATGCTTGACAGGGACAATGAGCTCTCGGTCACAGTTGCCGGAGGCTGGGCTGTCGGCCGCTTCACATACGAAAACAGAAACAGGATAACCTCCCCGCGTCAGACTCTCCTTCTCGAGCTCTTCATCGAATATGAAGACGGAAGAAAAGAGATAATCAGAAGCGACGGGACATGGAGTGTCACCACTGGCGGTCCAGTCAGAGCGGCATGCTTCTACGACGGTGAAACATACGACGCAACACTTGACATTGACAGTTCTGAGTGGAGAAAGGCGAGCGTAACTGATATTCCCTTCAGACCGTCCTTCACGCTGTCAGAAAGTTTCGTTGTGGAGCGGAAGGTTCTTGTACCGGTGAATCGTTTCAGAGGAAGCGACGGCTCCCTTATTTATGACTTCGGACAGAATGCCGCCGGAGTCGTGGCTCTGAAGGTCAACGGAAGAAAGGGACAGACAATCACCATCCGCCATGCGGAGTGCCTCGACGGGGGAAGACTCTATACTACTTCACTGAGGACCGCAAAGGCTGTGATAAGATACATCTGCCGTGACGGGTGGCAGACATATATGCCGCACTTCACCTACATGGGATTCAGGTATATCTCAGTCGAGGGAACAGACGAAGAGAACGTGAAGGTTTCCTTCCATACACTTTCCTCCGACAATGAACGTACGGGTTTCTTCTCCTGCTCCGACGAGAGGCTGAACAGGCTTCAGGAGAACATCGTCTGGAGTGCCGAATCCAACTTCGTCGACATTCCGACGGACTGTCCGCAGCGCGACGAGAGAATGGGCTGGACGGGGGATGCCGCAGTCTTCGCGGAGACGGCATGCTTCAACTACGACCTCAGTCGCTTCTGGAAGAAATGGCTGAGGGATATGAGGTTCGAACAGGGAAGAGGCGGGGGAATACCGACGGTAGTTCCGCTTCACGGATGCTCCACTCCCGTCTCCGCTGTTGCCCTCTGGGGAGATAGTGCGATAATGGTTCCCTGGGCGGAGTACCTTGCTCGGGGAGACGTGAATCTCCTTAGGCAACAGTACCCGTGTATGAAGAGATACATGAAGGCCGTTTCATTCTGGGCCTCCCTTTCGGGGTTCGGAAAGAGAAGGTACATATGGAAGTGGCTCTATCAGTTCGGAGACTGGTGTGCCCCCTACGGAAATGTGAGAGAGTGGATGAAGAAGGGAAAGTGGACGGCAACCTGTTTCTACGCCCATTCGGCATTTCTCCTTTCCCGGATTGCCGGAATCCTCGGGGAGACGGACGATGAAGAATATTACAGAGAGCTGACGAAGAATGTGGCGGATGCCTTCAGTAGCTTACTGACGGACGGCAGGGGGAGAATAAGAGACGAATTCCAGACTGGCTACGTTCTTCCTCTTTATTTTCAGATGGAGACGGGAGAGAACAGGAAGAGAATGGCAGACAACCTCGAGAGACTTGTGAGGGAGAGGGGGTATCATCTGTCCACGGGATTCCCGGGGACACCGTATATTCTCTTCGCCCTCGCCGACAACGGCCATGCAGATACTGCCTACCGTCTCCTTTTAAGCGATACCTGCCCCTCCTGGCTCTACATGATAAAGCAGGGTGCCACCACACTCTGGGAGCAGTGGAATGCGATAACTCCATCGGGAGAGGTTAGGGAACCTTCGATGAACCATTATGCATACGGCGCAGTCGGGGCCTTCCTCTACAGAAGAGTTCTCGGACTCGAGCCTGTTGAGGGCGGATGGAGGAAATTCCGATTCTCTCCCGTCCCCGGCGGGAATATCACACACGCGGAGGGAAGCGTTTACACCCCCTACGGAACGGTAAGAGCCGGGTGGAAGATAAGAAGCGGAAGGATTCTCCTTACGGTTGAGGTACCGGTATCTGTAGATTGTACCGTCACATTGCCGGGAGGAGAGGTGAGAGAAGTCGGAAGCGGAAGCTACAGCTTCGAGGGAGAAATGAGAAGATGAGGCATCAGACATTCGGCGTAACGGTAAAGACGGAAACCGGGAGGGAGAAGAGAAACCGCAGCCTTGCGAGGCGTGTTGCGGCGGAAGGCATAGTCATGCTTGAAAACAGCGGAGTCCTTCCTCTTTCTCCTTCGAAAATCGCCCTCTACGGAACGGGAAGCCGCATGACAGTGAAGGGCGGAAGCGGAAGCGG
>CAVFYD010000085.1:8282-10251 GCA_963626615.1 Sphaerochaetaceae bacterium
AACCTTGAAGAGGAGGAATACAGCGAGGGAATATATGTCGGCTACAGACATTTCGATAAGTATTCGATAAAGCCCCGTTACCCTTTCGGCTGGGGCCTGAGCTATACTCTCTTCGAGGAGAAGACCGTTGAAGTGACGTCTTCTTCAGTTACGATCACAGTTACGAATGTCGGTCATGTTTCTGGAAAGGAGGCCGTCCTCGTATTCGTATCGAAGCCGGGAGAGGACGGGGAGAAGAGAAGCCTTGCCGCATTTGGTAAGACGGAGATACTTGCCCCCGGTGAAAGCGTAACGCTTACGATTCCCGTCAATCTCAGATACATATCCTCCTACAGTGAAGAAAGGGAGGCCTTCGTCCTCGATAAGGGTGAATACTCCGTTACTGTAAACGGTTCTCCCGCCGGTTCGTTCATCCTCGGAAGTGAGATTGTCTACGGAAATGAGCACCACAATCTTCCAGGGTTTTCAGAGAAGGTTACAGGTCTTCTTTCCCGCCTTTCCGAGAAAGATAAGATAGAGCTTGTCACAGGAGGAGGCTACGCAATCCGATGCTACAATAGTGTCATGGGCGCTGCGGGGCGTACGTGCACGAAGCTCATTAGGAAGGGAATACCGAACATAGTTCTCTCCGACGGACCTGCGGGGATAAACATAGTCCCAGTCATCACCACGACGAAGGGCGGGAGCCCGAGGTACCCCGAGGGACTTCCGGAAGACTGGGACTGGGGCTGGATAAGAAAGTTCGGGCCTCTCATCAGGAGACTTCCCGGAACTCGAAGCGGCAGGACGGTCTACCGCTACATGACTGCATGGCCTTCGGCTACTAGCGAAGCCCAGACATGGAACGAGAAACTCATCGAAGAAGTTGGAAGAGCGGTAGGAGAGGAGATGCTCGAAGTCGGAGTATCGGTATGGCTTGCCCCGGGGCTCAACATACACCGTAATCCCCTCTGCGGCCGTAACTTCGAATACTACTCTGAAGATCCCGTCCTCTCAGGAAGAATGGCTGCGGCAGTCACAAGAGGTGTCCAGAGTATGGGGGGAGTGAGCGTGAGCCAGAAACACTATCTCTGCAACAACAGGGAGGATAACAGAACGGAAGTCTCGGCGGCTGTATCTGAAAGGGCTCTCCGGGAGATATATCTCAGGGCCTTCGAGATTGCACTCAAGGAGGGAAAACCGGGAACTGTGATGACGAGTTACAACAGAGTAAACGGAGAATATGTGAACACAAGCCGGAGATTCTGCACTGGAATACTCCGTGACGAATGGGGCTTCGAGGGCCTTGTAATGTCCGACTGGAATGCAACGGACCAGAGTTCTCATTCGGCTGCAGTGAATGCCGGAAACGACCTCCTGATGCCGGGTAACAGATGGGTCAGAAAAAAGCTTGAAGAGGACCTTGAGAGCGGTAAACTGAAGAAGGAGGCACTCGACATCTCCGCCGCGCGTGTCCTCACTCTTATTTTCAACAGCGATACCTCAAAGGAGTTCAGATGAATCCGTTTCTTCCTCTTTCCGAATACATTCCTGACGGTGAGGCACACGTCTTCGGTGACAGGGTATATCTCTACGGGTCCCACGACAGAGCTCTTTCTGATCGTTTCTGTGTGGACGACTACACGGTATGGTCGGCTCCGGTTGACGACCTTTCGTCCTGGACGAATCACGGTACAAGCTACCGTAAAACCCAGGATCCACGCTCTGACGGTGACAGAACTGTCGATTTCTACGCACCCGACTGCGTGAGGGGAAATGACGGTAGATACTATCTCTACTACGTGGCGATGGGCCCGAATACCCGTAATTTCGGCCCCGTCTCCGTCGCTGTCTCCATTTCTCCAGCGGGGCCCTTCGAGTATCTGGGGGACGTCAGGTACCCCGACGGAAGGGCTGTATTGAAGTACCTCAACAACGATCCGGCCGTTCTCAACGACGGGGGGAGAATATGGCTCTACTACGGCTGGGG
>CAVFYD010000086.1:0-9989 GCA_963626615.1 Sphaerochaetaceae bacterium
AAGGATATCAAAAAGTCTGCTTTTCACAATAGAACGGGGAGTTCATCAGGGCGACGGCAATGAGTATGGAGCTGATGCCAGCCTTTACGGACACAGGTGCGGTAAGCGTCTGAAGAGTACAGAGAATCTGTACACTCCATGAGATTCCTTCAGTGCCCCGTTATATTGCTGAAGAAAAATATGGAATGAACACTTCTGAAGCATGCATGGTCTGCATTGAAGAATTCTGCAGGGAGAATGATGTCATCCGTGATGAGAATCTGCCGGAAAGAAGAGGGGGTGAATGTGAGCCGCTACAACAGCTGGAGCCGAGTCAGAGGGTCCGCTTCAGCCATGACAGGGCAGAGGAAATATCACCGTCGGAGGTTTCGAAGGAGACTGTTCTGTCGTAGCCGCATCTCTTCAGAAGTCTCAGGGCATCGTATATGTATGCGTCTTCTGCTGTGTCGTCAAGACATCTGCCCTTTCCGGCTATATGGATGTGCCGGATTCTGTCGAGGGCCGGAACAAGGCTCCGGACATCCTCACCGTTAGACTCCATGTGGTAGATATCTGCCATGAGAAGAAGTGAAGGATGGCCTATTTCCTCTGAAAGCGCATAGCCTTCGGAGACTGTATTGATGAGATTGCATTCCCCTCTTTTAAGAGGTTCTATGAGCACCGTTATACCGTATTCGACAGCCTTCGGAATGATGGCTTCGGCTATCGTTTCCTTAAGTCTCCCGTAAGCCTCATCCCATCCCATTTCATCAGGATTATAGGAACGGGCCTTTCCGCTTCCGAATACGGTTTCTTTTATGCCGAGAGCACGGCAGCGGCAGAATGCGGTATCGAGATAGGACCTGATTACGGAGAAGTCCCTCTCCTTCGACACAAGAGGAATACGCCCCGGGAAAAGATTACAGGCAACAGGAGAAGAAAAGGAGGGGAATATGGATGAGAATTCCTCCTCACCCATATCGGCAAATGTCATTATCGGAAGTTCGGCATAGTCAAAACCCGAAGCTCTGATTCTCTCCAGCATATCACATCTGATTTCCCAGAGAGGCTCTGTTGCAAAGCCTGTGCAGAATCCGTATTTCATTTCGCCTTTCCCCTTTTTTATTCAGAGTTCTATTGTCCTGTTCTCCCTGGCACTTCTGTAGACAGCTTCGATGAGAGCAACGCTCTTTCTCGCTTCTTCTCCGGTTATGTCCGGCTTCGTACCGTTCAGGAGAGCCTCTACGACATTCTCGAATACTCTTCTGTGTCCGTGCCAGCCTATTGCCTTCGGATCGGATGCACCGCCGCCTGTGGAAGTGAAGTTGATGAACTTTTCCCTGATCTTCTCGTCTTCCTCAGTCTCGTTCCTGAAACGCCAGCACTTGAGGCTTTCCTCCTCGATTACGGCACTTCCCTCTGTTCCGCATATCTCGATTCTCTTGAGGAATCCCGGATAGCAGCAGGTCGTACCCTCGATGATTCCGATGGCCCCGCTCCTGAACTCGACGACGGCACCGGCGGTATCTTCAACCTCGATGTTCGTGTGGCCGAGTGTGGCTGTACGGCTTGTGACGTTCTTCACATCTCCACCGAGCCAGCAGAGAAGATCTATTGCGTGTATACCCTGATTCATCAGAGCACCTCCGCCGTCAAGCTTCCACGTACCTCTCCATGAAACACTGTCATAGTACTCCTGACTGCGGTACCACTTTATCTGGGCATCGATGAGCGAGATACGGCCGAAACGTCCTTCCTCCACGGCTTTCTTCACGAGAAGCGGAGCCTCGTGGAACCTTGACTGGAAGACACCTGAGAGGATGACACCTTTCTCCTCTGCCTTTCTGATCAGAAGATCAATACGCTCTGTAGTGACCTCCATCGGCTTTTCGATGATGACGTTCTTTCCCTTTTCGATTGCAGCGAGAGCCGGCTCGAGATGAGCACCCGACGGGGTTGTTATCGTCACGATATCAAGTTCGCTGTCCGAGAGAAAATCATCAAGAGACGAATAGCTCCTGATTCCTTCTTCGGCGGCAAACGAAGCCGCCCTTTCCGGGAGGATATCGTAGCAGGCGACAAGCCTTGCGCCTTCTATCTCCCTCACGGCCTTTGCATGAACGCGGGCGATTGTTCCTGTTCCGATGATTCCGAAACCGATAATCTTATTCATATTCATTTCCTTTCTGCAGCTTTCTCGTGAGCCTCGACAGTAAGCCTCATGCTTTCGAAGACATGAGCCTGAGTCATGAAACTCTCCGTATTGTCGAGACAGTCACGGATGAAGGCACCGAAGAACGGAAAGCCTTCCTTTCCTGTAGCACATACATAGTGTTCACCGTTACCGTCAACAAGGAAGACGTTGTCTCCCGTGTTATCGACGCCGACGTTGATGTACTTCCTGATTTCAACGGTCGCTTTCGTTCCGACAATGAATACCCTGCCGTCTCCCCAGGCGGAAAGACCGTCGGGAGTGAACCAGTCGACACGGACGTAGCCGACAGCGCCGTTGTCACAGGAGACCACAGCTTCGCCGTAGTCCCGGAAGCCCGGCTTGTCGGGATTATTGAAATTGCATTCCCTGCTGAACTCGATTCTTGCCTTCTCTGCTCCCGTATAGGAGAGAAGCTGTTCGAACTGATGCGATCCGATATCGGATAGAATCGTTCCGTTCCTTTCAGGATCGAAGAACCAGTCGGGGCGTGTGGGCTTATTGAGTCTGTGAGGAGCGAGAATCGTGACTGAGAGCACTCTTCCAAGGACGCCTTCGTCAATGAGGCGCTGCACATAGACGGCACCCTCGACATGAACACGTTCCCCGAAGTAGACCATGTACCACCGTCCGGTCTCCCTTTGGACACGCCTTACCTCGTCCAGTTCCTCCATCTTCAGAAGCCCGGGTTTGTCACAGAAGAAGTGGAGTCCCGCTTTCATGACCCTGATTCCGAGAGACGAACGCCTGTCGGGACGGATTGCGGAGGCAACGAGCCTGATATCACCGTCGGAGAGTATCTCGTCAACCGAGGAGGCAACAGCAGCCTCAGGGAATTTCCTGACGAAGGCTTCAACCTTCTTCTCATCTTCGTCGTAGACCTTTTTCAGTTCGGCACCGGCTTCAATGAGGCCGTTGGCCATGGCGTAGATGTGGCCATGGTCAAGACCTATGACGGAAAAGCCGAACTGCCCCTTCTCCACGGTTTTCACAACCTTTCCTGTAGAAACAGGAGCATAGTAGATTCCGTCTGCTTTCTGAATCATGCCTTTTTCCTCATGAGTTTCTTGAATACACCGAGCTGAGCAAGAATCATCACAACAATAAGAATGAGGAAGAATATACAGATCGGTCTCTGGAAGAGAGGTGCAATCGAACCGTTGGAGAGCGTGAGTGCACGTCTCAGGTTCGAGTCACACATCGAGCCCAGGATGACGCCGAGCAGGAACGGTGCCGACGGGAAATGGAGACACGACAGGATTGTACCGAAAAGACCGAATATGAAGACGACCTTGACGTCGAACATATTGTAGTTGATGAGGTATGATCCGATTGCACAGAGGATGTAGATTGCCGGCATCAGGTACTTCTTCGGAACACCGAGAATCCTGACTGTTCCCTTAGAGAGAACAAGTGCCAGTGCCCACATCATAAACGATGCAAGAGCGATGTATACACATACGTTGTACAGGAACGACGGTGACTCTGTCATGAGAAGCGGACCGGGTCTGTAGCCGTGCATGTAGAAGGCTGCGAGAAGAACTGCCGCAGGAGCGGAACCGGGTACTGCAAGAGAGAGTACCGGGATGATTGCACCGCCGATGCAGGCGTTGTTACCTGATTCGACAGATATGACTCCCTTGGGATTTCCCTTACCGAACGAATCCTTCTCTTCTGCCGGTGAGAGGCTTCTTGTTGCCCAGTAACTGAGCCAGCCTGCAGTATCTTCACCGACGCCCGGGATAATACCGACGCCGACACCGATGAATGTCGAACGGATTACAGCAAGGAAATTCTTTCCGACGAGTCTGAAACCTTCCTTTGCCTCGAACTTCGTCGCCTTTATGACGTTGTCATCGTCCTTGAGTTTGAATGCCCTGATGATTTCGGGGAAACCGAAGAGACCGATCATGACGGGAATGAGCTGGATGCCGCTCATGAGATTCACGTTGCCGTATGAGAAGCGGGGGATGGTGTTGACAGAGTCAAGACCGATCATTGCAACCATAAGGCCCAGGATTCCTGAAACCCATCCCTTTATCTGGTTCTCCGTGGATGTGATTGTTCCGCAGATGAGGATACCGAAAATCGAGAGGAGGAAGAATTCCCATGATGTGAACTTGAGGGCAAGCTTCGTCAGAACAGGAGTAAGAGTCATGACGAAGATGACACTTAAAAAGGTTCCGATGCAGCTGACAGTAGTTGCAAGGAATATTGCAAGACCGCCTCGTCCCTGTCTTGCCATCGGGTGGCCGTCAAGAGCCGTTGCGGCACTGGCGGGAGTTCCCGGAATATTCAGGAGAATTGCCGACTGGCATCCGCCGGAAATAGCACCGACATAGATGGCAAGGAGAGAAATGATTGCCGTCTGTGTCGGGAAATTGTATGTAAGTCCTGTCAGAAGTGCGATTGCCATCGTTGCGGAAAGTCCGGGGAGCATTCCCATGACAAGTCCCGCAAGAGTAGCCAGACACATGACAAGGAGATTCATCGGCTGCATTGCCGTGGCAAAAGCTGTAGTTATATATTCAAATGCCATTTTTCACCTCATTATGGAAGCGCTGCATTGAAGCAGTACTTGAAGACGATGACCGTCAGAGCAACAATGCCGACGGCTACTATAATCGATTTCCACCATTTGCCTGCTCTGAGATAGAGGTAAATTGCCACGAGGAAAATAATCGATGCAGCCCAGAACGGCAGGAAATCCAGAAGGAGATAGGTGTAGATCATCATTATGACGATACCGCCGATGGTGAACAGATACTCCTTGTTGACAACCGCATCCCTGAACCACTTTCCTGTCTCCTTCCAGCGGTTTACGAATGTCTTTCCGAATTCCTTCTCGCCTTTCATTGTCGAGAAGAACAGAAGAATGCTGAAGAATACGAGGAGAAGTCCCAGAAGGAACGGGAGGAATCCCGGAGACAGATAGAACTTGTCTATCTTGTATGGAGGTCCTGCAACTCTTCTGTAGATGGCATAACCTTCAATCGAGAAGTAGATGCCGAGAGCTGTCAGGAAAAAGGAAAAAACAAAATCCTTGGTCTTTTTGTCCATTTTTCGTGTCCTGTTTTGTGTCGGGTACTCTGCTCTCCCGAAAGAGAGCAGATTGAATAAGTTAGAGATGCTATCAGAGTCTTTCGATACCGAAATCAGACGGGCTGATTGTGACAGCGCCTGCATCATACATGAGCCAGCATGCCTTTGATGCGAAGTTCTCCATGAACTCCTGGGAGTGCTGTCTGTCGTAAATGTTGATTGAGAAGCTTCTGACATCACAGAAATCCTTGAATGCCTGTGTTTCAACTGCATATGCGAAAGCTTCGTCGATCTTTGTGAGGATGTCTTCACTCAGTCCCTTCGGGATGAGAAGTCCTGTTACCTCGCCCATCGGCAGGAATTTTGCAGCTTCAGGATAGAAGTCCTTGATTGACGGGATTGTGACTCCTTCAGCGATTGTGATATCTTCATCGGCGAGTGTGCAGAGAGCCTTTACCTGACCTCCGATGATGGCGTCCTTGTATTCAGCAAGAAGCTGAGGACAGAACTGGACTTCACCTGCGAGTGTTGCCGTGAAAGCTGCCGAGCCGCCCGCATATGTTATATGCTTGTAATCTGCACCGGCAATTGCCTTGATGACCTCTGCGCCGAAGTGTCCACCCGATCCGATACCTGCCGTACCTGCTGTAATCTGGCCGGGATTCTGTCTGATTGCTTCGATGAGATCCTGGATGGTGTTGAACGGAGAATCTGCAGGAACAACGATTACGTTCGGAGCGTATGTTGCAACCCAGATATCCCATTCACGGAAAGTCTTGTCAGTGTAGCCGTTGATAGGCATGGTGCAGAAAGCAAGCATTCCGTTTGCAAGCCATGTGTATCCATCGTTCTTTGCATTCTGGACATTGAGAGTTCCGGCACTTCCGCCTGCTCCCGCTGTGTTGATGACATTGATGGTGACACCGAGCTTTTCACCCATTGCGTTTGCAAGAGCTCTTGCTGTCAGGTCTGTTGTTCCGCCTGCATTGTACGGAACAGTGAGGTTGATGTTTTTGCTGGGATAGACTTCCTCAGCAGCACCCTGTGCGAATACGCACACAGATGCGATGGCGAGAACCATAATTGCGGTAAGAATTTTCTTCATAATTCTTTACCCTCCTTTTTTAATTTATGTCCACGACTGAACTGCCTTCAGCGACAATGCAGTCCTGAATATACCTTTTCTGCGGGAGCTCCTTTCCGAGAAGCTGGTCGAGCATTATCTGAGCCGCCGTTTCTCCCAGCTTCATGTCTCCCATGTCGACCCTGGTGAAGTCATTGAGTCCCGTATAAGCCCACTCGGGAGCTCCGATGAGCATCACGGAGATGTCCTTCCCTATCTCGAGTCCCATTCTCCTCAGTTCATTGACTCCTCCCTGAGCCTGTATGTTGAATCCGTAGAAGAGTGCCGTGATATCGGGATGCTTCTCCAAGATGAGGCGCGTCAGCCTCGCTCCGTCTTCCGGAGAGAACTCGCCGTCCTCTATGCAAACGTTTGCCTTACCCTCAGAATAATCAAGAACAGCGTTCTCCCTGGCAACAAGATCCCGGATACCGGAGTTCCATCCTATATAGCCGATTTTCCTGTGGCCCTTCCCGATAAGATACTCCGCGCCCTTGTAGCCGCAGCCGTAGTTGTTGGTCGTGACCCAGTAGTAATCATCCACTCCCTCGAGAGGTCTGTCGACGACAACCATCTTCATGCCGACCTTTCTCAGTATCTCGGTATTCTCCGCTCCGTTCTTCGTCGGGGTGACGATGATTCCGTCCACACGCTGTTCAAGCATCCTGTAGATAATGGCCTTTTCCCTTTCGGGATCATCGAGTGTGTTCGTGATGATCATGTCGTAACCGTGCTTCACGAAGAGCGCTTCAGAGGCGATGACAATCCTGTTGAAGAACTGGTTCTCGAACTGAGGGATCATTATTCCGACAAGCCTTCGCTGTCCGCTCTTCTTGAGGGATGATGCACCCTTGTCACGGATGTACTGAAGCTCTTCGGCAGCCTTCTCGACTTTAGCCCTGGTCTCCTCGCTTATGTATCTCTTTCCGTTTCCGTTGAGAACATAGGAGACAGTGCCGACAGTCGTTCCTGCCCTTTCTGCAACATCCTTCAGTGTCGTATATTTTGCCATTCAATCCCTTCCAGTAAAGATGCAAACGTTTGCTTATCTTGTTTGAATCCCTATACTTAACTAGATAAAACCATAGGAATTTCGAGCTGTCAACAAATATTTGAAAATCATACAGACGCAGATCAACATCCGCTCGGGCTTCGGCGAATTGGCAGGAAACGGAAAGAAAAACGTGCTGAATAATATCCTGTGGCCACGATGATGTATTCAATCAGCAGGTTCCTCTTCGATTCCGGGATATCGGAAGAAGATTTCAGCAATGAATCATGAAGATTTATCCCATAGAGATGAAATTTACCTTGTTTCCGAACTGTGAACTGTCCGTTCCCTTTCCTCAGTTACCGTTATGAATGTAAAAGGAGACGAAAGTGACAGTAATATATTCAGACTTCGGAGATGAGGACACAAAGGTCCTTTCTCATATGTGGAAGGGAATCGAGGGTGCAACTATCGTGACAAACGGAGCAAAAAAAGCAATAAGGGAAGCTCTCGAAAACGAGAAGGATACCCTTCTCCTCTGCGGCCACGGAGCGCCGACGGGGCTCTTGATGCCGACGGAGGAAGGGGGAATACACGGCCTTCACGTAGGCTATGCCTTCTCCCGTGATGATATCTCCCTCATCAGGGCGGAAAGGATAATCGGCATCTGGTGCTATGCCTCGACTTTTGCCAGGAACTGCGGTTTAAAGGGTTTCTACTCGTCGATGTTCATATCGAGCGGGATGGAAGCTGCACTCATGGGAGTAAGCGGAGTATCGGGTGAGGAGATTACGGCATCGGAAGTACTCTTTGCAAAAAGAATCAACAGTCTACTCAGGGAGGATATCCCCCTTTCCCGGTGGAAGGAGAAACTCCAGAGCATTCCTCTCACCAACGATGTTGAGAGATTCAACTACGACGGACTCTACTACGCCGCTTGAATCCGTCTTTTCCCTTACCCGAGCCCTTTTTCCCTTAAAATACGGTCTGAAATAAGGGAAAATACCGGCGAGCAGGGGAAAGACAAGCCACGATGGCCCCGCAAAAGACGAAAATCGGTAATTTTACGAAAATAAATCACGAAAATAATTCGAATTCTTGAGAGAAGCCCCAGTCCTAACTTGCAACAATCTGCTGGTTTTTACTCAAAGGTTTTTCCGGTATCGTATATCTCAGTTTACCTTCTTCGATGAGAGGAATGATGTAATTCCTGATGAAGTATGACGGATGTTTTCCATCATAGCCGAAATGTTCTGCCAGTACTTCCTTTGTCCTCGGCTTTCTGCAGAAATCAACAATTTCGTCTGTTCTGCTGCGGCACACTTTCCTCTCGTTATAGAGTGTTACCCTGAAAGTTCCTCTCCTGTCCTCGAAAAGAGGCTCTCTGAGCCCTGCTTTCCTCATCTCGGCATATATTGTCGGAATTCCAGAATAACGGTTTTCTGTCGTATCCAGTATTTCAAGCGCCGCCGCGATGAACGGATTTCTTACATCTGCCTTTGTCTTCCCGAGTCCGTCAAGAGTAAGACGACCATACAAACCGCCCGGATTTGACACTTCAATTCTGTCTGGATACATTTCAATGCGGATGGGATCGTTTTCTGTGTGAATACTGTAGTCCCTGTGAATCAGGGCATTAAGTATTATCTCTCTCAAAGCCTTTACAGGATATTCGGGGACATCTTTTCTGTGACCGTTCTCGTCTATCACGGTCGAAATCTTCATATTCTGGCGAACAAACGAGATGGCACTTTCCAGCATCTGGGGAATTGTTCCGTCAAGCCGTTTGTTCACAATGAACCTTTCTCCTGTAACAGATTCATCCGCATATTCATCAGAAGCACAGACGACAGCTACAATATCGAGATTCGGAGAAAGATACTGAGGATATTTTCCGAAAAGCATTATTCCGCAGACAGTCGGATTACCGTCCCTGTCCGAGAGACCGTTCAGCATGACAAGAGTTTTCTTGTCGATGTTGACAAGATTGGGTTTAACGGAGACAGCCTTTGCAATGAAAGCGTCAAGCTGGATCTGATCAATCATCGAACTGTCTATACGCCTGTTTATCCTGAGTTCATCTTCCGTCTTGTACTTGAATGCATCATAGCTGTAGATTTCATACTCCGACATCGGCAAATCGGCATCCCCCACTCTTATATACGATCCCTTGCTTTTCCCCTTACCTGAATAGTAGCAAGGCTTGCTTACAGAATCCATTTCTGCAACTTCCGCACAGGCTACCGTCTTCCCGTCATATTCGCAGAAGCTGATCAGCGGACGCACAACAGGTTCCATCTCGTTTGCCTGCTCGACAATCTTCTTCTGCAACTCATCAGGTTTCTGTATTCCGCAGATTTCATATCCCTTCTTCTCATCTATTCCGAAGAGGATAACACCGCCGGAAGTATTGGAGAAGCTTGAAAGACTGTCATACAGCTTCTCGGGCACACCGTTCCTGGCACTCTTGAATTCGATATTCGAAGTTTCTGTCCGTTTCGCAAGAATGTCTCTGATCAGACTGCGTAACTCATTTTCCTGCATTTTCCTGCTCCTTTATCAGTAATTCACGAAAATCATAACATAAATTACGAAAATTGACAATTTCACGAAAATAAATCACGAAAATCTTTGAAAATATT
>CAVFYD010000087.1:0-9835 GCA_963626615.1 Sphaerochaetaceae bacterium
TTCTCATATCTCAGCTTCTGTTTCCCTGTTTATGAATCAGTCTTCGGTATGTGCGTTGTCTCCTTACCCTCTGACGCTCTTTCCATGTAGTTGAGATAGTATTTGGAGAGGAACTGACGGAGGAAGTCCTTCGGGAATGGGGAGAGTATCGGGGTCCAGTACTCGCGCTTCAGTTTAACGAGAGTTTCCTCCCAGAACTTCTGACTGTAATAGAATTCTTCCGGGGACCGTAAGGAAGCCGTAGTGATAATGCAGAGTCTCGCATTCTCCCTGCAGGGAAGATATACATAGGAGTCATGTGTAAGTCCGTTGAAGAGAAGGACGTTCTTGTCTGTAAGATAGACTATGTCGACTGAGAGAGGACCATAGTAGCTGGAGTGAAGTACTCCTGTGACAAAGTCAATCTTCAGGAGGGCCCTCCATGCCTTCAGAAGTTTATCCTTCACTCTCTCCTCCGTGAGGTACGGCTGTCTTTCCCTCTCAAGCTGTTCGAACTCTTCATATAAGCTTTCCTGGATTCTGCCGTTGCCGATTCTCTTCAGCCTCTTCTCACGCTTTCTCTTCTCTTCGGCTGTCTTCCTCTTCAGTTCTTCCCTCTCTGCCTTTCTTTCCCTTCTCAGAGCATTTTCCTTCTCGATGACTTCAGGAAGCCTTGCTTCCGCATATTTCCTCATGCTGTCATCCTCGGTGCTCTTCATGAACTTTCTGAGAGCTCTCGACCCCATCCTGTCTATCTTCTCACGGCAGTCGGCTCTCCCATCTTCCTCTGATACTTCCTTATTCTCCATAGCCGTATCCTCTCTTTCGAATGAACACTGTATCTTCATGATGATTCCCCACCCGGGAAAATCATCATCTGTCAGAAGGAGATTCTATCACAGGAGACTTCCCTGTTCACCATGGCAGCGCAATCTTGTAACCGGATAATCGGGAGGAGGAATGTCCTCTCTTCGCCATCTCCGTCAGCAGCCACGACTCCAAAATTAGTCGCAGCCGTCATAATCATTGATATTTAAGGCAAATAAGTGTTGCAAAAAAAACACTTTCCATGTTATGGTGTTTGAAAAGAAACAAAACATTAAGGATGGAAGGAGTTAATCCATGAAGAAAACACTTATGATTCTGATGACGGTTATGATGGCGGCAATGCTTATCGTATCATGTGACAACAAGGCAGAAGAGCCCGAAGGCCTGAAGGTCGGAGGCAAAGGCCCCGCCGGTGGCTATATCTTCTACGACTGCGATGCAGATAACGATTCGACAAACGACGGCGCAGGTCCTGACGGCCTCAAGTCATCTGTCTGCGGCTGGAGATATATCGAAGCTGCTGCTTCTGATTTGAGCACAGGATACTGCTTCGGATATGACAAGACATTTGACGCCAAAGGTGAAGGAACTAATCATAACGTCGGAACGAAGACCGCCATCGGTACAGGCAAGGAAAACACGGAGGCTCTTGTCGCGAAATGGGGTGACAAAGCATACAAATGGTCCGGTACAGCGGCAACTGATAAAGAAGCGTATGCAGCAAAAGCATGTTCTGATTATTCGGAAAACGGCATTGACGACTGGTATCTTCCGAGCAAGGATGAACTCGAAGAGATGTACACAGTGCTATACAAGGCAGGCATCGGAAATATGAAGGCCAATGAGTACTACTGGTCAAGTTCCGAAGTTGATACAAGTGCGGGTGGACGAGCATGGAGACTCTCAATCAAGAATGACAAATTTGAAGACAGCGATCGTGACTTCCGGCTTTATGTGCGCCCTATCAGATACGTAAGCGCAGACTGATTTCAGGACAACAGACAAAACTGCGGCTCCCCTGTCATGGGGAGCTGTGCTTTTAAAGAGAGGTCGGGAAAATCTGCCTCCGGCCTCTCTCAGGGCGGATAGGGTGTGTTACCTGTACTCGAAGCATCCGGGGACAGCATTGTCGTCTCTGATGATGACGGTCACCTCATTCTCCCCGACCTTTATTTTCTGTGTAACAGTGAAAAGTACGATATTCTTCCGTTACTTTTTGCCAAGCACCTCTGCTATTCGGAAGCTTGACGTTTGTCACTGTGCCTTTTTGCGCTCTCATCTGTTCTCATGAACACCCGTAAGACCTGTTGCCGCCATCACTGCGGCAAGAAGGGCAAGGATGATGAGGGACGTTGTCCAGGTTGACTGAGCGTCGTAGACGGCTCCGAAGCCTGTGGGACCGAAGGACGCGAGGATATAGCCGATGCACTGGCCGAAGGAGACAATACGTGCCGTATCCTTTCCGTTCTTCCCGTAGAGAGAGCAGAGTGTTATCGCCATACTGAACGTACTTCCGAGAGAAAGTCCCGTGATTACTGTTCCCAGGATTAGAACGGCTGTACTCTTCCCGATAAGGCAGAGGATTATTCCCGGTGCAAAGAGGAATGCAAGAGATGAGGAGAGAATGCGGGCATTCTTCCTCGTCGTGACATTCGGCACTATGTAGGCGGGAATGAGGGACGAGAGCTGCATTACCGTGATAAGGATTCCGCTGTTGAAAGAGAAGTCATAGAGACTTGTCGCCATCGACGGGAACCATGTGAGCATCGTGAAGAATATGAGGGACTGGAGTCCCATATAGAGGGCTATCGATATGTTGCGTTTTGTGAAGAGTGGACTCTTCTCCTCTTCCTCTGCTTTCTTCTTTCCGTTTTCCGTCAGGCTGTGCATGTAGAGTGAGGAGAGAAGACACGCAAGAAGCGGAAAGACGAAGAACGACAGAAGCGCTCCGTTCCAGCTGGAGAGTGTGTGGCTTATGGGCTGGATGACAGCTGCCGTCGTAGCCGACGCTATCGTCAGGGACGATGAGTAGACTCCTGTGAGCTTTCCGCTCTTCTGGGGGTAGTACTCCTTGAAGAATGCGGGAACAAGGACATTGAGACACCCCGTTCCCCCTCCGATGAGGGCTGTTCCGAGAAAGAGTGTCCACACGCTTCCGGCTGAACGAAGGAGTATTCCGAGAAGGACTGCAAGAAGGGCGGACGGAATCATGCGTCTGATTCCGAGCTTTCCCGAAAGCACCACGGCAAATGGTGCCGTGATGGCAAAGAGCAGGAGCGGCAGCGTCGTCAGGAGTCCCGCGAGTGTCGCATTGAGGTTCATGCCGGGCCTTATCTCACTCATCAGGGGGCCCACACAGCCCATGGGGCCGCGCATGCTGAATGCCGAAAGAAGTATCACAAGCAATAAAAGGAGGGAGATGGACTTCTCTCCCCTTTCTTTTCCGTTTTCAATCATCGTCTGTCCGCTTTTCTTCTTACGAAGATCTTGTATTCATCGGGAATCATGAAGAGCTTCTGACTCAGAACTGCCTTATGATTCCTGTCATAGAGGATGTCGTCGAACATGAAGAGCGTCTCCTGATTCATCGTCATTCCCATGAGGTCAGTCACAGGGGCACGGGGTGTCACAACACGGATCGAGCCTTCGAGAGCGTACTCTTCGCTGTTGAGCAGCTTCGTATAGAACGAGGCTATATCATCCTCGCTTATGGTAACCCTGTTCTGCTGGAGAAGAATATACGGAATGAGGATGAGCGAGCAGCCTATTCTCTTCTCTCCCGCAAAGAACGTCTGTGTCAGGAAGACGAGGATGTTGGAGGAATCGAGACCGAAGAGCTCCCGGTTCTTGTCGCTTATGTTGCGGAAGGAATACTTCGTCTCGATTCTGTCGACACTGTGGATGGCATTCGTCACCATCGGATCGGGAATGGTCTCGAGGCTGTTCTGTCCGTTTCCGTAGGGAAGCTGCACGAATGTCCCCTTCCCCTTCATGTTCATCACATAGCCGTCTTCATGCAGAAGAAGCAGTGCCTGCCTGAGAGTATTGCGGCTTACTCCGAATTCGCGTGCAAGGTCATTCTCTCCCGGAAGCTGTCCTCCGGGAGTGTAGACTCCGTCCTGTATCCTTTTAAGGAGTACATCATATACGGAAACATATCTGGGGTAAGTCGATTTCTTCTCGGTCATCTGGTCACTACTTTCCTTCTTTTTCCCTCAATATTAGCTTTTTCATTGCAAGAACGGCAACTTCAATTGCCCTCGGTTCGTAGGAAATCGGGTACTTGGACTTCACATCGTCATCCTTTCTGAAGTTGGTGGCACAGACCATGACGCCGCCGGATCTTGCCCCCATCGCTGAGGACGCCAGATATAATGGCGATGCCTCCATCTCCGTGGCGATGGCTCCCATCTGCAGGTACCCCTTCCACTTACCCGCAAGTTCATAACCGTTGGGCTTGCTCTCGGCTTCGTACTGCGTGTAGAAGCCGTCCCGGGTGATTACGGTTCCGACCTTGACGGGGTACCCCATCTCCCTCCCGGCTTCGCGAAGGGCATCGAACACTTCGATGTCCGGCACTGCCGGATACTCAATCGGAGCATAATGCAGTCCCGTCCCCTCCATCCTCACGCAGGATGAGGGAATGACGACATCGCCGCAGCCGGTGCTGTCGGAGCAGGAAGCGCAGGAGCCGACACGGATGAATGTCCTTGCTCCGAGGCGGAAGAGCTCCTCAAGACATATGCATGTAGAGGGGCCGCCCATTCCCGTACTCGTGACGAGGACTCTCTCTCCCTCGAGGTAACCCGACCAGGTCTCGTGTTCCCTGTTGACTCTGACGAACTGCGGATTCTCCAGATAGCGTGCAATGCGCTCTACTCTCTGCGGGCTTCCCGGCAGGAACACGTATTTTGCTATGTCATCTTCCGTAAGATTCGTATGAAGCATCATTTTCTTTTCCATTTCTCTGTCCTCCTAATCGACAAGCTTACCCAGTGCCTCCGGCCCGTGGGCACGGCGTCCCGTGACCATGAGGATGAGTATCGTGGTAACGTATGGAATCATCTGTATGAAGTAGATGGGTATGTTTATGTTAGTCATCGTGTAGCTCAATGCCTGCGCAAAGGCAAATGCCATCGAGGCAAAGAGACACCCAAGCGGTGTCCAGCCTCCGAATATGCTTGCCCCCAGTGCCATGAATCCCCTTCCCGCAGTCATGTCGGCAACAAAGAGATTGTTGTAGGCGATGGAGAGGAAGGATCCTCCGAGGGAAGCAAGGGAACCTGCTATCGTGAGACCGACGTAGCGGTATCTGTTGACGTTGACACCCACGGTCTTCACGGCAAGAGGATGGTCTCCGATTGCCCTGTACCTCAGTCCGATCTTCGTCTTGTAGAAGACAAACCAGACAGCGGCAACAATCATGAGCATGAAGTAGAAGTAAGGTGTCTGGTCTGCAAAGAGAACATTGAGAACGGGAACCTTTGAAAGGAAGGGTATCTTCCAGTTGGAAATGGGCGTGATGAAATCACTCATTCCCTCCTGTCCCCACAGTGACTTCAGGAATACCTGCGTCAGCCCGCTTGCGAGCATATTGAGGCCCACGCCGATTACTGACTGGTGTCCCCTGAACTTCAGGCAGAAGAGACAGTACAGGAAGCCCAGGAGCGCTCCGGTGAGAAGTGCGCACACCAGTCCTATCCAGGCAGAGCCTGTATAGTATGCGCCGCATACTGCCGAGAATGCCCCGAAGAGCATCATGCCCTCGACTCCGAGCATTATGACGCCGCCGCGCTCAGATATGGTGCCGCAGAGTGCTCCGAGGACAATCGGAACCGAAAGCCTGAGCATGAGAGATATGATCGTACTCATTTCTTCACCTCCTTTCCCGCTCTTCTGAAGGAAATCATCTCGGGGGCCGCAACAGCGATGATTATGAGGCTCTGCACTGCGGAGATGACCTCACTCGAGACGTTCGTGACCCTCGCCATTCTGAGGGCTCCGGAGTTGAGTATTGCAAAGAGGAACGATGTCAGAATTACTCCGAAGGGATGGTTCTTTCCGAGTATTGCGACAGCGATTCCCGTGAAACCGTAGGAGGGAGAAAAGCCCTCGATGAACCTGTGGTAGTTACCCAGCACCTCAGTGCTGCCCGCAAGTCCCGCAAGTCCTCCGCAGAGCGCCATCGTGAGAAGCATGTAGCGCGATGAATTAATTCCGCTTGCGCCTGCAGCGGATGCATTGAGTCCCGTAGCCCTGAGCTTGAAGCCTGCCGTGGTCTTCCAGAGGAACAGGTACATCACGTATGCCGTGATGAGTGCAAGGAAGACTGAAGTTGTCAGCTTCGAGTTCTTCACGAGCGTCGTGAGACTGAGAGAGGAATCAAGCTTCACGGTCTGGACTGACGTCTCACCGCTCGAGAACGGTCCTGCGGCAAGCCAGGAGGTGAAGAGCTTGAAGACGTAGTTGAGCATGATTGCGGCTATGACTTCGCTTATCTGGAAGCGTGCCTTGAGGCCTCCGATGATGAGACCGCCCAGCAGGCCGCCGATGAAGCCGGCCGCTATCAGGAGGAATATGGCAATGAGCCGCGGCAGACCTGATATGTAGAGGCCGGTGATTGCCGTAGCCATTGCCCCCAGGTACAGCTGTCCCTCGGCACCTATGTTGAAGATGCCGCAGCGCTGCGAGAGCGCAACGGAAAGGCCGCAGAATATGAGGGGAAGCGCACGGCTTATGGTGTTGGCAAAGTATATCTGATTTCCGAATGCTCCCTTGAAGAGCTCCCTGAATGCGACTATGGGGTTTTCTCCGACACAGAGGATGATTATCGCCCCGACAAGAAGCGAGAGGAGAATCGAGAGAACGGACTTCAGAATTTCCAGAACGGCTTCATGCGTAATGTTCATCTTCATTTTCCTTCTTCTCCTTTCTGGCCAAGCATTGCCTGACCGATTCTGTTCTCGTCAAACTCGTCTCTGGTGAACTCTCCAGTAATCGAGCCGGAGTAGAGGACGAGAATCCTGTCCGAAAGCTCCAGGAGTTCACTGAGCTCTGCAGATATGAGGAGAACAGCCTTTCCCTTATCCCTGAGAGCCATGAGTGTGTTGTGGATGAACTCAATTGCAGAGATGTCGAGTCCGCGGATGGGCTGTGCGGCAAGTACGAAATCGACGTTCTTGCTCACTTCGCGTGCGAGTACAACCTTCTGCTGGTTACCTCCCGAGAGCGAGGAGAAGACCTGCTCGGGGGACACGAACCGGATATCGAACTCATCCTTGTATGAAGCAGTATCTTCCGAAAGGGTGCGGTAGTCGACAAAGCCGTGCTTTCTGTAGCGGCTGCTGTCCTGATGGCCGAGAAGGAAATTCTCCTTCACGCTGCCGCGGGGAAGCGCGCCGCTCTGCGCCCTGTCGGACGGGATGTACCCCAGTCCCATCTCCCGTCTCTTACCGGTACTCATCTTCCTGATGTCCTCGCCCTTGAAGAGGATGGAGCCGCTCCTTATGCTCCTGACACCGGTGATTATCTCCTCGAGTTCCATCTGTCCGTTACCGTCGATACCGGCAATACCGACTATCTCGCCCTTATGGACGGAGAACGAAACGGGAGAGGAAAGAGGAAGCAGCTTCACACTGCGGAGGGAGAATACTTCATCATTCTCCACAGTGTTCTTTCTCTCCCTTTCCGCCTGGAGCTGGCGCCCTATCATCATTTCGGATATCGTGACGGCATTGAGGGATGAGGTTGGAGCCGTTCCCGTACACTTACCCTTTCTGAGGATTGTCACGTAATCCGAAACATCGAATATCTCATTGAGCTTGTGGGTTATGAATATGATTGTGCATCCCTGACCGATGAGGGTGCGGAATATAACGAAAAGCTCACTTACTTCCTGTGGAGTGAGAACCGCTGTCGGTTCGTCGAAGATGAGAATCTTCGCTCCCCTATACAGGAGCTTCAGTATCTCGACCTTCTGTCTCATACCGACGGAGATGTCTCTGACCTTTCTGTTTATGTCGAGGTTGAAGGAATACTTCCCGACAAGTTCCTGTACGGCTGCAGCCGAACTTTTCCTGTCGATGACGAAGGATCCCATCTCGGCTCCGAGAATTATGTTCTCGAGCACCGTCAGCTCCTCGACGAGCATGAAATGCTGATGGACCATCCCGATTCCGAGCCTCTCTGCGTCGGATGGGGATTTTATGGAAACCTCCTTCCCGTTGATGAAGATGGTTCCGCTGTCTTTCTTATATAGTCCGAAAAGGACGTTCATGAGTGTTGTCTTGCCGCTTCCGTTCTCTCCGAGGAGACAGTGTATCGTCCCCTCCTCGACCTCGAATGTTATGTGGTCGTTGGCAATGAGCCCGGGAAAGGTGACAACAATGTCACGCATGCTTACTGCTTTCATTGTTTTCCCTGAGGAAGACAGGGGGCGTCGTGCCCCCTGTTATGTGAATTGAATCAGAATACCAGTGCTTCTTCGATTGTCGACGGAGTCTTGAGGCTTCCGTCCCTGATAGCGCTCTCGATCCTGTCGAGCTCTGCCTGGATTGTAGCCGTGAGCCTGATGCTGGAGCCTTCGTTCGTATAGCCGACACCGCCTTCAGCGAGGTT
Source organism: Sphaerochaetaceae bacterium (assembly GCA_963626615.1). Classification (GTDB taxonomy): domain Bacteria; phylum Spirochaetota; class Spirochaetia; order Sphaerochaetales; family Sphaerochaetaceae; genus Ornithospirochaeta. Next base: position 8,425 of record CAVFYD010000087.1, read on the forward strand.
CTGTGTGACTGTTCCGCCCTGGAATGTGCCGTTGACGACACTCTCGATGGCAGCATAAGCCGCGTTATCGACTCTCTTGAGCATACTTGCGATGATGTGGTCAGGATCAATCGTGTTCTGGTTGGTGTTGACGCCGACAGCTATGAAGCCGAGTTCCTTTGCTGCATTGAACATACCGATTCCGCTTCCGCCTGCTGCGTGGAAGATCACGTCACATCCTGCGTCATACATTGTCGTTGCGATTGCCTTTGCGGTTGTCGTATCTGCAAAGCCGCCGACATAGTTGACTTCGAATGTATAGGACGGATCGATGTATCTTGCACCTGCGATGAAGCCTGCTGCGAATCTGTTGATGATTGCGTTGTTCACACCGCCGATGAAGCCGAACTTCTTCTGACTGTTGAACATCGGAGAGATGCCTTCCTTCTCGGCAAGGGCACAGAGTGCTCCGATGAGGAATCCGCCTTCGTTCTCGACACATTCGTAGTTGGCGATGTTCGGAAGATTGACAGAAGCATCGATGTAGCAGAACTTCTGATCAGGATACTTTGCAGCAACTGTGCCCACAGCATCCTTCTGCTCGTTGCCGACACAGATGATGAGTGCATACTCACCGGATGTGCACATCTCTTCCATGACGGTCTCCTCGTCGGCGATTGTGCTCGGCTCGACATATTCATACTTCACGCCGAAGTCCTCAACTGCACGTGTGCATCCCTCATGGATGACATCGTTGAACGATGCTCCTCCGAGACCTGCGACTGTGTAGATGACTCCGATTTTTGTCTGCTCTTCCGTCTTTGCGGCTGCTTCACTTGCTCCGGCAGCGAAAACCGGAGTAACGATCAAAGCGAGGACAGCGAGTGTCAGTAATACCTTTCTCATAATTTTCTCCTTTTTGACATGTTCAACTTTTATTCTGACATGTTGAACAAGTTACCTTAATGATACATCACCTGTTCACTTGCGCAAGGATTAATTTGAGATTTTGCATAGACTGACAGACGGCCGCCTCAGGAGAAGCAATAGTCAACGGGGGTCATCCCGCTCTTGTCCTTCTCTTCAAGGCATTCTCCGTGAAGGAGACGACAGTGTTTCTCCAGCCCTTTCCACTCTTTCCGATACTGTAGACACTCTTCCCGTACTCTCTGACTATCTCAAGGAGACTTCTTGTGATATCAGCATCACCCATCTTCAGGCCGTACAGAAAACAGCCGAAGACGTCATTCATATAACGGTTCTCGACATCCCTCACCTTCTTGTGAGAGTGAAGTCGACCTTATCAACAAACACACTACTGAGTCTTCCTGCCAGCTTCCTGTCTCCCACATCTTCGTCCTCCTCTCCGTCTTCTCTGATATAAGCATAACAGACAGAGAGGAAGGCGCTGTTCACACTTCAGAAAAAACAG
>CAVFYD010000088.1:0-9806 GCA_963626615.1 Sphaerochaetaceae bacterium
GATATAAGCATAACAGACAGAGAGGAAGGCGCTGTTCACACTTCAGAAAAAACAGTCATAAGGCAAATCAACAGAAATCAATGCACCCTCCGTTTCCTTAACGAAGGGTGCGAGGGAAGATGATAATGATGTATGTCAGCTATCCGGGTGGATAGGTAACAACTTGTGTATGGGAGACAGCTTCACTGTTCCATTCCCCACAGTGAATGACTAAATCTCAGTTATTTTCTGGAATCGAATACTCCTGCCATCTGATTCCGAGGCAATCGATCATCTTTCCGATTGAAAAAAGGATTCCCATAAGATCTATCATAAAATCAGCAGAATCCGAGAATCCGTCTTTCTTCTCATGCGTCAGAGTATCCACCAGATTGCCGTCACGATACTCCCACTGTTTCACAACATCAGAGTAGTCATAAATCTGGCAGACCCGGGATTTGTATTCTCCCCTCAGATTCAGGCTCAGAAGGTCATGGCAGTTATTGCTGGTAAAGCCCACACCGAATGGCAGCATCAGGATAATCCCCGGTCCTTTCTGATCAGGATTGACCTTGGAAATGAAACCCGGCTCTGTGAAAGACTGTACAACACTGCACCGTGTATCATAGGCGGAAATCAAAGGATCCGTCGCATGATTCAGATAGACAGTTCTTCCGAACATTTCTTCCGGCTCAATCACCCTGAGAGGAAAACTGAGCAGCCAGTTATTCATGTTGACAATGCTGTAGTCACTTAGCCTTCTACAACGCTCTTTGGCTAAGCCTGAAAACACATCATTGTAGATGAATCGTCTTACCACAAAATTGATATAGCCGAAAATCGGATGTCTGCCGTGTCCCTGCGATGGATAACCATCTTCTGTATTCTTTTCTATAATCGAACGCGCCGTTTCGATAATCTGGTTCATTTGCATATCACGTGTTCTGTTCGAAGTGAATTTATTATCAATAAAGGATTTATCCATATCTTGTGCTCTCATGCATAGAGGCAGAGGAACCTGCCTCTATGTTTTTGAATCATGTGTCAATTTGCAGTTTTATCTCCCAAACTGATATTGGTGATTTTTACTATCTTTCCGTCGTTGTCATACTGTGTGAACCTGATAATAGTATCAGCATCTAAGGAGTGGTCATAAACAGAATTCACAACATCATAGTTGGTGCCGTTAATACCGCTCTTAGTGACATCTTCCGGATTAATTCTAACTTTGAAATATTTAATCTTATTAGACGTAAATTTGCCTTCTGCAAGAGTAACATCTTCAGACTCGTATGTACTTGTGAAACATTTAGGACCCGGAGAAATTACTAAAGAAACTGTTGCTTTGTTGGCATCATCCTCGGCATCAATAGTAATCACATCACCGAAATTAACAGAAAAATCAGATATACTCTTATCCTCAAATGACACGACACTTATCTTTCCACTGTTAACATACTTCCATCCGTTTTCATTGCTGGCATACAAAGAGCTGGCATTGGCGTTATCATCCGAAATTTTTGCATTAGTCCAATTTCCACTAATGTATTTACAATTTCCTTCGCTAACCGCACTCATACTTCCTGTATAAGCAGAATTAACAAGAGCTATTTTCCCCTCGGATGTCATCATCGGATGTGCAATAAAACCGACGGCAGCTCCTGATTTAGCAACTACCATCATATCTGAATAACAATCCTTGAATGTTATATCGCCGCCGTACGTATACGAGGAATCATAATTTCCGGGACCATAACATATAAATGAAGCTACCCCTGTACTTCCTTCAATATATCCATGAACTTTTACATTCTCCATCACAAATTTATGAACGCCGACTGTTCTGACAACAGCTGCCGCCCAACCAGAGCTCATTATTTTCACATTTATTGTCAGGTTCTTGATAGTGTATATATTCTCAGTATCCTCTGATGGAGCCCAAGAATCTGAACCGTTCCAAACAGCTCTGAACATAAAGTCATCCAAATTGTTTACTGTGAGACCGTTACCGTCAAATGATCCGTGTAGATAAAGATTGCTCGGATCCCAATTGGAAGCATCCAGAGTTCCATCCTTTTCTGACCATTTGTAGTATGCATAATCAGACCCCTTTTCTGAATAAATTTTTTCCAACTGTTCAAAACTTGAAACAAGATAAGGCTCGACTTTTGTTCCGTAACCACCATTAAAGCTGTTGCTCTCCTCATGCCAGTATCCGTCGGCTTCATCACCGCAATTGTTGTGGATTACCTTCCATGTGTACTTTGATACAGTATCATCTGGAACTTCATTCGAATCTGAACAGTCCAGGAGTGTGATGGTATCGCCGGAAGTAGCGACATTAAGAGCGTTAGTGAGGGTCTTGTAGTATTTGTCACCCACCAGAACTCCACCGAAGTCAAAATCTGCGTTGATGTCTGTGTTGACTGTATATCCCTCTGTTAAGGAACCTGTCACCTTTACAGGATGTTCATCCTGATAAACCCAGATGCTCCTGCGAACTTCTGTTTCCTTGTTTTTGAGAGTTACATTATCAAGCTCGACTGTTGTGCCGAACGGATAGGATGTGCTGTTGTCTCCGATAACAAGTGCTGCAAGAGGAACTCCGTTACCCTGTGTCCAGCCGGAGGCCAGATCATCGCCGTAATTTGTCTCGTCAGATGTTGTCTCGATTTCAGTATTGCTGATTTTCTTCGTGTGGACTGTATCTGCTCCGCGGATGATGGCGCCCTGCTTCTCTCCGATAATCTTGGAACCTGTAATCTGGAGTGCTGAGGGAACATTGACAAGAAGAGCTGTCGTGTGCCCCTTATATTGGATTCTGTTCTCTGATGATACTGTCCTCAGTGTCGAGTTATCGATTCTGATTGATACATAGGTATTCTCAGCATTACCTGCATTTGTTGCAACTGCATAATAGCCGTCTGTAACTGTTACGCTGGAACCATTTCTGATTTCAAGAGAAGCCGGATTCGAGCCCTGCTTGACCTGGATGCCTCTCAAGCATTCAACGTCCATCGCAACTGCATCAAGAATGAATGATGAATGGGAATTTAGTGTGAAGGTATTGTTTGCTGCCTTTCCCTTAACTGTTCCGTTCTTGAATACTACAGAGTATGTCGATGTTGCCGCCGGAAGCGTGAATGCATCTGCTTTCTCAGCTGTCACTTCGATTGTGACTGTATGTCCCTGAAGGTCGACTGTCAGGTTCTTGCCAAGTGTTATCGCACTCTTTACCACGATATCCTTCACGAGGATGAGGGTGTCTCCCGAGGATGCCTTGTCGACTGCATCTGCGAGTGATTCGTGTGCTGACGATTTTGTTGTATTGAAGATTACCGCACTCTTCGATACGAAGTAGTAGGAGCTGAGGTGATCTACTGTGAATATGAGCTTTCCTGTGTCGGAATCATAGCTTACAACCGTACCGTCTGACTTATTGTTTCCGTTTTCGTCTTTCGGTCCGTCGTACTTGATGACGATGTCGCTATCTTTGAGGCCTTTCGTGATGTATGTCGTGATTGTGAGAGCATTGTCTCCGCTGAAGTCTGTTGTCTTTGCTGTACTGCTGTCGACATAGAGGTCGATGTCGAGTCCGCCGAGAACTACCGCTTCAGTTGTGGTCGTTGTTCCACTGTCTTCTGCTTCCTCTTCGATTGTGAAGGTCGGCTTTGTAGCTGCGACTGCCTCTCTCGAGTAGGATGTCGTCTTTGCCTCGACTGATGTTCCGCTGATTGCTCCCTGCGGGATTAAAATCGTTGTTGCAACCGTAGCACTCTCTGTCTGCTCTTCCGTTGCTGTTGCCGTTGCAGATACCGGTGCTGCAGCTACCTTGATTTCTGTTGCTCCCGTTGTGCTGATTGAGGCTGTCTTCTTGATTTCGACGATTCCGCTTTCGACTTTGATCTCTACCTGCCCCTTGTTACTGGCAAGGTCTCCACCGATTGTAGTTGTCAGGTGGTCCGCGATTGCAACATAGATTGCCTCTTCGGCTACCACGTATCCTCCGGAGAGTGTGTTCGTGTTGCTGGCTGACGTGAGTGTTGCTCCCTGCCAGTACTTGAATGTAACGGAGTAGGAACCGGAAAGAAGGTTGATTCTCCTGAGGCCGTTCTTGCCGTCTGTGTTGACATAGTCGTATTTGACGGTGTCGTCCTGTTCTGTTCCGTCAACTCTCTTTATCGTGATTTCCTCGATGAAGCTTGCCCAGTTGACTTCGCCTTCTCCGCCGCCTGTAAGTGCAATGCTGCCCTTAGCCGGGAAATCGAGATGGCCGGTGACTCCTGCCGTCTGCTTCGATTCGACTGTGACTGTGAGCGTGTTCGTTGTATCCTTCACCGTCAGGTCCGATGTTCCGCTGTAGACAAGCTGCTGTCTGTTATCATCGACATAACCGTAAAGTGTGAAGTTCCAGTCGCCGTACGAGAACGGTCCGACTGTTCCGAGTCCCTTACTCCCCGCTTTCACTGCTGTCTGTGTTGATACGGCACCTGTCACGAGCCCCGTGCCGTCTGTCTTCGTTGCCGTGTAGAACCAGTAGAACTGGTTTGGATCGAGTTCCGGATTCGTCCTTGTGAGACTGCGTTCCGTCCTTTCACCGGCGTTGAATGTGATAAGTGCAAGACCGTCTGCGGGCTTTGCACTGTCCGGGCTGCAGGATACGATGAGAATCATCGCAAGCAGCACTGTCAGTGTGATGACTGATAGTTTTTTCATACTGTTTCCCCTTTTTGTGTTCGTGTTTTATTTAAACTGATGTCAGTTTACATTTTCATTCCCCTCCGGTTATCGTGAGAGAAGCCGAGGAGTACCGTGTTCCAGATCGGAACACGCACATGATCCGGTAGGTGCGCTTCCCCGTGGCTTCGAGAGTGTACGTGTTCGTTCTCTCTCCTTCGACGGGTTTTCCGTCGAGGTGCCAGACGTAGGTGTCGGGTGGGGCATTGTCGTTGGTGCTGACGAGCGTGAACGTCCATTGTGTCCCGTTTTTCTCTGTCACTATGTGACCCTCCGGTTCCCTGTTGACGCTCTGGACTGTGAATGAGCCGCCCTCGTTCTGTGACTCCGTCTCGCTGTAGCCGCATTCCGTACAGATTCGCTTCCCCTCTTCTCCACTCAGAACATGTCTGCTGCTCTTTGCCTTATATCCGCAGAGTGAGCACTCCCAGTGATGTTCGTAGTAGTCGTGCACGTATGTCCTTGTGTGCTTCTCTGTCCTGATGCCCTCCCCGCATCCGTCACAGATATATGTGTGTCCGTCTTCCGTTTGTGTGAATTTCTTCTCTTCGAATGCATGTTCCGCTGCCGGTATAATGAGGGAGTCGTATGTAACTTCCTCACTCAGGTTCTCATCAAGGTAGAACCTGTCACTGCAGCACATCCTGGAGCATGTGTAGTACGTCCTAATTCCCGTCTCCCTGCAGTTCGATGATTTACCCAGGTGTACTGTGGCCTCTGTGTGTCCAATGCCCTTTCCGTCCTCGAAAGTCTTCTCCCCTTCCTTACCACATATGCAGCTTTCCCTGTAGACTGCACCCTTCGTGCATGTCTGGGAGGTTATCGGGATACGGGAGGAAGTGATCTTCGAGAAGGTATGTCCCGCTTCCTCTCTGTAATCACAGCCATCGTTCGTACATGACCTGTAATGGACATTCTTCTCTTCATCGATTGAATATGTCTTCCCGATACTGTGACCTGTTCTCTCTATCGTAACGGGAGAGGCTATGTTTTTCTTTCCCTCGCTGTCACTGAAGAGCTTGAGGCATACGAGGCACTGCCAGTATGCTTCTATTCCGTCTGATGTACAGGTTGCGTTCACCCTGACGTGCGGCGAAAGGCTGTGGCCGTCAGGATTCTTATAGCTGCCGTTATACGATGCCGTACATCCGGAAACAGTACAGACGTAGGTCGTGTAGCCCCTTTCCTCGCACGTTGACGCCGTCTCTCCTTTCTCTTTCCAGATATGGTCACCGACGGGCTCGATGTCTTCTTCCGCCTCGGCATTGCACTCTGTGCATTTCTTCGTTATTGTCCCGCTCTTTTCGTGAGTGGGGTAAGCCGTGATCTTTCCTTCTCCGAATGTATGGGGAGTACTGTCCTCCGTTGCTCCGCAGCGTGTGCATTCCTTCCAGTGACCGTCTGCTATCTTCTCTCCGTAACGGAAGACAAAACTGTGACCGTAAGACACAACTGCGGTTTCTTCTGTCTCTTCTCTGCACTCCGGATCGGAGAACATCAGAGGGCAGACTTCACACTTCCAGTATTCTGTGTATCCGCTCTCCGTACAGGTGGGCGCCTTCGCCTCTATGTGGACAGGAGAGTGACCCTCTGCAGCAATGACTGTATCTTTTTCATCGAGGTAATTCTTCGCTCCGCTGTCGGAGAATGTCATCTGGCAGACTGTACATCTGTAGTGAACGCTTCTTCCCGTCCCGGTACAGGTGGGTTCTATCCTTTTGATGTAATCGAGATTATGGGATGCCGCTATTACAAGATCCCCGACCTTCACTTCCTCAAGAGCCTTAGCATCCCTGTATTTCCTGCCGCAGCTGAGACAGCTGTAGTGCGCCTCCGTTCCGTTTGCCGTACAGGTTGCATCTCTCCGTGAGGTATATCGGAGGGAGTGTTCCCTCCATCTCGGCTCTATTACCGTGAAACCGGAAATCATCCTGTCGCCCTTCTTTACACTGACATCCGTTCCCCTGATGTACCACCCGTCGAATTCCATTCCCTCCTTCTCCGGAGACGGAAGCTCTCCCCATTTTTCGTCTTCCGTCTCTTCTGCGACATTCAGCGATGTCAGGTTTCCAGCTTGTGTGAAAACTTCAGCTTTGACGAATGTATCTGATGAAGCGAGCGTAAGCAGTGTGAGAGCTTTCGCATCATCGGGATTCTGGAAGCCTCTGAATGTCGTGACGGCGTATGTCTTCCCGTCCACTGTGACTTCTGAAGGGATGTATACAGATTCAAGCTCTGCGCCGTCTGCTATGGTTACGCTGTAGCCTTCCCCGTTCTCATCCGGTGTGAATACAAGGTACGGATAGATGTAGTCGTTGATGTTTCCCCCGTCTTCCATCGGCCTCAGATTACACGACAGTACGGTAAGAGTGAGTATGGTGACTATGAGGGTGTAAAGCGCTCTCGTCATATGTCACCTCAGAAAATGTATGTAAGTGAGACACTCACCGGATCGATGAGGAGTGTCACTGAGTCATTGAGTCTCTGATTTGACTTCAGTATTGCCATTGTGATGCGGCTCATGAGCCCCACTCTGATATGTTCGGTTACCGAGTATCTTAAGCCGGCACGGAGGCCGAAGTACGGCGTAATGCTGTAGCGGCCGCTGTTGATGTGCATCATGACGCCGCCGAAGGGTCCTGTGTAGCCCTTTATTCCATCGGTGACGGCAAGCGTCCAGTCAGCTCCGGCACCAAGTGTGAGATAGTCCACGACTCCCGAGTGCGGGATTACCGTGCTTTCCTTCACCTGGAGTCTGAATCCGATCTCGGGATAGAGTCTTATATTCTTTGTGATATCGAAATCAGATTCGAGGGAGAGGGAGAAGCCGCAGACGGAACTCGTCTTCGTCTTTCCGGACGATGTGTCAAATCCGTTGTAGAAGAGATATAGGGCCTTCGAATACGGTGCTTCGTTCAGCGTCAGTGAGTATTCGGGATAGACGGAGTATCTTTTCCCTGCCGTTTCGGACCAGTTCTGTCCGTCGCAGGATGCCTCAACATAGAGTGTGTCATCCCCGGTGAAGGGGAGGATAATGCCTGTCACCGGGGCTTCCACGACTGTCCACCCGTCACTCTTCACGGCGTTCTTCTGATAACGGAAAAAGGAGATTTCTGTATCCTCCGTGTTCCACGTCCAGTTAAGAGATTCCGGGTGGAGGGATAAAAGTGCAAGAAGGAGGATGAGAACAGCTGCCGCCGCTCTCTTTCCTCCTCTTCCTGTCAATCTGTCCGCCGCGTATATGTGTTCGGTGAATATATTGGCGAATGACTCATTTCCCCTGTTCATTGTTTCCCCTTGATTCCCTTTTAAAGGGTAAATCTCAGATACGCAACAACATTTTTGTTGGTTTTCACTCGTTTCAGGTACTTCTTTACCGATTATTAGCCATAATATCCGTCATCTGTACAGTTTTGAAAGAATTACCACCCTCGCAGCTGGCATATATCAGGGATCCGGACTCAAGTTGAGATCCCGCTCTGTTCCTTTCTTTCAAAGTAATAGTCGAGCGGTGTCTTTCCCTCCCCGTTCTTCTCCACAAGGCACTCGGGAGGAGCAAGATAGAGAACTGAGTCGAGAGCTGCCCCTTCATCTCTCAGGAGGATATGGAACATATTGTCACCGCCGCTGTACTTTCTCTTCGGATTCGCTCCGAGAGAGAGAAGAGCATCAATCGAAGATAGATAAGAGCGTCTGTATGCTTCCCTGAGGACTCTGTCCAGGTCGTCCTGTCCCAGGGAGACAAAGACAAACCTCTCTATCGGGAACTCCGGATTACGCATGACGGCATAGAGCGGTGACACGCCGTTCTCGACGATGTACGACGGATGGTTTGCCCTTCTCAGGATTTCCACGTTCGCTTTATTTCCATGGCTGACTATGTAGTTGTAGTAGACTTTTTTCGCCTCTTCCGTTCCCGGAACGAGATAACCGTGTTCCGTCATTGTGATGAAGATATCTGTGCTCGTGACGGGATAGGTACAGAACATCAGATCATGTCCTCTTCTTTCGGCTTCAGGGAGAGAAACGGAGAAGGCATGGGCGTTCTCCGTATCGAATGCAGTATAGACTATCGAGGGAAAAGGATCTCCGGCGGCCGCAATGTTAAGTCCTTCCATGTCCCAGCAGTCCTTCAGAAATGCGAAGAACCTGTCGAAAAAAAGAGAAGAGGAGCTGTCACGGATGAAGGTTTCGACAGAATTCTGGAGACATTCCAGGTTATCATCCGGATCACCGGACTTCACAAATTCACTGCGGTTCTTCTCGAGAAGCGGCCAGAAATCAGAAAGCCACCCGGAAAACCGCTGCCTTTCTGCCTCCGGCATTCCGCCATCGTCGTCCGCACTGAAACCAGAACGGAAAAATGACACAGTCCCGACAATAAGATCCTTCATGGGATTAGGACTTCCCGCCTTTCTGAAGAGCGAAAGTATTTCATCCGGGGAAAAAGTGTAGGGATTGAAGCCCACGGTAAGATTCTCCGTATCGACAGACTCTCCTCTCCCGATACGGTTCATCGTATCGAAGAAGAGAGCGTAGCGGATTATCTCGTTCTGCCAGTAACTGTCCTTCTTCGGTACGAAGGGTGCCGGGCCTTTCCTGTTCTCTGCTATGAGAGAGAGTATAAGCTTTACTATCTCCCTGTAATCTCCCCTGATTCCGAATGTGAACCAGGAAAAGATATCTTCATCCAAGCGTTGCCCTGCCCCTGTATTCTCTCCGCCCCTCGTGATATTCCCATCCCGGATGCACTCGGCAAGAATCTTCTCTACAAGTTCCTTCTCTGTCATTTTCCGCCTCCTGAAAAGGATTTCTCCTCTCTCATTATCAAGTATAAGACAAAACTTCCGGAGCGGAAATTTCTGTTGCGTCCTTTACTGGAAAAACTCTGCCTCAAACCCTCGTTTTTCCTCACGTCCCCTTTATGATATGACCTTATCGGAAAAGAAATTATCACAGGACAGACTTAAAGAGATGACAAACGGTAATTTTCCCCTTATATTTAGATTGAAGATGGTTGTATGACCATCCTAAACTGATGATTGGGAGGTAGCAGGAATGGCTGACTCAACAGAGAACAGAGAATTACT
>CAVFYD010000089.1:0-9751 GCA_963626615.1 Sphaerochaetaceae bacterium
AGGAAAGACCTGGATAATGAAGGAATTCGGAAGAACGGAGTACCGGAACACAGCATATCTTGTGTGTCAGGACAATCCCGCACTCGATGGGCTTTTCAACGCACCTTTCAATAAGGAACGTCTTCTGAACGGATTCCAGATGCTCTGCGGCTTCAGAATAGAAGCAGAAAACACTCTGATAATCCTTGACGAAATCCAGGATATTCCCAAAGCGATTACAGCTCTCAAGTTTCTGTATGAACAGGCACCGGAATATCATATAATCTGTGCGGGTTCTCTCCTCGGGGTTTCTCTACATGCAGGAATATCCTTTCCGGTCGGCAAAGTCAATTTTCTGAACATTTACCCTCTTTCATTCACGGAGTTCCTCCTGGCATTGGGAAAGGACGGACATGCCGGGCTTATAAATAATCCGGATCAGGATCCGGAACTCCTTAAAACCTTCTCGGGAGACTTCAGAGAAATGTTGAAATACTATTTTTTCATAGGAGGCATGCCTGAAGTCGTTTCAACATGGATTGAGACGAAGGATTTCAATGAAGTAAGACGCGTCCAGAACGAACTTCTGGAATCTTATGAAGATGACATCTCCAAGCATACAACTCCTGAAGAGGCAAACAGAATACGGCAGGTGTGGAATTCAGTTCCCGGGCAGCTGGCAAAGGAAAACAAGAAATTCATCTACTCAGTTGTGAAGGAAAGCGCCCGTGCAAGAGAATATGAAGGGGCAATCAACTGGCTTGTGAACGCAGGACTCATGATAAAGGTTCACCGTGTGAACAAACCGGGGATTCCGCTCAAGGCTTATGAAGATCTTGAAGCATTCAAGATTTTCATCCTTGACACAGGCCTTTTATGCAGCATGACCGAACTGAGCGCAAAAACCCTGCTCGATGGAAACAGGCTTTTCACAGAATTCAAGGGCTCCCTTACAGAACAGTTTGTCTGTCAGCAACTGGAGGGAGAGTTCGGTATTACACCATATTACTGGTCAGCAAAGAACGGTACTGCTGAAATTGACTTCCTGTTCCAGTCCGATGAGAAGGTTATTCCTGTAGAAGTGAAGGCCGAAATCAGTCTTCAGGCAAAAAGCTTCAAACTCTACAGAGAGACCTACAAACCGGAAACAGCCTTCAGATTCTCGCTTGCCGATTTCATTGACCACGGACAACTGAAGGATGTTCCTCTATATGACCTTCCGGTGATAAGAAAATGGATCTGAGGGCAATCCATTCTCTGATGCTGCCTTATGAGGTCTCTTTCCTGTTCCCTCCAGAGAGCTGAATGCAATGTCCGGGAGATATGGCTTAGATTCACATGCTCTCATGAATATCAGAGCATTCATCATAGAGATTGTTATCTGAAAAAACTGGTGTCAGGAAATCACTCTTCTATGGCACTGGCCGGAAGATAGTAACAATTCCCGGCAGCTCTGAGATAATCATTGTGACTTGACTGTATGAAACGGTTAGAATCCCCAAGCTCATCGGACAGCTCGCGCCTGTTCGATACTGCACATTTTTCCGTATTTGATGCCCATAACAGAAATCTCCTTCAGTATGATCATCAGAGCGTAAAAAAAGGATGATATGTCAGCCAGAAAGCCATAAAAAATGGAGACCGCAGTCTCCACACACTGACAGAAAAGATGTCAGTTGGCACCCATCGACTTGAGAAGATTTACGATGTAGGTCTTCTTTACAGCCTTTGCATACTCGAGAACGGAATGTCCCTGGTAGTCTGTGGCGTTGATGTCGGCACCGCTCTTGATGAGCTGAGTCGTGATCTTTGTCTCGTCGTTTGTGTTGACGGCAAGGATGAGAGCAGTCTCTCCGAGATAGTTCTTGCACTCGAGCTCTGCACCTGCTTCGAGAAGGACTTCGATGACCTTCGGGTTCTTCGAGCAGTTTGCTGCGAGGTGGAGTGAATTTGACTTGTACTTCGGCTCGCATTCGTGGATGTCACCGCCGTCAGCGATGAGTTCCTTGAGGACAGCAACCGAATGGTTGTACTGAGAAGCAAGCATGACAGGGCTCAGACCCCACTCGTTATGGCAGTTTACATCTGCTCCCTTCTCAATCAGCTCCTTGATATCTCTTGCCTTTGTGGCGGAAACAGCAGCCTGAAGAAGCTTCTTGTTCACTGAATCATTTGTTTTTGACATATACAGTCGTCTCCCTATACATAAATAATGAAATACAATGTTTTTTTTGTAAAGCAAAAAGATATTAAAGTAGCAGATTTTTTTTGGATAATTGCTACTTATTAAAGAAGATACAATTCAATTCTTATAAAAATCATCATTTTCGGGATTTCTTTTCTTTCTTGTCGAGTGGAAATATCTCGTTATAATGGTTCTATGCTTGATTTGGATATAATTAGAAAAGTACCGAAAGTTGAACTGCACGAACATCTCGACGGCGGTCTCAGACCTCAGACCATCATAGAACTCTCCGAGGAAAGGGACCTTCCGCTTCCGTCAAAGAATCCCGAGGAACTCAGGAAATGGTTCAAGCAGGGCTGCGAGCAGAAGTCGCTTACACTCTACCTCGAAACCTTCCGTTACACGACGGCCGTCATGCAGGACAGGGAGGGACTCTTCAGAGTCGCGAAGGAGGAAGTGCTTGATCTTGCGAAGGAGAATGTCGTCTACGCCGAAATCCGCTTTGCTCCGAATCTCCACACACAGAAGGGACTCAACCTCGAGGAAGTCGTGACAACAGTGCTCCGTGGCCTTGAAGCGGGAAAGAAGGAGACAGGCATGGAATACGGCCTCATTCTCTGCGCAATGCGTAACGAAAGCCCCGCCACATCACTCGAGATAGCAGAACTTGCAGTCGCATTCTCCGACCGCGGCGTTGTGGGATTCGATCTTGCAGGAGACGAATGCGGTCACCCTGCAAAGAAACACATCGAGGCCTTCAACTACATCCGAAACAAGAACTTCAACATCACGATACACGCAGGAGAGGCATTCGGCCTCGAGTCCATCTGGCAGGCCATCCAGCTCTGCCACGCAGACAGAATCGGGCACGGCACGAGACTTGTCGAGGACATGACAATCGAGAACGGCGAGATACTCAAGATGGGAAGCCTCGCGAACTACGTCGAGGACAAGCGTATTCCTCTCGAGATGTGTCTCTCCTCAAATGTCGGAACGGGCGCCGTCGCATCATACGAGGAACACCCCTTCCCCATCTTCTACCGCAATCACTTCAGGGTTTTCCTCTCGTCGGACAACCGTCTCATGAGCGACACGAACCTCACGAAGGAAATGAGCATTGCAGTCGAGAAGTACGGAATGGACCTCAAGGACCTCGAGAAAATAACAATCAATGCGATGAAGAGCGCCTTCATCCATCACAACGAGAAGCTGGACATAATCTACAACGTGATAAAGAAACAGTATGCAGATATCCGGTACGAATACGGACTGTAGACCAAGGCTCTCCTGAGAAGGAGAGCTTTCATTTCACCCAGTCAGAGCGGAGAAGTCTCAGTTTCATCATCATCTCCCTCTTCTTCTCGCTGCGGGCGAAGAAGAAGACGTCGGCAGCCTCCCAGACCGCAAAGCCACCGATGATGTTGACGGTGTCGGCAATAAGCCTGTTCTGAAAGCCCTCGAGGAAATAGGAAAGCGTGAGAACGGCAACGCCGAAGAGAAGGAACGAGATCATCTTCGTCGTAATCACTCTGTATTCTCTGAGATCCTTCTTGATTGCAAGCGAGAGGTAGTTGATATATACCTTCCTCACCCTCTCTATATCGCACTCAGGGGGAAGGACGATTCTCAGTTCGTCAGTCGACGACGAGGAGATGTCATAAAGGTAATCGATGATGTCGCTCGACGGAAGATCAGAGTTCACGGAGGAGAAAAGAGTGTCGGATGTGACGGTGACGTCCAGTTTCCCGTCCCTGTACTGCAGAACATCCCTTATGGGCTTCGCCTTTCTTATCTCCCTGACGGCATCGCGGAACTTCATAGGATCCCCCACCTCTTCAGCGGATTCATCCTCATGCGTATCAGGCCGTAAAGAACGGCGAAGAGAAGGCCGTAGAGGTGCACGAGGTGCGCAGTACCGTCAGCCATGAACTGTCCGAAGAAATCAATGAAGAAGTAGATTACGACAAGAACCGGGGCACTGATCGGGATTATGCCGAAAAGAAGGAGATGTGCCGACGGAAAGAGAACGGCAAACATATAGAGAAGCGCGTAGACGGCTCCCGATGCACCGAGAATGACCACGGAGTAGTTTCCGGTGAATCTGTATGTCAGATATGAGGCAAGTCCCGAGAGCGTTCCTGTAAGAAGATAGAACAGCAGGAACTCCCTGCTTCCTATCTCGTGCTCTATGACGGGAGCGAAAACGAAGAGAGCGAACATGTTCGAGAAGAGATGCCAGAAAGAGGCATGGGAGAACATGTAGGTGAATATCTGCCAGTAGAAGTGGCGGTAGCGGACGAATGCCGGAATAAGGGAGATGTAGTAGACAAGATCCTCGAATACGGTGGAGGCAAGGTAGATTATGATGTTCACTGCGACGAGCAGGATCCAGGTATTTGCGTTGACGTATCTGAACTGACGGTTGATTATCGAATTTCTCACAGGGAAGAGTATAACAGAAAAAGAACTCTTTTCTATTCAACAAAGACCAAAAAGATAGTTTAATTGTCCTGAGGTGAAAAAATGGCCAACAGCAGACGCGACAAAGCAGATTCATACACACTCAGGGCCCGGAAGGAAGGATATCCGGCACGCAGTGTCTACAAACTCGAGGAGATAAATGCAGCCCATCATCTCATAAAGCCGGGTGACAGCGTACTGGATGTGGGTGCGGCTCCGGGATCCTGGACACTCTTCACCCACCGCGAACTTCTGAAAGGCAACGGAAGAATAGTCTCCATTGACCTCAATCCCCTCAATCTCAATCCCGTTCCCCCCACGGTGACTGCAATAGTCGGTGACGCATTCAGCAGGGAGAACAGACAGAAGCTCATCGAGCTCGGCCCCTACGATACGATAATCTCGGATGCGGCTCCGATGACGACGGGAAACAGGACAGTCGACACCACGCGCTCGGAGTGGCTTGCAGAGCAGGTCGTTCTCCTTGCCGGAGAGCAGCTCAGGGAACACGGAAATCTCGTAATCAAGATATTCCAGGGCGGAGGACAGGTGGAGATACTCAAGATGATGAGGGAGATGTTCCAGAAGGCAAAACCCTTCAAGCCCAAGGCATGCAGGGACGATTCCTTCGAAATCTACCTTGTGGGGCTGGACAGAAAGTAGTCAATCACAGAAATCAGACAAAGTCATTTTATCAGATTCGAAAAAAAAGACGGAACACGCTGTATGCTTCCGTCTCTGAATACTCATGTTTTACAGGATAATGGAGCCGAGCGGAATCGAACCGCCGTCTATGCCATGCGAAGGCATCGTTGTACCATTGAACCACGGCCCCTCAGATAATGTGATTCTATTGCGTTATCTTCATTTTGGAAAGAAGGACAAAAGAAAATGTGCACCAGAGTCTGTACTCCGATGCACATGATACTGTAAGTCTGACTCAGTTGAATGCCTTTGCAAGGGCAGATGTGAACTCAGCCGGGTTCTTCGGCATTATGCCTTCCTGGATGAGAGCCTGACCGAGGAGCACGAGGGAGAGGTTCTTCACTTCTTCGTCGTTTTCACTTGCCTCGATTCTCTTCACAAGTCCTGATGACGGGTTGATTTCGAGAATCGGCTTGACGTCCTCGACAGGGCCGCCCATCTGCTTCATGAGTCTCTGCATCTCCATGCTCGGGTCATTCTCGTCGATGATGACAGATGACGGAGCGTCTCCGAGACGTGAAGATACGATGACCTTCTTGACTCTGTCGCCGAGAGCTGTGGTGACCTTGTCAGCGAGCGGGCTCTTCTTCTCGTTCTCAGCCTTCTCCTCGTCTGTGGAGATTTCGTCGAGGGCATCGGAGCGGTTGATGGCCTTGAGAGGTGTCTTGTCATACTCGGGAACCGTACTGATCACGAGTTCGTCGATATCCTCATCGAGGATGAGAACTTCGTATCCCTTACTTCTGAATGCCTGGACAATCGGGGAAGCCTTGAGAATCTCTGCACTGCCGCCGGCAATGTAGTAGATGGCCTTCTGGCCTTCCTTCATTCTCTCCTTGTATTCCTTGAGAGATACCCAGCCATCCTTCCCGGAAGAGTGGTATCTGACGACATCGAGGAGAGATTCCCTGTTTGCATAGTCCTGATAGAGACCTTCCTTGAGTGGTCTGTTGTACTGTGTGATGAACTTGTCATAGAGTTCGGGGTTGTTCTCGCTGATCTTCTTGAACTCCGATAAAAGCTTCTTGACCGATCCGTTACGGATGGCAGCCATGATCCTGTTTTCCTGGAGTATCTCTCTCGAGACATTGAGAGGAAGGTCCTCGCTGTCGATTATGCCTCTCACGAATCTGAGATACGGAGGAAGCAGCGTCTTGTCGTCATCGGTGATGTAGACACGCTTTACATAGAGCTTCACACCCGGTTTGTAGTCGGCATAGTTCATGTCGAACGGAGCCTTTGCGGGGATGAAGAAGAGTGTGGTGTACTCTGTCGTTCCCTCAGCCTTCGTATGGAGATAGAAGAGAGGCTCCTCATAGTCGTTGTAGTTGTTCTTGTAGAACTCCTTGTAGTCCTCGTCCTTCAGTTCGCTCTTGTTTCTTCTCCAGAGAGCGGAGCATGAGTTGATCTGCTCGTTCTTGTGCTCGACTGTCTTCTTGCTCTCGCCGTTCTCGTCCTTCTCGCTCTCGTAGTGAGTCTGGTCATACTCGAGATAAATCGGGTATGCGACATGGTCGGAGTACTTCTTGATGAGGTTCTCGAGAGTCCATCTCGTTGCATATGTGGAATCATCATCGTTAAGGTAGATTTTGACAGTCGTACCCTGCTCTGCGCGTTCTGCACTCTCGATTGAATAGCTTGTCTCGCCGTTCGAGGACCAGAGCCATGCACCCTCCTCTCCTGCCTTTCTCGATGTTACCTCGATTTTCTTTGCAACCATGAAGGCAGAATAGAAGCCGACGCCGAACTGACCGATGAGGTTTGAGTTCTTCTTTGCATCGTCGCCGAGCGATGAGAGGAACTTCTTCGTGCCGCTTGATGCGATTGTTCCGAGGTTCTCGTTGAGATCCTCCTCGTTCATTCCGATACCGTTATCGCTGATGGTGAGGGTTCTCTCGCCATCCTCGGTGAACGAAATCTGGATTCTCGGGTCGAACGAATAGCCCTTGAGGGGACCGTCGGTAAGCGACAGGTACTTGAGCTTATCTATGGCATCTGATGCGTTTGATATTATTTCACGGACGAATATTTCCTTGTTCGAATAAAGGGAATGGATGAGTAGATGCAGAAGGTCCGCGACTTCTGTCTTAAACTTCTTGTTTGACATTATGTCCTCCAGTCATATCTGAAGATAATAAAGGAAAAGCGGAGAGGCAAGAAAGATGTCATCTTTTCCAAAGCCGTCTTTGTGCTATAATGGTCCTATGGACTTCTCACGACCCGACAATGCAAGAAAGATAAACAGGCTCAAGGTTCTCAACGCTCTCAGAAAGAGAGACCTCTCCAGAGCAGAGCTCTCGAGGGAGATTGTTCTCAACAAGGTCTCGATATCGGAAATAACCGATGCTCTCATAAAGGAAGGTCTTGTCGAAAGCGGAGAAAAGGACATGAGCACACAGGGCCGTCCGTCCACCAAGCTCTCGATAGCGAAGAAGAACGGCAGGGTATTCTCATTCGTGTTCTCATCATCCACCGTCACTGCATCCGCATCGAACCTCGCGGGGCAGGTTTTGAGATTCGAACGCTTTCCCAGGGACGAGGGGATGATAAGTCAGATTGCCGCATTCATAAACAAGATGACGCAGGACAGTGTGAAAGTCTACGGCATCACGATTGTCGGTGAAAACAGGGACGGTGTTCCTTCTTCGGCTTTCCCCTGGCCCGTGACATACACATCGGCTGCAGTCGCCCAGGCAAGAGCGGAAATCGAGACGGAAAGAAAGGAAAAGACACTCTTCGTCTCCTGGGGAGACACTATTGAAGGTGTCTACTACGAAAGATTCCTCCACTACATCCCCACGCTCGGCCACATGAAAGTCACGAACGGAGTCATGTGTTCCTGCGGCGCAAACGGATGCCTCGAGGCAGTTGCCTCCGGCCTTGTCCTCAAGAGAATGACGGGAATAAGCCAGTACCGGCACCTCACGAGCGAGGAGAAGGGACTGCTTGCCATCGACGATGTGTCGAAGAATCTCGCTTTCGCCCTCAGCGAAGCCGTCCAGGCACTCTCAGCGGAGGATGTCGTGATAACAGGTGAACTCAGTTCAATGCCCGATGATTTATGCGCATCCATCAGCGACAGGCTGAAAATGACACTCCCGCCGGGAAGAGGGAGTGTCGGTGTTCACAAGTCAAAACGCGGCGACAAGGCCACGCTCGAGGGAGCAGGAATCATGGCACTCGATGAGTTCTTCTATCACTCGGACCTTCTCTCTGCCCTGGATGAAATCCAGGCTAATCCCTCATCTCAGCTGTGAGAATGAAGAAGATCGGAAGTATGAGAAGGAAACCCAGAGCATAGACTGACCACCCCATGAGTACACAGTAGACAACTGCCGGAGCTATTGCAGCCACAAACGTCACGATTACGGACAGAGCTGTATTCAACGGACCTCTGTTAAGGCTTCTCACGACTGCAGCGATGATGTAGAAGACTATGACGACAACGGCGACAGCGACTATCTCCACAATCAGGCTGTTCTCCTTCTTTTCGCTTCCGGACGCTGCTTTCGAGGCAGAAACGAACTCCATTGTCTGAGAGGAAGAGGATGACACACTGTCCTTCTTCGTCGGGTTGAAGCCGTCGGTGCCCGTCTCCTTTGCGTATATCTCCTTGGCCCTGTCGAGGGTGCTCTTTCCAAGATACTCCTCGATGGTCTCCTCGTCATATTCCTCGTTCACGAGTGCATCCTTGATGCCTTCGTACCCCAGTTCCTCAAGAATCCCCCTCAGTTCATCCCTGAGGGCGGTCTTTTCTCCGAGAACCGTCCTGAAGTCGGACGTGAGCTGCTTGCCATCTCCTCCGAACGCCTCGATGATGAGGCCCTCGGGATATGTCTCGTCAAGCACTGCGTTGGCGATTTCCTCCAGCCCCTCCTCCTTTCTCAGCTTTTCTATCTCCTTCTTGAGTTCCTCGACTCTCTTCTCGTATTCCTTGTATACGTCGTCTCCGAGATATCCCTGAACATCAACCGATGTATATGTACCTTCGTAGACTTCCTTTATGACTTCTTCCAGGCCGTCGCTCTCGTACAGTTTCGTGATTTCCTCTTCGGTCTTCTTGTCGTACGTACCGCCAAGCTCCACGATGTTACGTTCTGTCCTGTCGAAGGAGAATCTCGTCGTCCCGCAGGATACGGCGAAGAGACATACCAATATGATTAAGGGAAGATATTTCCTCATCTGACCACCCTTCCAGATCTTTTCTGATACCCATGCATTATAACAGAAAACAGGCATGCGGTTGCAAGAACTTATGTCACACCCGTTCATATGACAAAAAATACCGCGGGAAATCATTCCAGCGGCAACCTCCTTGTCCCCTTTGAGGGAGTTGCTCTTTCGGGCAACGGACTGATTGTTTCACACTTTTCCCATATGCGCAAGGAAAATCTTGAAATTAAAACCATGCCTCAATGGTGC
>CAVFYD010000090.1:0-9414 GCA_963626615.1 Sphaerochaetaceae bacterium
GTCGGAGTTTGGAAGAGGAGACTATGGCTGCCTGATGTCATCCGCACAGCTCGAAAATATTGTATAAGAGAATACAACTCTCAGACAGCTCTGATTACATCCTCCAGGAATGAGCAGAATGCTCCGGAAGCTCTCTGGGCAACGGAATCGACTTCACTGCCGTCGTTGTCCTCATCTGTCATACCCGTAGCCCAGTTCGTGATGAGAGCAAGGGCAAAGAGCTTCATGCCGGAGTGCGCAGCCGTGAGAGCTTCGGTCACCGTACTCATTCCCACGCAGTCCGCGCCGAGGATACGGGCCGCCCTTATCTCGGAGGCCGTCTCGAACTGAGGCCCAGGGAAGAACATGTAGACTCCTTCATGCACCTTTATTCCGGCACTGTGGGAAAGCTTTTCCGCAGTCTTCCTTATCGATGAAGTGTACATATCCGATACGCTGAAGAACCTCTCTCCGAGCTCGGGGACATTGGGCCCACGCATCGGGGATCCGCCGAAGAGCTTGATGTGGTCCTTTATGATCATGCAGTCTCCCGGCCTGATATCAGGATTGCAGGAGCCTGCGGCATTCGTCAGCACAAGAAGAGGAATGCCGAGCACATGCATGACATGTACAGGAATGTTCAGTTCCTCCATCGAGTAGCCCTCATAATAGTGGAAGCGTCCGCTCATGCAGAGACAGTACTTTTCACCGATGTATCCGGCAACAAGCTCCCCCTTATGGGAGGGATTCGTCGTAAGGGGGAAATGAGGGATATCACGATAGGGAATTGTGACGGTGCTGGAGAGCCTCGACACAAACGGCGAGCATCCCGTGCCGAGAACGACAGCCACATCCGGCGTCCTTCCGATACGTTCTCCTATGTAAGCTGCCGCTTCAGTATATATGGAGTATGAATATCCTTCTTTCATGTGCACCTCAACGGGAATGATTGTATCACAGAGAAAGACAGGAGTAACAGCAAAGAAAAAAAGGGAGCTGATGAAGCTTACCCGGCTGTTTCATGACGGGGCACCGACTTCCGGTTTATCATTCTCTTCCTGTAGACAATCGGGATAACGTAAACTACACTTTCCACAGTATGCGGCCTCTCTTTCTGCATGTGACAGGGCCTTCTTCACAGCCCGGATCCACGTTTCTGCAGTTCTTCTTCAGGGAAAGGCCGCTTTTTTAAAGGAACTGACAATGGAGAGACAGGACAAAGGCCTTGCCTTCATGCTGAGGTATGAGAATATCGCCTGGTATGACGAGGGATGCGTGAGAATACTCGACAGACGCTGCTACCCGCAGAAAGTGAGCTTCGTCGAGTGCAGAAGGCACGAGGAAGTGAGAGACTGTATCCGTGATATGGTAACCCAGAGTGCAGGCCCCTACACTGCCGCTCCCATGGGGATGGCGCTTGCAGCCTGGGAATGCAGGAATAAACCGGAGAAGGAGCAGATTGAATATCTGAAAGAAGCATCAAAGTGCATATCGTCGGCTCGTCCCACGACGAAGAAGAGGATGGAGGCACTGACGGAAGCTTCCGTCGAAGCTGCCGTTATTGCCCTCGAAGGGGGACGGAATGCTGACGAAGCCATCCGGGATTATACTATAGAAGCGAACAACCTTCGCTACAGCAAGATCCACACGATGAGCGAGTATCTTGTGGAGAAGTTCCCCGAGAGAGGAAAAGTGATGACACAGTGCTTCGGGGAGACGATTGTCGGGATGATGCTGAGAGAGTGTCTGAAGAGGGGAAAAGCCCTGCGGCTTTTCTGTCCCGAGACAAGACCGTACTTCCAGGGCGCACGGCTCACGGCAACGGTGTGCCGTGAGATGGGATTCGACACCACTGTCATCACAGATAACATGCCTTCCTTTGTGATGGCGAATGAGGGAGTCGACGTCTTCACATGTGCGGCAGACGCCATCACATGTGACGGCTATGTATTCAACAAGGTCGGAACAAGCCAGATAGCAATATGTGCCGGGTACTACGGGGTTCCCGTATATGTCACGGGTGCACCCGACAGGGGCCACCCCACACACGACACCGTGACAATAGAGATGAGAAATCCGGACGAGTCGCTCTACGCAATGGGAGTAAGGACAGCAGTCGACGGCGTCAGGGGCTACTACCCCGCTTTCGATATGACACCGCCGGGGCTCATTACGGGTATAGTCACCGAGAAGGGAATATTCCCGCCTGAGAGGGTCAGTGACTACTTTGCTCTCGGAGGAAACGGAGAGTACTCATACAGGGCAGAAAAATGACCTTCCGCTAAGGAAGGCCTGAAAAGGTGACGAGAGGAAATCACTCCCCTTCGTACTTGATGACCGAATAGACAGGATAATCCTTGAGAACATCCCTGCCCTTGAGGTCCACGAGTTCCATCAGGAAAAGAATGCCGACAACCTTGCCTCCCAGTCTTTCGACGAGCCTGCATGCGGCCTTCATCGTGCCGCCTGTCGCGATGAGGTCGTCAACGAGAACGACTCTGTCGCCGCTCTTTATCGCTGTCCTGTCGATTTCGATAGTTGCCGAGCCGTATTCGAGGTCGTAGGACTCCTCGATGGTCTGGCAGGGGAGCTTGCCCTTCTTTCTCACGGGAAGGAAGGCCTTGTGCATGCTGTAGGCAAGAGGCATGCCGGTGATGAATCCTCTCGATTCGATTCCCCCGATGATGTTGAAGTCGATATCCTTTATGCAGTCCTTAAGTGAATCAACGACAAGCTGAAGCCCCTCAGGGTCGTTGAGAGCCGCTGTCATATCACGGAAGATGATTCCCTTCTTGGGGAAATCGGGGATGCTTCTCATATATTCTTCAATCTTCTTCATCTGTAACCTCTCGTACTGCGAAAAATGCACAACGGCTAAACTATAACAGCGGAGAAGATTATTTGCTACAGAAAAACGTAATTTTTACTTCATGTGTCTTCTTCTGTTTCTTTCATAGCACAAAGAGATATCTTTCTGTTATACTCATCCCAGGAGAAAAAGCCATGAAGATAGTCATACTCGATGCATATACGGAAAACCCCGGAGACCTCAGCTGGGATGAGATAGAGAAGCTTGGTGATGTCACCATATATGAAAGGACCGAACCGGATGATGCCACGATTATCCGCCGCCTCGCAGGCGCGGAGGTTGCCGTCACGAACAAGACGCCGATAGACAGACATGTGATCGAAAGCTGTACAGAGCTGAAATACATCACTGTTCTTGCCACAGGGTACAACGTTGTCGATACAGCCGCTGCCAAAGAAATGGGCATCAAGGTGTCGAACGTACCCGACTACGGGACAGACAGCGTGGCGCAGGCTGCAATTGCACTTCTTCTCGAACTCTGTCATCACATGGGACATCACAGCAGTGAAGTGCACAATGGCAGATGGGAGAAATGCGAAGACTTCTGCTTCTGGGACTATCCTCTTGTGGAACTCAGAAGCAAGACGATGGGAATCATCGGCTTCGGGAGAATCGGACACAGGACGGCAGAAATCGCGAAGGCACTCGGAATGAACGTAATCGTATCATCCAGAAGCGTCAGGAATGACGGCTGCGAATACGTCTCAAGGGATGAAATCTTCAGAAGAAGCGACGTCATCGTCCTTCACTGTCCGCAGACAAAGGAGACAGAGGGCCTCATAAACAGTGAGACGATATCAGAAATGAAGGACGGAGTCCTCATCGTCAACAACGCGCGCGGGGGTCTCATCAATGAGAAGGACCTCGCCGATGCTCTCCGATCCGGCAAAGTCGGAGGCGCCGCAGTCGACGTTGTCTCCACAGAGCCCGTCAGAGGTGACAATCCCCTGCTCAGTGCCCCGAACTGCATAATAACCCCGCACCTTTCATGGGGAGCAAAGGAAGCAAGGGAGAGAATCCTGAGTACGACAGCGGACAACATCAGAGCATACATGAACGGGAAGACGCAGAACGTCGTCAACGGCTGAGGAATCAGGCAGCAAAGAAAACAGAATTAACCTGCCGGGAACCTGCACTGTCTTTGATTCTATCCGCAAATGCGAATAATGTCAGATGAACATGCATTACAGCTGGAGCACGGAATGATATCTCATCCTGCACAGAAACATCCTACCCAGCCTCAACACAAATGTCACTGTAAAATAACCTCTGTTTTCAGATAACCATATGCCCTACAAAAGAATTGTCGCAGGGCATACGGTTATGGTGCCTCAGTAACGACGGTTACATTTCCTGATTCCACGGTTCGGAAGCTTTCTGATACGAAGTCCGGCTCCTTCACAGAAACGGGAGGACGGGAGATGTCGGGAATCAGATGTTGAGAAGTATGATGGCGACGATTATGACACTGACGCCCGCACTCTTCCACGCAGAGAGTCTTTCCCTGAAGAAAAGCACACTGACAGCCGTCACCGTGAGAATGACACCGACGCTGTAAGTCGGGTATGCGATATAAGCACTGACACGGGAGAGCGCCTTCAGGAGAAGAAGCGAAGAAATGTAGTTAGGAACCCCGAGGACAGTGCCGAGAAGCAGTTCCCTTTTTCCAGCCTTCTCATGCCTGATGAACACCAGGACCATGCACATGAGGAAGGCAAAGAAGAAGGTCAGGCCGATGAATGCGTCGTCCAGTCCCCTCTCTCCGTACTCTTCGAAGACCTTCGACATGCTGTCGGAGGCTCCTCCGAAGAAAAGGCCGAGAAAAAGAAACAGGAAGTCAGCCTTCGAATGACTGTTATCATCACCATCACTGATGTTCATGATGCAGAATGCGGCAAGAACAAGAACTATCGCGACAGCCTGTCTTACCGACGGTCTTTCGCCGAAGAGGATAATGGAGAGGAGCGTCGGCACCATGACTCCCAGCCGCACGAATGTCGACTGCAGGATGGCCCCGCTACGCCTCACGTTGATTCTGTTCATCACCATACAGCCCAGGTACAAAAAGCCGTTGACGGCAGAGAGCGCAATACATAACCCCAGGCCGGAAGAAGGAAGAGATTTCCCGATTCTCGTTATGAGGAATGAAAGCGTACAGGTCATGTAGTTGACACCGAGCATTGCAAATGTGGAGTACGGCTCTTTCTCCCCCACTTTCAGTGTGAGTGACACAAGCGCACTGCATAATATGGCAGAAATCAGATAAAGCATGGCCTTTCAGCAATCCCGACCGGGGGAGATACCTCCCCGCCATTATAGCTGAAGAAGAGGAAAGAGTGGAAGTTCATCCGGTGCACTCTGCCCGGGAGAAGCACAACTCTCATCAGAGGACAGAGTAATGACAACGACGGGATTCACAGAGAAAAATTCCGATTCTGCCGCAGCTGTCAAAATCACAGGAGCCCGATGATTACGTATCTCCCGGAAGAATCAGGAAAAGCGAAGCACTTTACTGTTTCCGAGCCGGATTTCAGTCACTTCCCCATCCGTCTTTCAGAAAAGGAACCCGGCCAGCCTTGATTGACAGCGCCTTTTCCTTCCGGCTATATTCCCACTGACGGATGAGGAGAAAAGATGAAGATTACAGTCATTGACGGACAGGGCGGAAGCATCGGAAGGGCCATCGTCGAGAAACTTGTCTCTTCGGGCTACGCGGAAAACATCGTGTGCATAGGAACGAACAGCGCCGCGACGCAGAATATGCTCAGGGGAGGAGCAAAGGCCGGAGCAACGGGCGAGAATCCCGTAACTGTGGCATGCAGGGACTCTGACTTCATCATAGGCCCCATCGGCATCGTGATGGCGGATTCGATGCTGGGGGAAATCACTCCAGGGATGGCGGAGGCTGTCGGAGCAAGCAGGGCCCACAAGATCCTGATTCCCGTCAACAGATGCGTCACTGTGGCAGGTGTGAAGCCGATGAGTCTCTCCGAGTACATAGCTTCAGCAGTCGACACACTCGAAAAGGAAGTCTGAAGACGGCTTGACTGAAAAAGCCGTATCGGGAAGAATGATTACGGGCCATGAAGGCCCCGGGAGAGAAGAACTCTCCGCTTGAAGAGCACAAGTTACGCCATGAAGGCAAATCCTCACGACATACGAGGCAGCGTAACATGAGTGTCCCGGAAAACCGGCCAGGTCCCGTTCTTGATATCAGAAACATAACACTCTCGTACGGAGAGAAGACCGTTCTCGAAGACTTCTCCCTTTCTCTCGAAAGAGGAGAGAAGATCATACTTGCCGGTCCCAACGGCTCGGGGAAAACAACACTCATCAGAGCAATACTCGGCTTCATCAGGCCGCAGAAGGGAACCATAGAAAAGGCCCGGGGACTGAAGACGGCATACATGCGGCAGGGAGACACAAAGACAATCTGTCCGGTATCCGTAAGGGAAGTCGTCGCAATGGGGCTCTACAGGTCACATGATAGAGATGAATCGCGTATTGAAGACGCAATGAAGATGACAGGGGTGAGTCATCTCTCCGCCCGCTCGTTCTCATCCCTCTCGGGGGGAGAGAGACAGAGGGTGCAGATAGCTCGCTCGATTACCCAGAAAGCCGGTCTGATACTGATGGACGAGCCGACAACCTTCCTCGACAGCGCTTTCAGGGATGAACTTGTCTCCATCCTCACTCTCCTGCCGCAGGAAATGGCGGCCGTTGTCGTGACACACGACGAGATACTCTCCGCAAGACTCGGATGGAAAAATGTCAGAATCGGGAAGGAGGATGAAAGATGCAGAGGATAATCTCCCTTCTCACACTGAAGCCGATTCTCTACGGTCTCATCGGTATGATAATCAGCGGCATCTCGTTTCCTGTTGCGGGAGTAGTCGTCATGGAGAACGGCCTCATATCGATGAGGTATATGCTGATGCACGGCGTAATCCTGGGAGGAGTCGCCGCCACAGTACTCTCCATCCCCATGCTGGCGGCAGTAATCCCCGTCAATATCATACTCGTGCTCATCATGCTCGCCATGAACAGCCGCGGCCGCTCGCTCTCCTCCTCGGGCGCCGCAATGATGGTGTGTACGATGGGGCTTGCTTCCCTTGTAAGCCACATAGCGGATGTCCCGGCAAAGGACATGCTCGAAGTCCTGTGGGGAAGTCCGTTCGCACTGACAGGAACCGATCTCATCATCCTGGGACTACTTGCCTTTCTTACACTCTCCTACACCGCGCTCTTCTTCCGTCCGATCTCCATGGTTTTCTTCGATTCCGATACCGCCTCCTCCATGGGAGTACCCGTAAAGGCACACAGCACTGTAATGACAATGCTCTGTGCACTGACGGTATCTGTTGCGATGAGAGTGCTGGGAGCACTCCTCATCGACGCACTTCTCGTCCTTCCCGTCATAGCAGCGGAAAGGAAGGCCGAAAGTCTGAGAAGCCTCTTTCTGCTCAGTTCAGTCACAGGCCTTCTGCTCTCGCTTGCGTCCTATTTTCTCGCACTGCTTTATAACCTTCCTGTCAGCGGGACACTTGCCCTTCTGGCAGCTGCAATATATGGAATCAATTCGATTTACAGGAGAATAAGAAAATGAAAAGAACAGTATTGGTGTCTGCTCTCATAACTTCAGTCCTGCTCCTGCTTCCGGCCGCACCGGCAGCAGAGACGGCAAAGGAGGAGTACGTCGCGTCCACCAGCTGGGTCAGCGCAATAGCGGAACTGGCGGGAATGGACGGAGTCGTCACAGTCGCTCCGGCAACACTGAGGCATCCGCCTGAGTATGAGATAACGGCAGATGATATCGTGAGGGTGATGAACTCCACACTCTTCATGTGCGCCGGATATGAGAAGATGATGGATACGATTACAGAAGCCGCAGGCCTGGAGGAGGACAGAATCGTGAAGGTGAAGACCACCAACACACTCGAGAACCTCCACAGCATGGTGGAGCTCCTCTCCAGAAAAGCCGGAACGGAAGAGAAGGCCGAAGAGAGATGGAGTGAATACAGAGCTCTCATCGAAGAGGCGAGAGAACGCATCGCATCATCTCCCAATAAAGATATTGAAGTCTATGCCAACAAAAACCAGGCGGAGTTCGCGCGTGACCTCGGGCTCAACGTCGTATCTGAATTCGGCTCGGGAGAGCTGACATCAGCCCAGATAGAGGAGGCTCACGACAAGGCCTACCCTCTTGTCATAGACAACGTCCACAGTCCCGTCGCCTCCCCGATAGCTGAGGTAAGTCCAAAGAGCATCATCCTTGTCTGGAGAAACTTCCCCGACCATACGGGAAACAGTGCACTCTACTCAGTCGTCAGGGAGAACCTCGAGTCTCTATGGGAGACAGGGCTCTTCTGAAAACTCATCCGTACGACACAGGGATCCTAGGCATCCCTCAGAATATGGAGTACAGGATGATTCCGAGTACTCCGGCTCCGGCCATCACGTAAATGGGATTTGTCTTGAACTTTCTGAGAGTGAAGAAAGCAATGGCAAATATGACGACGGCGATGATATCGGAAGAGGAGAGATCGGAGGGCAGGCTTCGCTGTCCGTAGACGGCAAGAATGAGAAGCGAAAGCCCGGAGGAGAAGATCATCGCGATTACAGCAGGTCTGAGTCCCGAGAGAATACCCTGCACAATCGTGAGACCGCGGAATCTGTAGTAGATGTACGCAAGAAGCGTGACGATTATGCATGCAGGCGTGATGCAGCCCAGGGTTGCAGCGAGGGCTCCGGGAATACCCGCTATCTGAATACCGACGAAGGTCGCGGAATTGACGGCAATGGGCCCCGGCGTCATTTCAGATATCGTGATGATATCTGCAAACTCGCTCATCGTGAGCCAGGCGTGGGCGTCCACGACCTCCTTCTGGATGAGGGGCATTGCGGCATAACCGCCGCCTATGCTGAAAAGGCCGATCTGGAAGAATGACCAGAAGAGAGAGAGAAGAAGGTTCACTGTACTTTTCTCCTTCCGCGGAGGATTGTATCGAATGCTCCGATTACGGCACATACGAGAATGATTACGATGATGTTCACACTGAGGTATCTTGTCGCGATGAACGAGAGAACAAGAATGATGAACGGAAGAGGACGCTTCTCCTTCATAAGAGTCTTCACCATGTTGATCACGACATCGAGAATGACAGCGGCAACACCCGCCAGCATTCCCGCCATCGCCATGTTGACGAAAGCGTTATCCCTGAAAGCCTCATAGAAGAGAGATATCACGGAAATGATCACAAGAGGCGGAAGCACAGTTCCGACGACAGTCGTCAGAGCCCCCGGGATTCCGGCAACCCTGTAGCCGACAAGTATTGCGGCATTGACGGCAATGGCCCCCGGAGATGACTGCGCTATTGCCGCAAGGTCCAGCATCTCCTCTTCCTTAATCCATCCCAGCTCCTCGACAAAGCGCTTTCTCATGAGCGGCACGATGACGAAACCTCCGCCGAAGGTGCATGCACTGAGCCTGAGGGTTGAAAGGAAGAGCTCAAGGTATCTGTTTCTTTCTTTTTTCTCTGACATGATTTGATTTATATCATCTTATG
>CAVFYD010000091.1:0-9259 GCA_963626615.1 Sphaerochaetaceae bacterium
ATCCATGTTTCCCCCATCTGAACCTGTCGTCCCTGTCAAGTTTCTTCAGCGTGAAATATCCGACGTCCACTTCTGTCCTCCATCTCGAGTAGTCGAAGCTGAGCTGGTCCCTGTGCGATTTTCCGGTCAGTTCGCTCGCCCACTTGTTGTCAAGTATCTGGCAGTCGGCCTCGTTATGCCTTCTCGCTATTATGCACGTCTCCGCAAGTCCGAAATGCTCCGGATATCCCTCTTTCCTGTATTCATCTACCTGCGGATTGACTATCCTCGGAGAGTCCTTCCCGTATCCCAATATGCTCTTCGCTTCGAGGTAGATGCAGTCCCTCGAAGGGTGCTTTCTCGTGTAGAAGTGGCATTTCTCGAAGTCGAGGGACTTGAGGAAGTCGTCCACGTCGCATCTTATCTCTATGTTTCCGTCCACCCAGAGGGAGAGGTCGTAGCCCCTGAGATACCTGTGTGGAAGGATCTTGACAAGCCTCTGTTGCTTTATCCTGGAGAGTCCGAGGAGATCCTGTGGAATCGGCTTTATCGTCCATCCGTTGTCGTTGAAGAGAAGACTGGGGTTGTCCGTGAAGCATATGAAGTCGATGTCGGGGTTGCGACTGTTCTTGTGCTTCCTGAGCGAGTCGTAGTTTCCGGTTATACAAGTGTAGACTGCGATTTTCATGACAGATTGTCCTGTATGAACCTGGCGTTCCTCCTAACAGCAAAATCGAATCCTGTTCGAATTTGTTCCCATGACGCACCGGACAGATGATGAACATACTCAGCCAGTCTTATCACCTTTACTGGAAGGTTCTTCTTCATTATGTCCTGTAGCAGACACGTTCCAGTGTCCCAGAGAACATACTTCGGATCCATACAATATCGAAATCTATGTGGATCACAGAACTTCAGGTTATTCCGTCGAAAGCAATTCACGTTGACATACTACAGCATGGGCAACACCCTGCGGTTGCCAAAAGAGTCCCCGATTTCACACGCAGTGCAGAACCTGTCATCAATAAAATCGACATCTTTGACCAGGAACGCATCCGAATCCAGAATGAGCAGGTTGTTGGTTGGACACTCTCCGATAAACCAGTCTATTGCGGTTGCATGTTTGGCTGAAGCGTAGTTCCCTGGGTCGTTCCCCCTGCAATTGTCTTTGACGAATCTGTCATAGTCGATGACCCGATTGCTGGTGTTGTCTATTACATGAACACTGGCAATCGGGTGATACAGTTCGAACCTGTTGACTGTGCTGTTGTCAAGAACCACTATGTTTGTATTGTATCGGACACAGTGTTTCAACGCTCGTTCAACACACATGTTCGTCATCTCTGTTGTGTTGAAGTTGACTATGAACACCGTGAGGTCTTGTTTCTGTGTATGTGGGACATCCATAGTGCATTAACCTTTGTCTAGAACGTAGCTTGCGAGAGCCTTTGTTGTCATATGTTCAGAACAATATTTGGAGAAGTCATTTAAGACCAATGTGTATCTTGTAAAGTCACGAGTCTCAAACATTGAATTTGTTTCTCTTTGTAGCTCACGCGGCCAGTTCATCATCGTGAACTGGGGGCATGATTGGTAGTCCTTGAAATACGGAAGGCATCCAGCCGCCACGATCTCGTAGTGCCTCAGACAATCCCAGCCGGCCTTCTTCATTGTTATGCCAAACATCGACTTTGAATACTCGTCGTAATAGAGAGTTTCGTCTGTGAAGGTATAATTTCTGTGCATTGCCGTTCCTGGTATAATGTTCGACACCACCTATGTCTTGTCTTTACACGGCTTTCTGATTTTGGATTCTGGAATCGCAAATGAAATCGGATATAGTTGTGGTGTGACAAGTTCACGTTTGAAGCACAGACCAATCTTCACAAGCTCCATGTCGAAGCCCGTGTCATCCTCGCCGTTGCAGATGATGACTTCGTTCTTCTTGTAGGTTGAACTGACTTCGTCGAGATAGTCTCTGCATCTGGTGATGGATCCATATACGATCCTGTCGAATTCATGCGACAGGATTCTTTCCCTTATGTTCGACCGGTCTATGGCTGATCTGTCTGGAAGATTTCCTGATATCGTAAATCCTCTCCCGTACAGTCGTAGCTTATGACTGATGTCAAGTGGTTGTGACAGATACCAGAGATACCTCGAATCGACCACATCGTAACCAGAAT
The DNA here is from genome assembly GCA_963626615.1 of Sphaerochaetaceae bacterium. Lineage (GTDB taxonomy): Bacteria > Spirochaetota > Spirochaetia > Sphaerochaetales > Sphaerochaetaceae > Ornithospirochaeta. The sequence goes on from CAVFYD010000091.1 coordinate 2,166, forward strand.
CAACCAGGCCATGAAATATACAGTCAGACAAGTAGTCGATTCCGGCGGCATTTGTAATGAACAACAGTTTCATCAAGTAAGTTTCCTATATTTGTTAATTTTCTCGATTGTGTCTTTTACAGACGTATCCGTTTCCTCGTTCCGATTGTACTTGTCGAAAGACTTCTTGAGATTCTCGTCTTGATATTCGGAAAGCTCGGATGCAAAGCCGTTGGAGTTTCTCCTGAACTTCACCTTCCACTCGTCAAACGTCTTGCACCTGAAATGAGCCAGCCAGGCCATGTTGTCACAATCTACATGATTGTTCGCGTCATCTGGTCTGTGAAGGAACGTCTCGCCATCCACCGCGATAGTCGAATTGCTCACAAGGGCATTGTTCGTGCAATGTGCGCAGATGTGCATGTGCTGGGTTTTTCCAACCTTCCTGGTGTTCAATATTGTCTTGAACTCGATGGATGTCCCCTTCTGGCACTTCGTGAAGCGTGAGAACGACCGGTTTCCATCATATTCGGTAATGCCAGAGTCTCCGAAGTACTTCCACATTACTCCGACGGAATCGTACATTTCATAATGAAACAACCAGTCGTTAAGCGATTCGGCTGTCTTTATGACAAGGAATTCGTCCATGTCGAAGAACGCAATCCAGTCATAATCGTCTGCAAACCTTTCAATGCAGTCGTTGTAAGCCTTGGACTGGGCGAATTTGTCATTCGTGTCCCATTCGATAAGCGTAACCTTGTCTCGCAGATCGTCGTCTATGCTGGCTCTCCAGTTGTTCTGATAAACGACAACATGGTCGAAGCCGACGTGCAGATGGTATCTGATCCACTCGTTGAGATCGTCGTTCGCAATACAGCATATCAATGACCTACAGTTGTCTTTTACGGTCGTGTTCTCGATCTCGTTATGGTTGTACTTCCTGAACTGTTCTATTACATTCTTCTTGTCTTTGCACGTGTTGTGATTCCAGTCGTAGATCACGTCAGTCTTGTTGAACTTTCTCTCCATGAACTCTTCAACCGTCTTGTTCTTGTAGTGATACAATTCCACAGGTTCATCTATCTCATTGTCCTTGATGTAGCCACATGTCACACGTAGCGTATTCGTGGGGTCGAAGAGCTTAAGCTCCCTGATCGGGTTGTCCTTATAGACAAGAATGTGCGGATTGTGAAATCTTACAATGTTGCCAAGCTTCTTCGTGTTGATGATTGGCTTCCCCAACGGATCGAGATGCCTCCCACACCGAGTAAACCTGTTTTTGACAGAGAATCCGTTGTTCACTACGCAGTCAAGTCCGTTGTCGCCAAACACCCTCCAGTTTACGAAAAATGCATCCCTGTCGACATAATGCGCAAGAAATTCCTTGATGTTCTCCTTGCTCTTGATGTAGAGGAATTCATCTATGTCGAAGAACATCAGGAAGTCGTATTCGTTCCCGTGGAGACCGAGAAATTCGTTGTAGCACCTCGTCTGTGGTTGAAGCTCGTTGTACTCGAGGAGATGAACCCCCTTGTCGGAGATCGGCTTTCCTGCGTATTTCCAGTCGTTCTGAAACACGAATATGTCGTCAAAACCCAGTTCGAGATTGTAGTCTATCCATTCTTTCAGATAATGGTCTTCGTCTTTTGCTAGTGCCACAAGACCAACCCTTGGGAGTGGTTTACATGACTCACTCGACTTCTCGATACAATTGACAGAGACTGGTTCACACAACTCCTTCACATCTATTACATTCTTGTTGTGTTCCTCGAACGTCTTGTTGAACGCCTCAAGCTGCGTATGAAAGTCGCATTCGGAAGCCTCGTGGAATGCGTCGTCCTGATTGAACTTCCTGTCATAGCACTCCTGATATGTCTTGTTCCGGAAATGCCAGATCTCGGCTGGCTGGTTGCTGAACTTCACCATGTCGTCAGGTTTTATCTGCCACGGCCTGGTTACGACTTGTTTGTCAGGAAATACATATTGCGGAAGACAGGTTTCCGTCTGGTTCTTTATGACGATGTGCGGATTGTAGTAGACAACCGAGTCCTTCGTCATCTTCGTGTTGATGATCGCCTTTCCAAGTGGATTTAGCTTGTCATCACATTTCGTGAACCTTTCGAGACACGAGTAGTTTCCGTCTTCAACGAAATCGTGTCCGTTGTCCCCGAACAGTCTCCATGGAATGTAGACCACAGGAACATCGTTGTAGGATTCCAGCCATGTCTTGAAGTCGATGTTGTTCCTTATGTGCAGGAACTCGTCGCAGTCAAAGCATGCTACGAAGTCGTATTCCGAGTTGTGTCTCTTTATGAAGTCGTTGTAGCACGGATTCTGCATCCTGTGTCCGTCAAGCTCGAGAAGATGAACCCTCGGATCGTCTATGTCGCCTCTGGAATACCTCCAGTTGTTCTGGAACACGAAGATCTCGTCGAACCCGAGCTCGAGGTTGTAGTCAACCCATTCCTTCAGGTAGTTGTCTTCGTTCTTCGCTATCGCCACAAGTGCTGTTCTCATTACGCAAAATCTCCTCTTTCGTTCACCTTCTCCGGCTTGAAGTCAAGATATTCCTCCATCACAAGCTCCTTGATCTTTAATCCGGAGATCTTCTTCGAATAGCACCAGAAGTTGAACATTCTCTCGGTCAGGAAGCACAACGCCCTCTTCTGGTAGTTGTCCCTTCCTTCGAGATCTATCGCCTTCTCGAGTTCAAAGAGAACTGGAAAGAGGAACTCGCACCATTCGAAGAACAGTGCCTTCTTCATGACGAACATGTTGCACGGAGCGTAGTTCGTCCCAGAGGTGTTCATGTATGTCACGAACGAATCTCCGAACTCCTTGTTTCTCCTCTTGAGTATGTCTGCGCACTTCTGGAGGTCGTCTATCTTGTGGTAGTAGTTGTATTGCCAGACGAGGGTGTATGTGTCGGACGAGAAGATCGGCTTCGAGACTATCATGTCATATCTCTCGTAGTCGTCGAGTTGTTCCACGTTGAAGAACCTTCTGTAGTGGTTGTGGCCTATGTAGTCTGGATTCCCGATCTCGTCATAATGCTTCCAGACCCAGTAGATCGAAGTCATCTCGTTCAGGAGCCTGTTCTTCGACGAGATGTTGTCTCCTGTGTCGTCAAAGACCACATGGTTCTTCGACCATTCGTCTTCCCTCAGGGATGAACCACCGTTTATTGGAAGATATAGATCCTTGTGAGATTCAAGAATGTCCTTCAGCTTCTATGTCGGAGGATAGAAAAGGTTTACTGCGATCTTGATACTCATCTTGATATAATAGTATACGGACGAAATTGAATTTCCGTCCGTATTTTCGTGTCTTTTTGAGAACTTTCAGAGGTCTTCAACGTTCATTTCGTTGTCCTTCATCAGTTCAAGGAACTGCTCTTCTGTTATGATCTTCGTTCCGAGCTTCTGTGCCTTCTTGTTTTTCGAAGAACCGGAATCCGGATCATTCGTCACGAGGTATGTCAGCCCCTTCGTAACTGACGATTTCACCTCATATCCGTGACTTTCTGCCAACTTAGCAGCTTCGCTCCTAGTCATGGAGTTCAATGCGCCGGTGAAGCACACGGATCCTGCCGATTCAACGACATTCGTGTTTCCTTCCTTGATCTCTCCTGCGAAATGATATCTCGGATCAGCCACGATCATGTTTGTGATTTCAAGGTTCTTCCTGTATTCCTCGAGAAACTTGTTCATCGTGATCTCTCCGATTCCCTCTGGAAGACTGTCCATTCCGATGTTCTCGATGTCTCCGGACTCGATTTTCTCGAAGGAGTAGAAGTCCACAATCTTGTTGAGAAGCGTCTCTCCGATGTCCTTCATGTTCAGCTTGCAGAAGATGTCTCTCTTCGAGATTGCGAACACCTTGCTGTAGATCTCGTTTCCGAGCTTCGTCTCGGACTTGTAGGACTTGTCGGGGACGAACGCGAGAAGGTCTCCGAATGTGTGGATTCCGAAGTTGTGGAGGGTCTTGAACGAGGCGTAGTCGACTCCGCACTTCTTGATGAAGTGCATTACCTGATATGTCGTCCTGTCTCCGCAGTTCTGGTTCTTGCAGTAGACGAACGGACCTTCCTTGACGAGTTCCGAACCACAGCAGGGACATGTCGTGGGAATCTCGATGTCGACACTGTTTTCGTCCGTGGAGACCACTCCGATGAGCTTCGGGATCACGTCCCCAGAACGTGTCAGAGAAATCACGTCTCCGATCCTGAGATTGTGCTCGTTGATGAAATCGAGGTTGTGGATCGTGCACTTCGAGACCGTGACGCCGCCGACTTCGACACCTTCGAGGATTCCGACAGGCGCAAAACGCCCGTCCTTCGAGGGTCCCTGCCATTCGACGTCGATGAGCCGCGTCTGGACCTTCTGCTGGTTCGTCTTGAACGCGACCTGGGAGTCCGGACGGTATTTCTCCTCGTTGTAGTATCTCGAATCGGAGATCACGAGTCCGTCTGTCTGGTATGGGAAATCCCTTGTGGCGATTTCGAACAGCTTCTCGACAACATCTTCGGAGGTGTATTCTCCGACGACAAGATCCGTGTGCCACACGACGTCGAAACCGAGATCCTTCAAGACGTCGAACTGCTGATCCTTCGTGAAATCAGCTCCCATTATCGTGTATGTCACGAAGGAGACGTTCTTCAGGTCTTCGGGATTGTAGTCCTTGCGATTGACAAGACCTGCGACGACGTTCCTCGGAGATGTTCCCTCGATCTTGTCATAGTTCTCCTTCAGGATCACAAGCTCCCCTCGGACATAGAGTTCGTCCTCGTTGCTGATCGTCTTCGGGACGCTGTCGATGTACTTCGCCTTGTCGAAGAGGTCCTGGCCTTCGTATCCGTCTCCACGAGAGGCGAATCCGACGAGCTTCCCCTTCCGATAGTGTGCAATTCCTGTGAGCCCGTCAATCTTCGCAGAGACGCTCATCTTGTTCCTGATGTACTTTTTGATGAACGAATGGATAGAGTCGGGTTCTTCGTACTTCAGCTTGTCAAGGCTTCCGGCGACATATACATGCTTAACCTTCTTCCCGGTCTCGATCTGACCTTCGTTCAGGGAATCACGGAACTTCGAATATTCCTCTTCTCCGACGGTTTTCCGATACTCTTCGCAGAGGTCGTCGAACTCCTGGTCGGTCATGATCGGATTTCCGGACCGGTATGCGTTATTTGCCCTGATTATAAGTTCTTTGGTCATTTTCTTTTACATTTCGGTTGTCGAATACCATGTCATGACTTCGTCGAAATCGTTGATTCCGTTCTTCATGTCCACGAGAACGATCTCCCAGTTGATGACAATGTCTTTTGGAAAAGTCCTCTTGTACTCCATGTTTTCTGAAGCGATCTTCTTCAGCCATTCTTTCGCCTCGATTGCATAGTCGAAGATCTTCGCTTCGTATTTCTGGTCGGTTATTGCGGCATCGCAGAAGTATCCAACCTTGTCGATTCTTGCGAAATAACCGTTCAGTTCTGGACTTTTGATGACAAATTTTTGCATATTACACCTTTTCAACATCTCCCGAATAGACAGATCCAGTTTCTCCATCAGGACCATCGTATCCCAAAATGATCATACCTTCGGAAGAAACCTTGACATTTTTTACGATGACCTCAGACGCACCAAGATTAAGTCTGACACGATCTCCAACCTTGAAATCCGTGACGCAGTATTTCGTTGACATCCCGTCATTCGGATCATAGAACTCGTTGGGAAAGACAAACTTCTCCCGGGGATAGTTCTCGAAGTTGTTCTTCATGTTTTCGAGGATGTTCTTCGGAACGCTGTGGATGTTCTCGAAGTCTCCCATCATCCTGTAGACTTCGAACTCGCTCCCGAAGAGATCAGCAATCTTCCGATATGAATCAACGAAAGCTATCCTCGTGAAGGTGTTCGAGACGACAACGTCCATTCCCCTCTTCAAGGAAAGCATCGTCATGTCGATGCACCATTCGATTGCATTGTCCTGCTTTCTCTGGTTGAAGAGATACTCTCCGTTGTGATAGTGGAACATGTCGTTCTCGAAGTGTACGATGTTCGGGAACGTCTCCTTGACGAAGGTGCTTTTCCCTGTCCCAGGACATCCTCTCACGACTATGAGCTTGTTGTTCATGCCGATATTATAGCAAACACAACAAAGTTGTCAACAGTTGTCACGTGTTTTGTAGATTGTTCTCGTCCCTGAGGTCTTCAAAGCACGAAGGGGCGATCTCGATCAGCTTTTCAAGAATGACGTTCGCAAGTTCCCTGATTTCACGCTGCGCCCTCTTCGAAAGACGAAGCTTCAGGAAGTTCCTCCATGCCCTGAAGTCGGCGGTGACGCAGATCTCGGTGTAGCATGCATTGGGAAGGACATATCTTGCAATCTCGTTCTTGAGGCCGAGGCTCTGCAACTTGGAATAGGAATCCCAGCACTGCTTCATGCAAGCTTCGTATTCCCTAAGCGCATCTTCGTTCGCAGAAATCTCCTCGGGAATTACATAACTCGGAGTCTTTTCGTTCACATAACGCTGGCTTCTCTGGGAATACGAGAAGCCGATGCGATGACGGACGAGTTCATGAGTAAGGACTCGGCTTACGTCTTCAAATGCAAAGCTTGCGGTGGCATGCTCTATGCAGCTTTCGTGTCCGGACTTGATGATCGCCGCAATCATCTTCCTCGCCTTGTCGAGTTCCTTTGGCTTGGAATCATAGCAGGTGGAAGCGCAACGAGCAATGAGAAGCTCCGGATCTGGTGTATGTGTCAGTAGTTCGACTTTCATTTTCAATCTCCTTTGAGTATTATACAAAGAAAAATCCACAGGAGGAATTTCCTGTGGATCGAACAACAGGACTGTTGTTCCTGTTACAAAACTGCGCAAGAACGGTCACACCTTTCAAGGTGTGACATGAATTGCACAAAAATGATTGATGACGAGAGTAAGTAAAAATTACAGTTCGAAACAGTAATTCTCGAGAGTAAGTAAGTTCAGATGGCAAACAGCATAGACAGACGGCTGACGTGTTCAGCAGACAAGAAGGCTTCGATACGAGCAGCCTTGCTTGCCACTGGCCTGAAGCGCCAGAACCAGGTCGTCAGGTGCTATGAATGCAAGATCGTCG
>CAVFYD010000092.1:0-9204 GCA_963626615.1 Sphaerochaetaceae bacterium
CAATTGACGATTTTGCCTCAAAGACAACGGTAATCTCATTCCTTTTAATCTGGTACGACGGCTCTTTATTTCCAGCATCGAGACATGCTTCTCTGATTTTCTGTATACCCCGTCCCCAGGACTCGATGAATCCTGCACGATAGAAAGTATTCGCAATCAGCGGATTATATGGCCGGGATCTGTGTTTCCCGAAGAAATCTTTCATTGTCCAGTCTTCAGGGAAAACACAGTCATTGGAAATCACAAGACTGTCGGCGAAGACCTTTATCTGAATCGGAACAAGTGTGGCATAGTTTTTGTGGGCTATTGCATTAAGAACAGCTTCCCTGACTGCTTCTCTGGGATATGGATATGTCTCTATCCTCGATACTCCCTTATAGGAGATGATTCCTTTCATGTATTTCGTATACAGGAGATCCACTGTCATTTCAGCCTGACTCAGAAGCGATCCGTGAATTTCATCCTGATATACTATTTCAGTATCTGAAGCAAAGAAGCCGATCTTGATATAACTCCCGGGTACCCACTTCTCCGGATTATGGTGAAAGAGCAGTACTCCTGCCCGCTTCAGATTCGAACCGTCCAGGAGATTCAGACTGTCAAGCCAGCTGGACGCTGTCGATATTCACGTTCTCCGGAGACATGCGGCTGCTCTTCACTGCACGCTCGCGGAAGATGTCGAAAGAATCGAAGCGAAGCTCTGCGGGGTTGACGGTCATAGGTACGCTGTCCCATGTTACACCTGTCTTCTTCAGGAGGAACTGATTGAGAAGATGTCCTGTCAACTGCTGCTTCGTACTTCCGCTATGGTAGTGGTACTCGCCGTAATACGAAATCGGATAAGGCTGAGGCTCGACAATGATGCCGATGTATTCATTACCGTCTTCCTGAAGAAGATTGACATCCACCACTATTCCGAGAGTATTGCGCACCTTGTTCGGAATATCTTCAAGGAGCTTTCTGCTGTTGGAGACTCCACATACATGGCCGTTGTCATCCATGCCTATATAGAGAGTACCTCCCTGTGCATTGGCAAATCCTCAAATCCATTTCAGATATTCATCATGTCAGGATTCCTTGTATTCAACGTTCTGGCTTTCTGACGTCGTTCGTCCTCTCCATATCCGGTTTGTTCAACCTTCTCTTTTGATTCTACCATATCACAGAAACCCTGAATCCTGAAGATGAATTCTGCCATACAGTCCACAATAGAATTGCTGAAGGATTTTTCATTCCTTCGCCATTTTCATCCGTATAGTATTTTAGCCCGAGATAGAGAAAGAAGGTAGAAATAGATAAATTCTCGTCTTCACCCCGCCATTTTATTCAGAAGTAGTATTCCGGTAGTAATCACTCACTCCTATGGTCACAATCCGCCGTGTAAAGATGCGTTCTTACGCATTTTATCTATTGTCTGAAATGCGCCGCTCACACTGCCGTTAGAGGTGTCATAAGTGAGGAACGGAAGGAATTACCTCTTTTTCTCAAGTCTGAAGACTGACTTCGGAGACTTGATGTTTCCCTCCCTCACTATAATGCGCTTTTCAAGAAGCGGATCTATGACTTCCCTGAGGAACTTCGAACGTGAGGTATAGCGTGTAACAGCCTGCAAATCCCTTGCGAACTTCGGTCCGTCTTCAAGGAGCGTGATAACCTTATCACTGTCTGAAAGGAAATTGAATTCATTGTCCTCTTCGGAGGCGTAAAGCCTGTCAAAAAGACGCAGATTGATGAACCCCGGATAAATCATCAGACACGGCTCTTTATCAGACGGCTCATCCTTATAGCTGTTCATGATTGTCTGTATCCCCGTTCCGCTCCTTTCCATCAGAGAAGCAACATCAAGAGCTGCGGCAATAATGGAATTACGTCGTACAGATGGAATGAAATCTGTATCATATTTCTCATACGGGAGGGGCAGGAGCCAGGAACCGGGAGACATTATCTCCAGTCTGTCACTGTAGATATCGACATCAATCTGAGTACCGTAAATAGAGTAATCCCTGTGTGCGATTGCATTTACAAGTCCCTCCCTGATAGCTTGGAGAGGATACGAACGCACTTCCTCCCTGCCACCGTCAGAAGTTTTTCTCCACCCTGTCTTCGTATTTCGGGCAATGAAGGCCATTGCATTATAGAACACTTCGGACAGAGGGCCCTTGAATCTACCCTTGTCGAGTACAGTACCAAGCTTGTTCTTTCCCTGCCAGAGACGGCAGCAAATCAGGGAATCATCTCCGTCATAACCGTTTTCAAACATCAGAAATCCGGACTTCGCATAGCCGTCAGGAGTCACAACCTCCATACTCTGGAGTTCCTTCAGTTGGGGAACACTGTTGTTCTTTCTGTTATTCCTGCATAGGTCAAGATAAAGTGACCACTCCCGTTCATCATACCTGACATCAGTCTTCTCGTTGTCAATTCCGGACTTTCTCCTCGAAAGAGCTATGATATCTTCGGGACTTGCCGCCGTTGTGCTCCCGTCCTGTCTGATGAATACTTCGCTTTTGTAGTCTCCGCTTCTGTACCTGACCAGAGACTCCGACGGAGCAACTTTTATGCCGAGAACAAATGAACCCAGTCTGTCATCGACATTCCTCAGAAGATATGAAATCTTCGCCTTCGGAATTATGTGCCTCTCGTTCTCGAGAGCAACACGATTCTTCAGCTTATCAACAGAGGCAATATCGAGACCGAATGCCTCACCGTCATCAGATACGCCGACGAAAATGGTTCCCCCCTCGGAATTGGCATAGGCAACGATTGTCTTGGCCCACTTGACGCTATTGTCCTCATTAAGTGCTCTCTTGAACTCATAATTAAGATCCTCTCCTATCACATCCGGGAATATCTGGCTTATCTTCATGTTTTCCTCCAAAAAATTGTAGTTAACATTGTCAAACATTGTCAAGACATTGCCCAACATTGACAGACCATCAATGTACAATCGTGTTCACCGTATGAAGTATTGAGGGTAATTATATACAAATTAAATAATTGACATAATTATCAAGTAGAACAATGCCCATACGCAGCCAACATTGCCAGACATTGACAGAAAGGCAATGTCAATATCTTGGAAAATTTCCTCTGGTTGTCATCAGTGAACCCGTCTACCATACGACGATGCCAACGAAAGGAGAGACGAAGATCCCTCCCCCATCGGATATGCAACAGAGAAAGGAAACAGAGAAAGTTCATCTCACTTTCCCTACTTTCCAGATGTCGCTTCAGGTTGATGAAGATACATGCAGAGTCGGAATCTGCTCAACCCAAAAGCTCTACTTTAACGAGTGCATATCTGCTCTGTGCATGCGGAAAATATGTAAGTCTCAGACAGCGTTCTGTGACAGTGCGGACTGCCAGAAGCTCAGAAAGAAGAGAAACCAGAAATACTCCTACGACAGACAATTTTAAATTATCTGAAAGGCACTGCCGGCGGAGGCAAACACTATTCTCATGAATACTTTCTTTGCCCCATATTACTTCATGTTGAAGAGTTATGATGAGTGCGGAAGGGAAAAGCATAAAGCTGTGAAGACTGAAGTTCCACGACATCAGGACAGAAATCAATATTCTGCTGTCGGCAGACGGATTCATAATCCCAAAACCGGCTGAGCGAGAATTCAGACTGCAGTCAGGAGCGCTGCTCTCAGTTTTCGAAAGTGGAGAGGAATTTTCTTGTCCTTTCCTTTTCGGGAGAATCGAAGAGAGCTTCGGGCTTTCCCTCTTCGACGATGACACCTCCATCCATGAAGATCGCCCAGTCTGATATTCCCCTTGCAAAGTTCATCTCGTGTGTGACGACGACCATCGTCATCCTGTCTTCTGCAAGGTCCTTTATGACGCGGAGTATCTCACGCGTGAGTTCGGGGTCGAGTGCGGATGTGGGCTCATCGAAGAATAGCACTTCGGGGTCCAGAGCAAGGGCTCGTGCTATGCTGACTCTCTGCTTCTGCCCGCCTGAGAGAGATGACGGGTATGCCTTTGCCTTGTCCTCGAGGCCCATGCGCCTGAGGAGTTTCATGGCCTTATCCTCAGCTTCGGCCTTATCCATTCTGAGGACGGCCCTCTCGGCTTCAGTCACGTTCCTGAGTACCGTGAAATGGGGAAAGAGATTGAAGTTCTGGAAGACGAGTCCGGTATGAAGGGCTATTTTCCGTCTCTCCTTCTCCTTTCTGTAGACGGCAACGCCGTTCTTCTCCTCGAAGAGGCTCTCACCACCTATTGAAAGCGAGCCTCCGTCTGCTGTCTCGAGCTGTGTAATGATTCTGAGGAGCGTCGACTTTCCCGAGCCCGAAGGGCCTATGATGGAGAGTACATTTCCCTTCTCGAGTGTGAACGATATATTTCTGAGAACCTCGTTATCGCCGAAGCTCTTTCTTATGTTTTCCGCCTTTATCATCTCTTCCATATCTTCCTCCTCATTTGTAGTAGTCAAGCTTCTTCTCGATAAGGGCAAAGGCCTTCGAGACGATGTAGTTCATTATGAAGTAGAAGACACCGGCGATGAAGATGGGCATCGTCGAGAAGATTCTCGAGGATGACGTCTGTGCAACCCTGAAGAGCTCTATGACGCCGATTGTGGATGCAAGTGCCGTATCCTTCACAAGCGTTATGACTTCGTTTCCGAGGGAGGGCATGACGGTCTTCATGACCTGCGGAAGTATTATGTGGAAGAATGTGTGGCCCTTCGTGAAGCCCAGTACTCTCGATGCCTCATACTGTCCCCTGTCCACAGCCTGGAGCCCGGATCTGTAGATCTCGGCAAAGTAGGCGCTGTAGTTTATCGTGAAGGCGATTATGGCCGCGGTGAAGCGCTGGAACGAGAAGCCGAAGAGGTAATAGGGAGCGAAGTAGAAGAAGATCAGCTGCAGTATGAGAGGGGTCCCTCTCATTATCTGGATATAGAGGTCCACGATGAATGAAAGGGGCTTGAACCGGCTCATCTTTCCCCTGCATACGACAAAGCCCAGGGGAAGAGAGAAAAGGAGCGTGAGAACGAATACCTTCAGTGATACCGCCATTCCCTCCGAAAGCTGCAGCAGAAGTTTTTCCATCCTTACTTACCCACGACCGTTATATCTGCACCGAACCACTTTACGGCAATCCCGGCCAGAGTTCCGTCTGCCGCCATATCATTGAGGGCGCTCTGTACGGCATCCCTGAGAGCTATGTCACCCTTTCTGAAGCCGATTCCGTATTCCTCGTTCGAGAGGCCTTCATCAAGAACCTTGAAGATGCCCTTGCCCGAGCGTGCAATGTTGTCATTGGCAACAAGGAGATCCATGATTACGGCATCGACACCTCCGATTTCAAGGTCCATAAGGGCCGTGAGATTGTCCTTGAACTCGACAACTTCCTTTATGCTGTCCCTGAAGCCTAAGGTATCATCAATGGCATCCTCAGCAGAAGAGCCTGCCTGTACGCCGATTGTCTTTCCCTCAAGGTCCGAAAGTGTTTCGTAGCCGGAGGAAATCTTCACGACAGCGACCTGTGCGTTATCAACATAAGGATCGGAGAACGTCATTGCCTCGAGTCTCTCGGGCGTGATGGTGAATCCGTTCCAGATACAGTCGATGTTTCCTGTCGCGAGTTCCTGCTCCTTTGCTGCCCAGTCTATCGGCTGGCAGACAAGTTCGACTCCGAGGCGGGAGCAGACTTCTCTTGCCGTGTCTATATCGAAGCCGACGATTTCGCCGTCCTCATCCCTGTATCCCATAGGGGGGAAGGAATCATCGAGTCCCAGTACGAACTTTCCCTTCTCCTGAACATTCTTCAGTGAATTGTCGACTGTGGAGCTTTCCTTTGCACCTGAAGCGTAAAGTGATATGAGTGTGAATACGATAAGCATCAAAGCTGTGATTTTCTTCATGGATTTTCTCCTATGGAGTGGAGTATAGAAAATTTCAATATGCATGAAAAGTGCATATCTATACAGAAACTCTTACTTTTCACTAATTTTCAGGTATTTTTATTCCCATAAGCTGTATCTGTTACAGGTATAACGCATTTTGAGACGAAATGAGGACTCCTGTTTAGTCAGGAGAGATAACTATCCCCGTGTCACTCTCTTTCTCAGAAGAGCTTCATCACCTCGTAGATGACTACAGGGATGAAGGGTGAGAGTATGTAGTTCGCTATCCTTATGTGTGTGATATTCAGAAGATTGAGGCCGATAGCCGCAACAAGGAGGGACCCGACCTGGGACATCTGGGCAATTGTGGTGTCATTGACAACAGAGGCAACCCAGCCCGAACACAAAGTAAGAAGCGCTTCATATATAAAGCAGGCAACGCCTGCGAGTGCGCATCCCATGCCTTTCGTCGTCGCCATCAGGAAGACGATGAAGATGTCGATGAAGGACTTCGCGAGGTATGTGTCGTACGTACCCTTCGTTCCGCTTTCGATTGCTCCGACTATAGCCATCGCTCCGACGCAGACAAAAAGCGAAGAAGATACGAAGCCGTCGGCAAAGCTGCTGTCCCCTGCCCCGATTTTCTTCTCAACGAAAGAGCCGAAACGCGTGAAAGCACCGTCGAAGTCGAGTATTTCCCCGACAAGAAGACCGATGACGACTGAGGCCGTCAGGATAAGGAGGCTGGTATCTGACGAGAACCCCGAGATCCCCGAATAGAGGACACAGAGCCCGAGTGCGAGCATCAGGGCATCCTTGATCTTTTCGGGAATGCCCTTCTTAACGAGTGCGCCGATTACTCCGGCGACGAAGATTCCGATTCCGTTGATCAAAACACCTGTGAATGTCATAGATTCTCTCCTGGAAGCGAATGGTATTACTTCCGGAGAGGTTCGAAAAGTGGAAGTCTGCACAGTCAGTAAAAAGAATCCCCCCCTTCTTCTGCCCCTTGATAAGCTTGTCATGATGAAGTGGGACGAAGCGTACATATTTGATAAAGATAAGAATGAGGACATAACACAGGATGTCGCCTCGATAACATCTATCGATTCCGCACACTATGCCGTCACCTTCAGAAACGGAAACAAGTCCTGTCCCTACAAGAAGTCCGGAATCCTGTACTTGAAAGACGCAGAGGAGAAGTAAAGTCCTGACACTCTCTACTTCGCACACACATAAAAAGGATTGCCGTCTTCGGCGACATATACAGGTTCGGTCTTGAAGACGGCAGGATATGGACTGTTATGAAGAAGAACCTTGTGAATGTCAGGAATCTCCGGCGTGACAAGAGGGTAAATGAAATCATCAACTACCTCATCGTCGTCTCGTTCTGCGACAAAGCCCTCTTCTTTGACGATAACAGTGACAGAGCGTTTCTCGATGCGTCCGGGAAGATTCCATAGCCGCTCTGTACCTCACGCCCTCATCCGTTCCGTCACACCCCGGCTCCGGTCCCGTCATCGCACCATTAACGTCGAATGAGTCACAGCTTGAGGCAGCCCAAAAGGCCCTCGACAACACAATCTCCGTGATAGGAGGTCCTCCAGGAAAAGGCAAGGCCCAGACACTTCTCAACATAATCGCAAATCTTCTCATAAGGGGTAAAACAGTCGCCGTTGTCAGCGGAAACAATAAAGCGACAAGGAGATAGACTCATCGTCGGAGTGGACAGGAAACAGCATGGGATGGAAAACCAGAGAATGAGGGACAAACGCAAGGACAGCCAATCTGCGACTTATCAGGATAAAGACGACGGAAGTTGATGTGGAGGAGAAGATAAAGAACGCTCTCAGGCACCGGCATAAAGTGCTTATTGCTTTACAGCAGAAAAAGATATGTGCGTGAAAAACGGCTGTGTAATCATCCTGTAAGATTGCATGTAAAAGTGAGTGTTTATTCCCGTGAGATACAGAGGGAGAAGACAGGGAAGTTTCGTGAATCTGACTCTTTTGATGATTCAGGCTTTTTTTCAATTTCGGGAAATGGATAATGAATAGCAGATATCCTGATTCGCAAAATCGTTTTCCTGCCATGAACGTGTCCAAATCTGTTTGTCTTTTTGGACCCAATCGTGTACCAGACAATCACCAAGGAGAAGAAGATGAATTTCTATTCAATGCGTGATTTAAGAACGGAAAGCAAGAAGATGTGGCAGGAACTATCCCGAGGAGACGAAGTCATACTTACAAACAATGGAAAACCTTCAGCAATTGTAATAGAGATTCCGGACGGCGGGTTTGATGAAGTTGTCCAGGCGATAAGACAGGCTAAAGCAATGATGGCGCTGAACAGCATGCGACAGATGGCAGCACGGGAAGGCTTCAAATCTGACGACGAAATCGAAGCTCTCATCAACGAAGCAAGCGGAATCTGATGAATATCGTTCTCGACACAAATATTCTTGTTTCCGCTGTATGGTCACCTGGGTGTAATGCAACTAAAATTCTCGAAGCCGTATTCTGCCGAAAGTTTACGGTCTGCTATGACTACAGGATTCTCGAAGAATATGATCGTGTGCTTCATTACCCCAAACTCAAATTCTCAGAAACTGCAATTGAGGCAGTTTTAGGACCGTTAATCAAGAACGGCATTTCAGTAAATCCCGATCCGATAAAAGATGTTTCTTTCGAAAGGCATGAAACAGACAGAGAGTTCTATGAAGCAGCCAGGTTCTGCAAAGCAGTCCTTGTTTCAGATAACCCAGTTCATTACCCTCGGGAGGATAACATACTTCTGTCTTCTGAATTCATAGAACGTTATATGTAATTGCGGTAAATCACCGGTACCCTTAAACAATACTTCACTCTTAAGTCATAACCAGCAATTCTGTAATAAACACACATCTCAACAGTCCATGTCATCAAAGCCCGGAACACGAACAGTGTCTTCGCCGACGACAGCAATCCTGACGGCCGGATTCTGTCTATTATCAAAACAACCAGGACAATAATTCATGGTAAACGTAACAGCATAAACGATGCAGATGCGAAGATACGAGATTCATCATATACCAAACATAAAGTGTATATCGTCTTACTGTTGAAATAGATAGCAATCATTTCACTGTATGAGAACAGCTGTAACCAGCATGACAGATTACCATCGATTTCCGCCATAACCTGCCACCAAAGACAGGGAAGAATGAAGATGAATATATCCTCTCGCTTCTCTTCTGCCACTCCATATCCCTAGCCCTTTTGAAACTGTTCTCTTTAATTTCGACCACATGCGGATTTTCTTTCGGAGAAGAACAGCTCTCGGAGTGTAGCAACTGCTGTTCACATAAT
>CAVFYD010000093.1:0-8635 GCA_963626615.1 Sphaerochaetaceae bacterium
GGATCCGTGCTCGTACGGTCCCGAATGATACATCGCTCTTGATGCGAGAGCACAGTACGAGCATCAGTGTGAATATTGCTGCTGTTTTCTTCATGCCCACTATTCTTAACCTTTTCCGGGTAATGAGACTACCCTTTCATTTTTTCAGGAGAGAAGAGAAACCGGACTTTTCCGCTGCTTCCGGTTCTACTGATTGTCCGTCTCCGTGAGCCGCAGAAAGCGTCTACTGCGTTTCCGGCAGTAAGGCGGGACACAAAATGCGGATTCGAAGATTTCCAAAGCGCGGTAAATGTATGATAATTCCATAAATGAAGAAAGTTCTCGTCATCCTGACTCTTTTCTTACTTGTCTTCCCGCTCTCTGCAATCAAGGTCAGAGCAGGTGCCTCCATGGGGTTCTCCATCAACTCGATCATCGCGGGGAAAGGCTACAGGAACTATGAATACGGAGAGAAACCGGGCTTTTCCTTCTCGGCAGACTTTGTTCTTGATTTCACGAGCTTCTCTGGTATCGAGACGGGAATAGAATACATCGGGAGAAATTACTCGATATCGAGAAGTGCATTCTATTCGGGAAGTGAAAGCACAGTCCTGGCATACACTGTCACTAACAGCTTCCTCCTTGTACCGCTGGCATTGAGATTCACCCTTCCCGTTTCCATGAATGATGACAAAGACATACTGACAGTCTTTTCATCCGTCGGAGGATATGCATCCTTCTGGATGACGGGAAGACGCAGAGGGAGGGAACTCACGCTTTCGTATTCAGCAGACGTTGACGAGAAAACCGACCTTGACCTCTACAACCGCTTTGATGGAGGACTTGCCGCATCTCTTGGTCTTCTTATCGGAGAAAAAGATACTCAATGGAGTTTCCGGCTTTCCTATTCTCTTTCACTTACCGATATGAACAGATATCAGAGACACGGAGCCTACCCGATTCACAATTCGACATTCGTCTTTTCATCCGGCATACTGTGGAGCCCCCAGCCATGAGAAAGATAATCAGCATAACGGTGGCAGTCATTGCCCTCCTTCTCGTTCTTTCATGCACTAACGACATAGCTTCTCCGGAAGACAATACAGAGAAAAGCTGGAAAGGTATCTTCCGCCTCTACTGGGATACGATGAACAGCGAATATGTTCATTTCGAGAGGGAAACAGTCGACTGGGACAGTATCTACGAAAAATACCTTCCGCTCTTTGAAAAGCTCGATTTCTCAAAACAGGAGGATTCCCTCCCCGCCTTCAGATACTTCCGGGAGATTGCCCTCGCTCTCAATGGCGACGGACACTATGCACTCACTGTGTATGATGATTTCGGCAGCTCTATGAGAGTAATCTGCGCGGGCGAGAGAAAATGGCTCGAGAAAAGGACGAGCGGGAGTGATGAGGACTACCCCGATGTCGTCTGGACTGAAAACGGAACAAGCTCTTATATCGGGGTGAACGGGAAGATAACGATTGCCGACCTCGATAATCCCACTGACAAAGAAAGAGACGACTACTGGTCATACCTCGACTCTGTCGAGGGTAACAGTGAAGTGAGACTCCTTGTAAACAGCGGAAAAGGCAAAGACAAGGAGTACGGCTTCTTTCATAACGGTACAGAGGACTTCACAGACAGTGTCGGCTGGACGATAAAGGCCGATGATGAGTCCATAACGGACAGCGAAGCCCAAGAGCTGTGGAAGGAGATGGTCACATACCTCGGTCTCGACTCCTTCAGCGGCTTTTACGGCATAACGGAAGACGGTATCTTCTATTTCCACTTCTCATCCTTTCCAGGCATGGAGGCTGTCTATGCTTCTTCTCTGAGCGAGGAGGAGAAGACGTTCCTCCTCTCGGGGAAACTTGAAGAATTCCATAACAGACTCTGGAGTGGAGACAATCCCCTGCATTCAAAGCTCACGTCACAGCTTACGGCACTGAAAAGAATCAGCGACCTTCTCATCAATCTCGGTTCAATCTCAGACAGAGACGAGTGCACGTTCGATGACGGAAAGACAGAGCAGGAAGTCAGAGGCATCATAATGGATCTGAGGTGCAACAGAGGAGGAGTTCTTGAATTCGAACATACCCTGATGAGCCGCTTCTTCGCCGAGGATACCCTCTTGGGCTATCTCAGGTACAAGGGCGGCTACTCCCGCTATGAATATACTCCATGGTTCGAATATAAAATCGAAGCAGGAAGTTACGAGAGGGGGGAGAACTATCCCCACCCGTTCTTCGTCATCGTGAACGGAGCTTCCGTCTCCTGCAGCGAGAATGCCGCGAGAACAGCCACCTTCCTTCCGAAGGGAAAGATTATCGGGAGCACGACATACGGTGCCCTCTCACCTCTATACGTGCGCGAGATAATGCATTCCGGCCCCCTGAAGACAGAATACCTTGAAATCTACACGACATCATTCATCATGACCGGACTGGATAAGGAAAACTTCGAAAACAGGGGAATCGAACCGGATATATATGCCGAAAGCGGTACGGACCGTGACAGGAGGTATTTCAAAGCTCTTGAGGAGATAAGAAAAGATATCGCAGAGGAGTCAATATAGGCCCCCGGAAAACCTCACTGCTCATCAGACGCCATATATGAAAGAAGAAACCGGAGTTCCGGGGAAAGAGCACCCCAATGAACAGCCATTCTTTCCGGTTAATTCCGCTGCCCTCTGACTATCCTGTTTCAGATGTCTTCCATAACACGGGAAAGGAGGCCCCGCATGAGGCCTCCCTTCTAAACATCTTCTCCTGCCGCCCATTTAACGGCAGCGACGAACCTGTCATCATGATCCTTATTGAAAGGTATCTCTACATCAGGCACAACTCCCTCCGTCTCGTAGACAGTTCCGTCATAGGCCTTGTAACGGAACGTCGTTGTCCTGATTACCATGCTTCGGGACTCCGAGTAATGATGGGTATATTCACCCGAATGGTAGGCCGCGCGGCTTGTGAGGGCACACGTTGCTCCGTATGTCGTCGAGCCGAATCGCTTTGAATTGGGAAGAAGCTTGCTTGTGATAGTCGTAAGCTCCGCACATGATACCGAATGTCCGTTTGTGATCAGCGCAACCCTGCCCTTGTAATCTTCATCGAGATTACTGTTGTAGTAGTCCAGCTTATATTCAGTCCACGGTCCCATGTCTGAGCGGGAATAGCCGACTCTCGTCTGCGTATAGCCGACAGTCTTGTTTGAGGCGAAGAAGTAGCCCATGAACTCCTGGAAGAAGAGAGCCGCACCGCCTCCGTTACATCTGAGGTCTATGACGATTCCGTTTATTTTGATTGTTTCCTTTGCTGTTCCTTCACTGCCCTTGACAGTAACCTCACCTTTGTTTACCGCATCAAGGAAGTATGTGGCAAATTTTCCCATCGCAAGAAGATTATCCTTAAGATCGGCAGCAGAGGAGTCTTTCATGAGATAGTCGTAATACTTCTTCTCCTTGGAAAACCTTTCATCGCCGTCTTCTTTCTCTTCAGGTGTGAGCGTATCATAATTGTAGAGATAGTAGAAACAGTCGAGGAATCCGGGCTTTACGAATTTCGAGAAATAGATATAAAGGACGCCTTTATCCGTCACACCGTAAAACCACTCGGTGTCAGCAAGGCCGAATGCAGAAAGCGCGAACTTGTAGAAGATGTTGCCGTCGTCAAGATTGAACTTGACCGTTTTACTCTGTTCCCTGAATGTTACCTCCGAGGCGTTATGGAAATTGGTGTCGAGCTCTGTCGTTTCAGAATAATCTTCGACAGCCACATTTATATAGCTATTGAGGTACTCCTCCTTTTCCAGCTGCTTTCTTTCTGCTACAGAGTAATACCAGTAGTCGTTCTTACCCTTGGTTTTCTGTTTCTTGACTGTAGGGTAGTCATTGACCTTATTTCCCTTTTCCACCCATTTTCTGAGCATGGCTGGTCGCGCTTCGTATATATAGTCGGTCTCGGTATCGATAGTCAGCGTATAATGATAATCCCCAAGAAAGAGAAGAATCTCATTGAAATAACCGAAAGCCTTGAAACAGTCATTCTCATCAGAAAGATCAAGATTCTTGAAGAGAGGCGCATACTTCTCATATATTTCATCCCAGTCGTAATCTTCGTACATGAAGTGTGCATATTCTTCATCCATGACAGTCCAGTACTCTTCAAAAATCTCGGCCCAGCTCTCACCTTTGAAATCTTTCATAGGGTCAGTAATGTCACTGGTACATGAAGAAGCAAGAAAGAGAAGCAGAACTGACAGTACAGTGATGATTATTTTCTTCATCAGTTAATCCTCCACATGAGAGCAAAGTCGACTGTGAACGTCGAGTTATAGAGGGGATAGCCGCCCTTCTTCTGAGGGAGGTTCATATCTGTAAGGGAAAGAGCGTAGGAAGCGGCAAACTGTATCCTCAGGCGTGAAAAATCGAGATAGCATCCGCCACTGACTGAGATACCCGCTTCAAACCTGTTCTTGGTGGAAAGGTCCTTATCCTGATCGATGTCAGACGTCTTTTCGAGGGCCATTCCCATCACCTTGCCCTTCTCTCTTCCCCATATCCAGTAGCCGAGATAGCCGCCGGCATTTGCAAAGAGCGCAAACCCCGAATAAGTCGGAGTCGAAGCCCTGAACAGGAGGGGAATCTCCAGAAAGACATTTGCAACGGAGAAATCCTCAATGGCCATATTGCGGTAATCTCTCTGCAGAATGTAATTCTTTCCGCTCAGCGTAAGCCCGGACTCAAGTCCTGCCCATCCGTTGATTTCATAAACGACAGGTACTTTCATGTTGTATCCGGAGGCTGAATCATATTCATAGAGTTTGTAGTTTTCACCTCTGATGACTGCATTGGCACCTACTCCTCCCCCTGCTCCGACATAGAGAGAGCCGGCAGAGAGAGAAAACAGGACGAGCATCAGAAAAGACAGTGCAATTGTTTTCTTCATGTTCTCATTTTCATCCTTTTGAAGAAAAGAGGCTACATATTTCTGCAGCCTCTTTCCCGATATTCACTTCATAATAATTTCTACATGGTTTTTATAATCTCAAGAGCCTTCTCATATCTGGCATCCGAAGAAGTACCGGCCTCGACGGGAACGTCGGGTGTTATGCCCTTAGTCTCCAGATTGACGCCATTGGAATCGATTGCCTGGAATGTCGTCGTGTAGATATAGATCTGGTCAGTCTTGAACGGACCCGACTGATAGATGGTCCTGTCAGAGAGAGCGCATGTTCCGCCGTATGTCTGACCTCCCACTATCTTCGAATTGGGCAGGAGCTTTGCGATTATGCAGCTGATCTCGGAACACGATACGGACGAACCGTTCGCTATCACGACAAACGGCTTGTCGTAGTTCTTCTTTGCACTGCTGTTGATGAAGCTGTCCTCAAGATAATAACTGGTCCACGGTGTGTAGTTGTATCTTGAATAGCCGTCGCGGTATCTCACTTCACCGACCTTCGTCTTCTCGCTGAAGAAGGATCCCATGACGGTAAAGAGGAAGTCCGCAGCGCCGCCACTGTTGCTTCTCACATCCATGATGACACCCTTGACATCATGGAACGAGTAGCCGTCGAAGGAACACTTGTCCGACGAGCCTATGTATCTGAGGTTCTGAATCAGGTTCAGGATTCCTCCGAGCTCTGCCATCTTGGGCGAAAGATCATAGGAAACACTCGGCTTCATGTTCTGACACCATAAAACATCGTGGATTACAGACAGACCGGATTCATCGAGACTTGCTCTCTCGGTTGCCGAAAGCTTCTCCTGATAGAGAAGAGGATTGAGACAGAGAGACTGCGGGAATTCCGAAAGGTAGAAATAGAAGTAGCCATCAGTTGTGAGACCATAGAAATATGTAAAACCTTCAAGTCCCAGTCCGTTTACAACGGTATACCATGCCTTTTTCTCGTCTGTGTCGCAGTCCGCCTTGTCTCCGGCTGTGATTGTGCCGCCGACAAAGCAGTTTGCCTTGAATCCTGAGTCGCCGTTATGGAATGCACCGCTTTCTGTAAGGTCACTTATTTCATATGCGCCTTCGGTCGTCTTCCTCGATTCTCTGACTTTATCCTTCTCGTCTGGTGTAGGAGATGCAGTATTCACCACAACAGGGTCTTCATTTTTCTTTACCCTGTTGACTGAAGTCAGGGCGTAGGATTCGCCGTCAGAATTGAGCATATAGACATCCGGATAGTCGTCAATATCGCCGTCCGGATTAGCCTTCTTCCATTTCTGGAGTGCCGCAGGCGAGAACTGGAGCTTGTTGCCGCTCTTGTCAGAGACAATCAGGGCATAGTGGTAGTCATGAAGCTGCCATGCAATTTCCTTGAAAAGGGAGAATGCAGTCATGGTATCTTCCGTTTTTTCATAATTCAACGCCTGGAATTTCGGGAGATATTCTTCATACACCTTGTCCCAGTCGAGACCTTCCTCTTCACTGAAGTGGACATACTCCAAGCTCATGGTCTCCCAATACTGCCGGAACATATCCTCCCAGGAATCGACCTTGTCATCCATCGGGTCGGAGACGTCATTGGTACATGAGACAAGAACAAGAATGGAAAGCAGTATCGTGATTACTGTAAGTATCTTCTTCATTTGTTAACCCCCCATAAGAGTCCCGCAGCAACTGTGACAGTCGAGTTGTGGACAGGATACTGTGCATATTTCTGCGTTTTGTTCAGGTCAGTGAGGGAGAGTGCATACTGCACCGAAAGATAAGCGTCGAATGAACCGAACTCCACGTCGAAACCCGCACTTGCGCTCACTCCGGCCTGAACTTTGTTGTAGTAGTCAAGGTCAAGATCATCTTCGACATCCTGAGCCTCCGAGCTCATGAAGCCGTAGACCTTACCGGTTCTGATTCCGCCGGCCCAGAATCCGACAAAACCGCCGACAGTCGCAAAAGCTCCCCAGTTGCTCTTACCGAAGTTCACCGAGCAGCGAAGTGCAAAGGGAATCTCGGCAAAGCCGTTCATGCATACGTAGCCAAGCACCGTACCCTGCTGTCCCTGATATGTGATCGTCTTGGAATAAATATAGTCCTTCATGACGAACGATGCTCCTGTCTGAAGAGCAAGATTGGGTGTGAATTCCACAACGACGGGAACGGAAAGAGAACCGCCGAACATCTTCGTGTAATCGTAGCCGCTGTAGCCCTTGCCGGCAATGATTGCGTTGCCGTTGAGGCCTGCCTCAGCTCCGACGTAGACTGTCGCCGCACCCAGAGAGCAGAGCGCCGTGACAAGCAGTAATAGTATTATTGTCTTTTTCATGGTTAGAATCTTCCTCCTTTTCCTCACGCTTTGTAAATGCTTACAGTATCTACTTTCTACCCGGTAAGGAGGAATTTGAAAGCAAAATCTTGGATTTTACATTGGATTGAGAGAATAAAATGAGGCCACCGGGAGGCAGCCTCATTATGCTCAGATGTTATTGTATACGGTCTTTAACCCACTTGACAGCCGCTTCAAACCTTGTGTCGGTCGAGAAGTCTGTTGCAGTATCGACAATTTCATCCGGTGTGATACCCTTCCCTTCAAGGTTTACATATGAGCCGTCCTTCATTCTGAGCTCTGTCTCATACGTTGTCGTGTAGATGGAGAGGGAGTTGGACGTGAACGGTCCCGAATGATAGATGTTTCTGTCTGTCAGACCGCATGTTCCGCCGTATGTCTGACTTCCAATCACCGCGCCATTCTGGAAGAGATTCTGCACGATACTCGCGCTGAGTTCGGAGCAGGAGACGCTGAAGCCGTTGGTGATGATTGCAAACGGCTTGTCGTAGTCTCTTATTCCGTTGCAGTAGATATCCTCAATCTTGAAATCCACCCAGGGGCTGTACTCGAGTCTGGAGTATCCGTCCTTGTATCTGCTCTTGGCAAAGACTGTCTCCTCCTTGAAGAAGCATCCGAAGATCTTCTCAAGTGTATAGACAGCGCCGCCTCCGTTGCTTCTGACATCCATGACAACACCCTTTATTGTGTACTCATTTTCACTTCCGGAAGAGTCTTTCATCTTACATGTGTCACCCTTTCCTATACTCTGCAGGGCCTTGTACAGATTATAGACACCTTCAAGCTTTTCTATGAGGTTGACTTCTTCGGTAGAGGTAGTGCCGGTGCTCTTATCTGTCACTGTTACTTCATATTTTGTCAGGTCATAGTAATAATCTGAGTCCGAAGGAACCGGATTACCTGTAGACTCGTCAATGCACCACATCAGATCATGAAGCTGGAGAAGACTCTTCATGTGGAGCTTCTCTCTTTCTTCTTCATCAAGGTTCTTCGTATAGACGAGATCCATCTCTTCTTCCAGTGGAGTTCCCGCAAAGGAGGAAATGTAGAAGTAGAAGATATCGTCATCCGTCACGCCGTAGTAGTATTCAACCCCACTCAGAGCCAGTGCGGAGACAACAGAATATGCGGCGATGTCTGCCGGATTTGTGGTCGCAGCTGTCGGAGCTGAAATGTCGAAGGTATAACCCTCCCAGGCTTTATATGATGTTTTATGGAAGGCTGATGCCAGTTTCTGTGTTTCCAGAACGCCCTCCACCTTATCAAGCATCTCAATGTATTTCTGCTGACTTGTTCCCGAGGATGTGACTGTGACTCTTGTGTCCACGGACTTGAGGTATGTGATGCCGTAGAGAGA
>CAVFYD010000094.1:0-8559 GCA_963626615.1 Sphaerochaetaceae bacterium
CGTCCCATCAGAGCTTTTCTGTAATTTACTAATTTAACTGTTCAGCTCTCTGCTTCATTGGGGGTAGAGAGTTTTTTTAGTCCAGTTTTTAGAGGCTTTTGCTGCCAAAGGATGAAATTTGATAATCCTGAAAAGACTTTGTCACGTGCTTCTTTGCTGAGAATGATGATATCCAGTTTTGAAGAATCGACATGCTTGGATTTTTTGAAGGCTTTATTCAATGGCTATAAACGTCATCCGTCGCATCTTCCGGTACATAATTTTTGTAAAAATTGTGATATAATCGACCTGATGAGGATACTTTGCATTTCAGATACCACACGTTCTCTTGCCTTCTCCTCCCGTGTGGGGGAGATATATAAGGACGTTGACCTCATTCTGAGTGCGGGGGACATGCCTCTCGAGTCATATGACTATGTGTCGACACTGCTCCACAGCGATCTTCTCTACGTCTACGGTAATCATAACCTCAAGGACTGGCGCAAGGCTGTGCTGCATGAGCACGGCTTCATTGAGGGCGTCAGTGACAGCTACAACATAAAGTTCTACGGCTTCATGATTGACGGAAAGTGCTACAGGGACCCCAAGTCAGGACTCCTCATTGCCGGGCTCGGGGGAAGCATGCTCTATAACGGAGGCGACAGCCAGTACTCGGAAAGGCAGATGATGCGGCGTATACTCAGGCTTGTCCCTCAGCTATTGTACAACAAGCGCCGCTACGGCCGCTATCTCGATATCCTGGTGACACATGCGCCGCCATACGGTATCGGGGACGGAAAGGATCTCTGTCACAGAGGATTCAAGACTCTTGTCGGATTCATCGACCGCTTCCGGCCGAAGTATGTGCTTCACGGGCACATACATCTCGATGACAGGAATGCTCCCCGTATCCGTGAGCGGGGAAACACGAAGATAATCAACGTCTATGCTTCCTACCTTCTGGAAGACGACACACTGGGAGGGAACCATAGTGGCCGATAGACTTACCGTTGTAGAGGATTTTCTCAAGGCAAAGCGCAGAGCAAGGCTTCAGCGTGTATTCTCGACATTCAGATGGCAGAACCCGAATCTGCTTTCATTCTATGAGGTCACGAAGCTCATCAAACCTGAAAGTCAGTCATACAGGGGAATGCAGACAATAGAAGTGAAGAGCATCATCGGAAGCGAGAACCGTTACCAGGACTTCTCTTCGGCATTCCTTCCGAAGAACAACGCCATCGAACGCAAATGGGAGAACATCGATGCCGCGAGACTTGACGACATTCCGCTTCCTCCCATCAGCGTCTACAAGCTCGGGGGGTGGTACTTTGTCCGCGACGGCAATCACCGCGTGTCGGTTGCGAAGGCGAAGGGGCAGGAGTTCATCGACGCCGAGGTTGTCGAACTCTCGTCGAAGGTTCCGCTTCACAAGGGTATGACACTCAATGAACTGAAGAAGGCCGTTGTGGAGTGCGAGAGGGAGCGCTTCATGGAGCAGTATAATCCCACGTATCTTCCGATGGACCGGATTGTCTTCACATCTCCCGGCTCATACCCGGAGATGGTGAATCACATCCTTGTTCACAAATACTATGCAAACGAGCATGTTGACCATACACTGACATTCGAGGAAGGTGCCGTCAGCTGGTACGAGAATGTGTACCGGTCCGTTGTGGATGCTGTCGACAGGAAGCATCTCTTATCCCTCTTTCCCGGACATACCGAGGCTGACCTCTATATGTGGCTCGTGAAGAAGTGGGACGAGATGAAAAGAAACGGAAGCGGCGTGACGGAAGACGAAGCTGCGGATAATATAAAGGAAACGGGCGGAAGTCATATCTTCCGTAACTGGTTCAGATTCATAAAGGAAAAAATGAGCAGGAAATAGATATGAGCAGAGCTGACAGGATATTCGTTGAAAACATAAAGGACATACTCACCAGCGGAGTGAGTGATGAGAATCTCAGTGTGAGGCCGCACTGGAGTGACGGCACTCCGGCCCACACAATCAAGAAGTTCGGCCTTGTGAACAGGTATGACCTGAGGGAGGAGTTCCCGATCATCACGATAAGGCGGACGTATATGAAGTCGGCCATCGACGAACTGTTGTGGATATGGCAGAAGAAGTCGAACAACGTTCATGACCTGAAGTCCCACGTGTGGGACAGCTGGGCTGACGCGGACGGCTCCATCGGAAAGGCCTACGGCTATCAGCTGGGAGTGAAGCACAAGTATAAGGAAGGTCTTTTCGATCAGGTCGACAGGGTTCTTTTTGATCTTAAGAACAATCCCCAGTCGAGAAGAATCATGACCAACATCTACAACCACCATGATCTCAGTGAAATGGGGCTGTACCCGTGTGCATACTCGATGACGTTCAACGTATCGGGACACACTCTCAACGCAATACTGAATCAGCGCAGCCAGGACATGCTGACGGCAAACAACTGGAACGTCGTGCAGTATGCAGTGCTTGTGCACATGATGGCACAGGTGAGCGGACTCGAGGCGGGGGAGCTTGTCCATGTTATTGCGGATGCCCACATCTACGACAGACATATTCCGATTGTGAAGGAGATAATCGAGAGCGAGCAGTATGATGCTCCCTCATTCATCATGAATCCCGACGTGAAGGACTTCTATGCCTTCACACTCGATGACTTCCGTCTTTCGGGTTATAAGTACAATCCGAAGAAGTATGACATTCCCGTCGCAATCTGAGGAGGAAAAAGTGCAGGCCATTCTTCACTGTGACAGAAACTGGGGAATCGGGAAAAAGAACGACCTGATGTTCCGCCTTCCCCTCGATATGAAATTCTTCAGAAAGACGACGACGGGCAAGGTCGTCGTCATGGGCTCGAACACGCTTCTCTCGTTCCCCGGAGGAAAGCCGTTAAAGAACAGGACTAACATCGTCCTCTGGCCGGGAGGAGACAGAGAGCGCTCCGTAAGGGACGGCTTCATTCTGGTGGAGTCGCTTCCCGAGCTCTTCGATGAAATAAGGAAGTATCCCTCTGACGACGTATTCGTCATCGGAGGCGCAATGATGTACCGAACTCTTCTTCCTTACTGCTCGCGTGTTCTTCTTACGAAGGTCGATGCCGACGGAGGCGCGGAGGTCTTCTTCGAGAACCTCGACGCTCTCGATAACTGGAAGGAAACCGAAAGAGGGGATGAGATAACCGATAACGGCTACTCCATCCGTTTCTGCACATACACGAATCTTTCTCCGGAGAAGATATGACCACGGCAGTGAAGGGCAACTACGCCGAAGGCAGCATCATTCGCCATATCCTGGCGCTTGCTGTTCCGACGCTTTTTGCAGACCTCGTGAACGTTCTCTACAGCGTTGTCGACCGCATGTTCATCGGTCACATGGAGGGAGAAGGCACCCTTGCCCTCAGCGGTGTCGGTGTCGTTTTTCCCCTTATTTCATTCATTAGCGCATTTGCATCGCTTCTTTCGACGGGGGCGGCCCCGATAGCGGCCATCGAAAGAGGAAAGGGCAATGATGAGAAGGCCGAGAGGATAATGGAGACTGCATTCACGCTTGCCCTCATAATCGGGGGAGTGCTGACACTTGTCCTCTTTGCTTTCCGTACCCCCGTTCTCTACGCGATGGGTGCTGAAGAAGCGACGATAGGCTACGCCATAGACTATTTCCAGATATATGTCCTGGGCTCCGTGTTCGTTCTCATCAGTGTCGGCTTCAATTCGTTCATAACCATGCAGGGACACGGCGCTGTCGGAATGATGACTGTCGTCATCGGGGCTGTCATAAACACAATCCTTGATCCGCTGTTCATCTTCACATTCGGCATGGGCGTCAGCGGGGCTGCAATTGCAACCGTATTCTCGCAGGCGGTTTCGTCACTGTGGGTTGTCTGGTTTCTCAAAAGCCGCCGCTCTCAGATCAAGATAAGGAAGCTGAGACTCGAGAAGGATATAGTAAGGAGAATATTCAGACTGGGTATCTCGGGCTTCATGTTCAAGATGACGAATTCGATAACGCAGGCTGCGTCGAACATGACGCTCCGTTCCTTCGGGGGATCTCTCTCGACTCTTTACATCGGGGCAATGAGCATCATAAATTCCACGCGTGAGATGGTCTCTCTCCCGATAAGTGCAGTGACGAGCTCGGCTCAGCCTGTCATGGGTTACAACTACGGCGCAAGAAAGGAGGAGAGGGTCTGCTCGACAATCCGCGTAATGACGATGATGGCACTGGGCTACAGTATTCTTTCCTGGGTCTTTGTCATGGCATTTCCGCGGCTCCTCATCGGCATCTACACACCGGACAGCAGTCTTCTGAGCGTGACTGAGCCTGTCATGAGAATATACTTTGCTGTCTTCTTCATGATGAGCCTGCAGTCTTCAGGACAGACGACATTCGTCGGCCTCAACCATCCGAAACATGCGGTATTCTTTTCGCTCCTGAGAAAGGTATTCCTGGTGTTTCCCCTGATTCTTATCCTCCCGCGGCTTGGAATGGGTGTATACGGAGTGTTCTGGGCTGAGGCCATAAGCCAGCTCCTCGGAGCGTCGGCATGTTACCTGACGATGTTCTTCACGGTCTACAGACCGCTGAAGAAGGGGACTTATAACTGGGAGAAGTACACCAGATAAAAAAGAGAGGTTACAGAAAATGGAAAGACAGGACAGCGGTCTTGCGTTCATGCTGAGGTATGAGAATGTCGCATGGTATGATGAAGGAAGCATCAGAGTGCTCGACAGAAGGGTTTACCCCCGGAAAATCGAGTGGGTTATATGCCGCACTGTCGAGGATGTGGCAGCCGCCATCCGCGACATGGTCACACAGTCCACTGGACCATATACGCTCGCGCCGATGGGAATGGCGCTTGCATGCTACCTTGTGAGGGGAAAGTCCTACGAAGAGACCAAAGCATATCTTGAGAAGGCATCTCTCACTATATCTTCATCACGTCCTACCACGCGTAAGAGAATGGAAGACCTCACAGAGAAGTGCATTCCCGTTGCACTCAGGGCTCTCGAGGAGGGAAAGAGGGCAGACTGGGCAGTGAGAGACTTCGTCGTCGAGATGAATGATGCACGTTATTCACGTGTTGACAGAATAGCTCACTACCTTGTCGACAAGTTCCCGCAGGGCGGAAAGATCATGACGCAGTGCTATGCCGAGACGGTACTGGGCCTGATGCTGAGGGAAGCGAAGAGAAGAAACAATCCCATAAAGCTCTTCTGCCCCGAGACGAGGCCTTTCTTCCAGGGAGCAAGGTTCACGAGTACTGTCTGCCACGAGATGGGATTCGACACCACACTCATTACCGACAATATGCCTTCATTCGTGATGGCGAATGAACATATCGACGTCTTCACATGCGCAGCAGACGCCATCTCATGCGACGGCTATGTCTTCAACAAGGTCGGAACAAGCCAGATAGCAATATGTGCCGCATACTACGGCGTTCCGGTCTATGTGACAGGAGCTCCCGACAAGGGTCACCCCACACACGATACCGTGACAATCGAGATGAGAAATCCCGATGAGACCCTGTACGCAATGGGCGTCAGAACTGCAGTCGAGGGAGTGAAGGGGTACTATCCGGCATTCGACATGACACCTCCCGAGCTTATTACGGGAATCGTCACGAACAAGGGAATCTTCTGTCCTCAGAGTGTCAATGACTACTTCAGTGACGGTGCACCGGCGGAGCTTACAGTCTGAAATATCTGTTTCCAGATACCTTTCAAGCTACTTCTCCTGTCACGAACTTTTTCGATTTCTTCACGTAGAAGCAGAAGGAAATCAGGGCACCGACTATCCAGCCGATAGGCCAGCTGAGCCAGATGCCTGTTACCTGTAATGCCGTACGTGAAAGGACAGCTGCGAGTCCCACTCTCAGGATTAGATCGGAGAAAGTGGAAATCATGAAGGATGTCATTTCTCCTGCTCCCTTTAATACGCCGTCAGAGATGATCTTCACAGATACCACAAGATAGAATATCGCGACGATTCTGAGCAGCTGCCGTCCTGTCTCGAGAGTTGTTGCACTGGGGTTGTCGACGAAGAGTCTCAGGAGGGTCTCCGGAATAAGCATGTAGAGCAGAATGAAGGGAACTGAGATTACCCATACCATCCTGATTCCGCTCTTCCATCCCTTTCTGACTCTGTCGCTTTTTCCTGCTCCGAGGTTCTGAGCCGTGAAGTTCGACACTCCGTTGCTGATGGTCGTGAACGATGTGATTACCAGATTGTTGAGCTTGATAGCGGCTGAATAACCTGCAATGACGTAGCTTCCGAAGCTGTTAATGATTCCCTGAAGTACGATGTTTCCGACACTGACAAAGCTCTGCTGCAGCGTTGAGGGAATTGCTATCGAGATGAATGAGCGGAAGAGTGCCCTGTCAAAAAGTTTGGCTTTCCCTTCCGATTTTATGGTTTTGAGCCTCTTCAGAACGAAACCGAGTGCCAGAACTGCACTGACGCCCTGACAGATGAAGGTTGCCCATGCAACTCCGCTTACTCCCATTCTGAATGCCGTGACGAAGAGAATATCCATGAAGATGTTCGCTGTCGAGGAGATTGCAAGGAAGACAAAAGGCGTCCTGCTGTCTCCGAATGCCGAGAATATACCTGTCGAGATGTTATAGAGGAAGAGGAAGGGGAGCCCCCACATATAGATTCTGAGATAGAGTGCGGAGTCAGAGTAGATGTTCTCGGGAGTGTTTATGAGGGATAACAGTCCGTCCATCGAAACGAGTCCGATTACCATGAGGACCATGCATGTCACAACTGTCGAGATGAGTGATGTGTAGACTGCGCTCTTCACCTTCGTGTAATCTTTGGCACCGAAAAGCCGTGATGTGACTACCGAACACCCGATATTGCAGCCGAATGCGAAGGCGATGAATATGAGTGTTATCTCATAGCTGTTGCCGACTGCGGCGAGGGCGTCTTCCGATATGAACTTACCGGCAACAAAACTGTCCGCGATGTTGTAGAGCTGCTGGAATACTATGGAACCGAAAAGAGGAAGGCAGAAGCTGACCAGAACCTTACTCGGATTTCCTACCGTTAAATCTCTGTTCATTATGTATCTCCGTGCGTGATGATACTTACTTTGAGGAAAATTGAAAATAGAATGGAGGGCCTGAGCCCTCCGCCTTGTCATCTGTTCTGTGTTATGTCCACACCGAAGTATTTTTCGCTGAGTGACGAGAGCGTGCCGTCCTCTCTCATCTCCTCGAGTGCCTTGTTTACGGCTTCTCTGAGGGAAGCCGAATCGTCTCCCTTCCTCATCGGGATTGCCACGCTTGTCGTGTCATAGTCGATTGCCGCGATTTTGAACGGAGCGTCCGGATGTTCCTCCATGTAGTCGTAGTATGTGACTTCGGCATTGAGGGTTGCGTCGATTCTTCCCGAAGCGAGGAGCTCGAATGTCTGCACGAGGTCATCCACACCCGACACTGTCGCCCCGTATTTCTCCGCAATCTCCGCGTATGTGCTTGAAATTGTATTTGCTGTCTTCTTACCCTTCAGGTCTTCCATCCTGGTAACTGACGTATTGTCCGATTTTGTTATGACCGCTGTTCTGTTGTAGGCATAGGGGGTGGAGAAGTCGTATTTCTGGGCTCTGTCCTCTGTTATGTCCACACCGTTGATCATGATGTCGTAGCGTCCGGCGTCGAGTCCTGCGAGGAGTCCGTCCCACTCACCTTCGATGAATACCGCCTTTACGCCGAGTTTTTCCGCAATAGCCTTTCCGATTTCCGTGTCGAATCCGACAAGCGTATCGGTCTCGTCATGATAAGTCCAGGGCGCCCATGTTCCTTCCATTGCGACTGTAATTTCGCCCTTGGCCTTAATCCGTGCAAGCTGATCTCCCTCTGTGGAGTCAGTTTCCTTTGCTCCGCCTGCAAATATCGAATTTGCCAGGAGGATTGCGATGAGTGAAATTGTAATCAATTTCTTCATTTTTCTTTTCTCCTTATTCTATTTTCTGGAGTTCCATTCGTGATATGAACTCCATTTGTTTCTCTTTTTAGATGTTTCTTCCTTCCATCTCAAGTTCATGTTCAATCTGCTCTACTGAGGGTAAACTTGACTGCAAATCCTTTGCAAGTTCTTTATTCAGTTTATTTTTCCAGTCAGCAACACCTATCGGGTTTGTGTATCCTTCAAGTGAATATTCCACCACAGTCTTGTTTTTTCCTTTTACAAGAAGAAGTCCGATTGTTGGATTGTCATCAGGATGACGCATCACGGTGTTGACTATGTTTTGATACATGTTCAACTGGCTTATGAAACCCGGCTCAAACTCGCACGCTTTGAGTTCAATTACGATGTAACACCTCAGCTTAAGGTGATAGAACAGCAGGTCAATATAAAAATCATCTCCTCCAATCTCGAGATGCACCTGTCGTCCTACAAAAGCAAAGCCTTGTCCCAGTTCCAGAAGAAAATCCTGAATATGTTCAGTCAGTTTCCTCTCTATATCCAGTTCCCTCCGGGGAATGTCCGTACCGAAAAAATCAAATAGATACGGGTCTTTAAAAATCCGGGTAACCATGTCTGACTTTTCAGGAGGTAATGCAGCATTG
>CAVFYD010000095.1:0-8334 GCA_963626615.1 Sphaerochaetaceae bacterium
CGCTCTTTTCCTTTATTTTCCTGACCTTCTCGAGTTCGTCTTCGGGAAAGTTTCCGGCGTTGGCCCTGAGCGAGAACTTCGTCAGTCCCATGTATGCGGCATCGGCGCCGAAGTTGAATGCCGTTTCAAGTTTCTCATAATTCCCCGCAGGGGAGAGCAGTTCTATTGCCATGTTCTGAATGCCTTCGAGAATGCCTCGGCCTGGAGTGCAAGCTGGGCTTCCTTCTCCTCTTCTTCCTTTTCGGTATTCTCTTTCATCTTTATTTCAAGTTCATCCTTCGAGAGTCTTTCGCTCGTCTCCGTCGGGAATGCTATAGCGATTACATCGAGTATGGTCTTCACGGTGTGGAAGACAACGTCTCCCTTCACCTCTTTGTCCAGTTTCTCGAGGTCCCTGAGATTGTCGTACGGAATGATGATTTCCCTGATGGAGTTCCTTCGTGCTCCGAGAATCTTCTCCTTGAGGCCGCCGATTGCCTCTACCTTGCCTGTGAGGGTGAGTTCACCCGTCATTGCAAGCTTCTCTTTTGCCGGGATTCTTCTGTACATGCTCCAGAGAGCCGTGAACAGTGTTATGCCGGCACTCGGGCCGTCCTTCGGGACAGCACCTTCGGGACAGTGGAGATGAACGGAATTCTTCTCGAAGAACTTCATGTCGAGTCCCCTCAGCCATGCCTCGTGCTTGACAGTCGACCAGGCTATCGAGACTGACTCCTTCATGACGTCTCCCAGCTGTCCTGTGACCTTCAGGTCTCCCTTCTCCGGAATGGATACCGCTTCGACGGGTATGACATCGCCTCCGAATGCGGTCCATGCAAGTCCCATCGCCATGCCGATGGTGTCCGCAACGACAATCCTGTCGCTCGGGAACGGCGGAAGATCAAGATAGCCCTTGAGGTCTTTTGCCGTGATCTTCACGGTCTTTCTTTCCTCCTCGGGTGTTTCGAGAATCTTCAGGGCGACCTTTCTCATGACCTTGTCTATCTCGTTCTTGAACTGTCTGACTCCCGCTTCCCTTGCGTATTCCTCCGCAATGTGCGAGAGGGCATTGTCGTCGAACTTTATCTCTTTCTTCGTCAGTCCGTTCTTCTTCAGAAGGTCAGGTACAAGATATTCCTTTCCTATATGGAGCTTCTCTGCGGGCGTGTAGCCGCTCATCTCGATTATCTCCATCCTGTCATAGAGAGGACGCGGAATCTTCGAGAGGTCGTTTGCGGTGACGATGAAGAGGACCTTCGAGAGATCGTAGGGAAGGTCGAGGTAGAAGTCACGGAAGCTGATGTTCTGCTCGGGGTCGAGGACTTCCAGAAGTGCACTTGCCGGGTCACCGTTGTAGCTCTGTCCCATCTTGTCGATTTCATCGATGAGGATTACGGGGTCGGTGACACCGACTGCAGTCACGGCCTGGATGAGCTTACCCGGCATTGCGCCGACGTATGTGCGTCTGTGGCCCTTGATTTCGGCTTCGTCCCTCATTCCTCCGACACTGAAGCGGTAGAACTTCCGTCCGAGAGCCTTTGCGATGGAGGAGCCGACACTTGTCTTACCGACTCCCGGAGGGCCTGCAAGACAGATTACGGCACCCTTGCTGTTCTGTGCCTTGAGACGGGATGCAAGGAATTCGACAATTCTCTCCTTTACCTCCTTCATGCCGTAGTGATCCTTCTCGAGCTGTTCCCTGACCTTGATGATCGAGTAGGCCGGAGCCTCATCGGTGAACGAGAAGGGGAGATCGAGAATCGTCTCGATGTAGAGCTTTGTGAGCATGTATTCGGGGTTCATGGTGTCGAGGTACGAGAGCTTTTCCAGCTCCTTGTCGACGGCTTCCCTGTAGAGGGCGGGAAGTTCCTTTGCCGCCGCACGTTCGAAGATGTCGCCTTTCTTTGCGTTCTTCGGATCAACCGCAGCGCCGCCGCGGAGTGCGCCGAGCTCTCCGTTGAGGGCCTTGATCTGCTCCTTGATGATGGCTTCCTTGTTCCTCATCTTCACGCGTTCGATGTACTCCTCTCTGACCTGCTCCTCCTTCTCGAGAACCTCCTTTTCGCCGGAGATGTAGGAAGTGAGGGAGGTTATCCTCTTTCGGGTATCTGTCTCTTCCAGGAGTTCCTGCAGAAAATCCTTAGGAGCCGACACGAGTGCCGCTGCAGCGTACCAGCATGCAGCCTCCGGGCTGTTGAAGTTCGCGATGTTTATCTCGGTTGTCGGGTTGAAGACCCTTGTCTTTCCCAGTGATGCCACAAGGTCCTTGAGAATCCTCGTGTAGGGCTGGATGGTCTTAGGAGAGGAGGGCTTGTCGACAAGAGTCTCGCCGTCAGCGAAGACGGGGCCTTCCCCGTAGACGTAGCGTGTGACCTTCACTCTCTTAATCGCCGTCGTGAAGAGATGTATGCTGCTGTTGGGAAGCTTGATGAACTTTGTTATCTTGACGAGGGTACCCACCTGCCTGAGGGATTTCTCGTCGTTTGTTTCCTGGATTACGGCAAGGAAATAGCCGTCGTGCTCGATGGCCCACGTGACTGTTCTTATGTCGACGGGGCGTGACACCATGAGTGTCGTAAGCGTCTCGGGGAATATTGGCCTCTCGAGAAGCGGGAGCACAGGAATTTCAGTGATTGTATCTGATGAAAACTTGTCTTCCATTAAATGTCGTCCTTTATTCATTTTCAAATATAACACAAAAAGGGACAAGCGTCGGTCAGCGGGCGAAAAAAACTGAAAATAACCATAAAGAGCTTCGAAAATTGTTGCATTTTGTTGCAACTGTGGTATTCTCTCCATAAAGGAAGTTAAAAAAATGGACGGAAAACTTATTGTTATCGCAATCGGCGGTAACTCATTGATTGAAGATAGCAAGCACGTGACAGTCAGGTCACAGTATGATGCGGCAAACAAGACTGCAATGCACATTGCTCGCCTCGTGAAGGCCGGCAACAGAGTCGTCATCGCTCACGGCAACGGACCTCAGGTCGGCTATATTCTCCGCAGAGCCGAGATTGCCTCCACGGAGCTTCACACCGTTCCTCTCGACAGCTGTGTTGCTGACACGCAGGGTGCAATCGGCTACCAGCTTCAGATGGCTCTCGACAACCAGATGGCGGCAGACGGACTCAGAAAGAACATCGCAACTGTTGTTACTCAGGTTGAGGTAAAGGATGACGACCCGTCATTCAGAAAGCCCACGAAGCCCATCGGATCCTTCATGAGCGAAGAAGTTGCAATGGAACACAAGGAAAAGGACAACTGGAGTGTCGTCGAAGATGCAGGAAGGGGCTGGAGAAGAGTCGTCGCATCTCCCAAGCCGGTGTCCATCATAGAGCTTGAGACCATCAAGTGCCTTCTCGATAACGGTATCATCGTCATCGCAGCAGGCGGCGGCGGTATTCCTGTCGTGAAGGCTTCTGACGGCACACTCACGGGAAGAGAGGCTGTCATCGACAAGGACCTTGCAGCCGCAATGCTCGCAAAGGATCTCAATGCCGACATGTTCGTAATCAGCACGGCTGTTCCGAAGGTATGTCTCAATTTCGGCAAGCCTGACCAGAAGACTCTCGACGAGATGTCTGTGAAGGAAGCTGAAGAGTACATGAAGGAAGGACACTTCGCACCGGGCTCAATGCTTCCGAAGATCCAGGCTCTCACAGACTTCGTCAAGTCAACAGGCAACATGGGTATCGTAACGGATCCGGAAAACCTCTACGACGCAGTCTACGGTGATATGGGTACAAAGGTCGTTAAGGGCTGATTACTTTCTTTTCACAAGTAAGGGAAGGGCTTCTGCAGTATACAGCACAAGTGCTGTGACGGCGGGAGCCCATATATCTTGAATCAGTACCGCACTGAAAAGTAGCCTCACGATAATCACACAGGCAAGAACGGCGTTCATCACGAGTGCACACCTCTGAAGGGATTTTTCCCTTCTTCTCTTTCCGACGCTCATGAAATGAAGTACACCCTGCATAAGACAGAGCGGTGTGATTATGAGGATATTGAGGTTATCGTGGGTGACGTAGTGAATCGTGAAGAACTCGAAGAATATGAGAAGAACGCTCATGAGACCGAAAACGGTGAATACGAGGCCCAGAATAAAATCACAGGTGTGGTGATGCTTCGAGTATGATGCGAGAAGAGAAAGGAAAGCAAGAGCAAGACCGAAGAAAACGGAGTAGAGCAGGAAATTCCACGAGGATGGGGTATCCTTCCTCTTTTCGGTTCTGTAAAGCACTTCACTTTCGCTCTTCTGGTATTCCCCGATTGCCTTCTCGAGATTGGAGGGAAGGTAGCACTCCTCCCAGCGTGTTATATCCTCATCCACTGATGAGCCGAGAAGGTAGTTGATTACCCAGCTTGTGAAGAATGTCGAACGCGAGAGGTGCCTCGCAACACTTTCCCTGATGCTCTCTCCCGCTTTCTGGCTCTTCAGCCATCTTTCGAAATCTCCGCCCGTCGCCCAGGAATAGATGTCCCTGAGGCGCGTTGCACAGTTGTCGCTGAAGTAGTCGTAGAGATAGGTCCTGTTTTCCTCCTCGGTATTATATACAAGAAAGGAGTAGAGAGCCTTTTTCTGGTTATCGTCGAGCTTGAGCTCCAGAAGCGATACCGTCCTGTCATCATCCTCGAGTGAAATTATCCTGTAGAGTGCATATGTCTCCCAAACCTCATAGTAGAGCTTGCCGAGAATGAAGTTCGGGATAAATGTCTCATCGAATGTGAAGATGCCGTAGTCGAAAGCGATTGGAGCGTAGCCGTCGCGCTCTATTACGAATGCGGAATGGCCGAAGTTCTCCCAGACAGCAGAACCTTCTCCTCCCGTGAGGAGATAGATCTTCATGCTTCTGTAGTATTCCTCATCCTCTTCTGTCACATCCTCCCTGACGTATAGGGCGAGCTCCTCTTCGCTTGAGAAGAGGTCGTCCCTGAGAACGATTGCCGAATTGAGGGGTAAAAGGACAACGAACACAACAATGAGAATGAGAAAACGTTTCATCGCCAGTATTTTAATTGGAACAGGTTTTTTTATAAAGCTCTTTTTAAGTCTTCATAAATTGGGGGACACGTGGGAAAAGCATGCATCATCAGGTTGCGTTATGATGTTTTCCATGCCCCGATTGTGCTATACTTTCCCCGATGGACAGAGACTTCAAGACACTCGGGATTGTGATAAGAAAGGAGAACAGGGGCGAGAGAAACGCCCTTATCTCGATTCTGACGCCCGATATGGGTCTTGTGGAGGCTGTCGGCTTCGGCTCGGGCCGTGGCGCAAAGAGCTGCCGTTCCCCCCTTTACGGCGAGGGAGTCTTCTCTCTCGAGAGAAAGAACGAAAGCAGCATATATCTTAAGGACAGCGAAATCATAACGGAACACGAGTGGATAAAGGCCGATATCGATTCCATCGCGCTCTCGTCGCTCTTCAGTGAGCTTGTCATAAAGGCGAGAGTTGTCGACAACGCTGTCTACAAGCTCTATACATCCGTACTCGACCGCATGGGGGAAGGTTTGACGGAGAAATGCGCCGTCTACTTCCT
This sequence comes from Sphaerochaetaceae bacterium, assembly GCA_963626615.1. Classification (GTDB taxonomy): domain Bacteria; phylum Spirochaetota; class Spirochaetia; order Sphaerochaetales; family Sphaerochaetaceae; genus Ornithospirochaeta. Next base: position 5,523 of record CAVFYD010000095.1, read on the forward strand.
TACTCACTTTCTCTCGCTGGAGGGACTCAGCGGAGACTGGGAGACATGCCCGGGCTGCGGAAGGGAGTATGCTTCGGACGAAGTTCTCGGCTTCTCGACGCTGACGGGAAGTGCCGTCTGCTCTTCGTGTGACACGCTTTCGTCTTCTCTTATTCTTCCGCCCAATGCCAGACGTTATGTCATGTGGGTCTCCAGAAGTGATATAGATACCGCTCTGGGATACAGTATCTCGGACGGCGCGGTGAAGAGAATCAGAAACTATCTCGTGCGTTCTCTCCAGTATGTCTTCCCGGCGAGGCTGAAAAGCATTGAAGCCGGTCTTCTCAGTTAAGGAAAAGTTTATATATATGAAAATCACAATGGCCACTCCGGATACGGATTACGTACAGAGCATCACCGATAAGTTCTCGCTTCCCGTCCTCACTGCCTCCGTCATGAGCAGAAGGGGAATAAGGGAGGAGGACGTGAAGTATTACCTCGAGGATGACATCGTCTACCAGCACAGCCCGTTCTCCGTCGATGACGTCTACTCCGCCATCGAACGCATCGAGGATGCACTCGACACCACCGACGGCAAGAAGCAGGAGAGGATTCTCATCTTCGGTGACAGGGACGTTGACGGAATCACATCAACTGCAATCATGTACAAGGTTCTGAGAGCGCTCGGGGCAACCGATGTTTCGACGCGTCTTCCCCACGGCGACGAGGGCTACGGTCTCAGCGACGCACTCGTTGACGAGATAATCGACGGGGGCTGGACGCTCCTCATTACTGTCGACAACGGCATAAGCGCCGTTGACGAGATAAGAAAGCTCGAGAAGAACGGTGTGGATGTAATAGTACTCGACCATCATCTCTCTCAGGATATGCTCCCGCCTGCAGTTGCGGTCTTTGACCCGAAGGTCGAGGGCTCGGGCTATCCGTTTCCGGGACTGGCAGGATGCGCGGTTGCCGCAAAGCTGGGCTGGGCGCTCTTCTTTTCACGTACTCCTCTCTTCAATTCATCAGTCATCCTTCTCCATGCATCTCTCGGAAACGGTACGGTAAGCGTCAATGCCGTGAGACTCGAAAACCTTGTGGAGACCGGCCGCGCGAGTGACGAGTTTCTGATCGGGGAGAAGGGAAGCCTGTACTCATCTCCTCTCCTCAATTTTCTCTCCTGCGGTATCCCGATTGTCGTTCTTGACAGGGACACGGAACTTACACTCCTGAGAAAGGCCTTCGGTAACGGGGTCGATATATCCCTCGAGGATTTCAGGCCGACCCTGGAGAAAATCATCCCGGCGGCAAGGGGAAAATCGCTCTTTGAACTGGCAATGCGTTCACGCTCCGCTCTTTACTCTGACGGACCCAGGGAGATGGAGACTCTCGTAAGCCTCTTCAGAAGCGCATCAATCTATTCGTTTCCGGAACTTACAAAGAACTTCGAGGAAATCCAGACACTCGAGGCCATCGGTACGATAGCCGATCTCATGCCGATTACGGATGAGAACAGACTCATCGTCAAGAAGGGACTGAAGCTCCTTTCCACGCGTCCGCCCGAGACTCTTTCATACCTCCTCTCCAGACAGGGCCTCATAGGACACCCCATCACTGCGTCCAACGTATCTTTCAAGATTGCTCCCGTACTCAACGCATCTGGAAGAATGGGGGAGCCGGAAACTGCACTTTCCCTTCTTCTTGCTTCATCGTATGCCGAGATAGAGTCCCTTACGGACAAGCTGCTTTCGCTCAATACGGCGCGACAGAAGAACGAGGAGGAGGTACTCGGAGCCGTGACTCCTCTTGCACTCGAGTCATACGGGAAGACGAACGGGAAGTTCATAATCGTCTATGACGAATCCATCCCGCGGGGCCTTACCGGCTCTATAGCGAGCAGACTCTGTAACGAGAAGAGTGTACCGGCTCTCGTACTGGCGTCTTCGGAGGGAACCGTATTCGGTTCCCTCAGGTGCTTTGATCCCTGGAACGCGAAGGATCTTCTTTCGTCATTCTCCTTCCTCTTCGAGGATTACGGCGGACACAGGGCCGCAGCCGGACTGAGAATGGCACCCGATAAGCGTGAAACCTTCGTTGAATCCCTTTACTCATATGTATCGACACTGGACGAGGAGGAGAAGGAGGAGAGCGAGGAGGAAGTCGACGCAGTGCTCTCTCAAGGAGACTACGAGAGTGACATCTGGAAGACACGTTCCGTCTTCGAACCCTTCGGCCAGGAGAACGGGGAACTGAGGTTCTACGTTCCCAAGGCCATAGTGAGGGAGGCATACCACGTCGGAAACAGCGACAGATACATGCGTCTCTCGATCGAATGCGGCGGCTACATCTGGCCGGGAGTATGGTGGAATGCCGATAAAAACACGGATCTTCACGCCGGGAGTGTCGTCTCCTTCATATTCTCGCCGGAGGTCAACTGGTGGAAGGGTACGGGAAAGGAACAGTTCAACATTACGAGGATTGAGGTAATCAAATAGGGAAAAGATTAGTACAAACGCAATTTTTTCAATGAAAATAACGCATTTCATATTTTTTTGAATAAATAATTTGACAGTTCACAATCTTAATGGGATACTAGTCACCAGTTATACATCAAACAAAAGGAGTTAATATAAAATGATTATTCTCATTGCAGATGCATTTGACAAATCTCTTCCTGAAAAGCTCAGTGTTTTCGGCGAAGTAACAACAGACATCGAGAGACTTCCGGAAGCTGACGTCGTTCTCATCAGAAGCAAGACAAAGGCTACGAAAGAATACATCGACAGAGCAAAGAACATGAAGCTCATCATCCGCGGTGGTGTCGGCATGGACA
>CAVFYD010000096.1:0-8290 GCA_963626615.1 Sphaerochaetaceae bacterium
GCGATGCTCTTGCATCCCAGGAGAGCTGAGTTGTATGCACCGCCGCGGCAGTAGTTACCTGTGCTGGGCCATACAGCCTGCTGTTCGACAGCGTCGAAGTTACCTGTTACGAGAGCCGGAGCGAGACATGCGTATGTAGCTCCTACCTTATGGACACCGCACGGGAAGAACTTGCCTGCGAGAGCGAAGATTCTTGCCTTTGTGCCTGTGATTTTCTTCGGGATTTCGATGAAGTTGACATCACCGTACTGGCCGCCTTTCTCGACGGGTTCGTTGTGCCAGTTGATTCTGTAGAGGTTAAGAGGATTGACGTCCCAGAGACCTACGTCCTTGAGCTTGTCCTTGATATCCTGCGGAATGAGGGAAGGATCCTTCATCTGTGCAAATGTCGGGAGTGTGATTCCCTTCTCTCTGCAGCGTGCTACGTTTTTCTCAACTATTTTTGGCTTTTTGCTAAGATTGATGAGCATAATAATCTCCTATGTGTGACTAGTATTGTTGTGAAAATGTGATTTGTAAAGAAAAAAATTGCGGTAAATAGCTGAATTTTTCAAATAATTGAGTTTTTCATCAATATTTTTTGCCGTTTTTCTTTTTTTATCTCATGATTCTCCCGTTTCCGCTTATCTTTATCCTGGCGTCCCTGAGCGCCCCCTCAAAGAGGGATGTTATCTGGTCTCCGGACTTGAGGTAGCCCATCTGGGAGAGAAAGAGGCGGAAGAGAACGCTTTTCGTGTATGAGGTTTTATCTGTGTTTTCGAGGATGTACAGAATGCAGTTGGCTCCCTCCGCGTACGGAATCTGATATGAGTACCTGATTTCCGAAAGGGGCGTAGGACGGAAATAGTCTTCATTCTTCCCCGTATGGTAGACCTTCTCCTCTCCGTCCTCTGTGACGGGATACTCCAGGCGTGATGAAAGCGAGGAGAGGAGTACGCTCAGCCTCGAGCCGTTCTTGTAGAGGTCATAGGAGTTGAGGACGCGCTTGAACATGAGACTCTCTTTTACGGGTCCTTCGGTCTCTATGACTTTCTTCATGCGTGCGAGAATGTCGTCATCGAGAGAACCGGAGAGCATCTCTTCGGCACTCCGGGGTGTGAACTCAAGGTCAGTAAGTGTGTAATCTTTCTTTTCCATGTGGAAATTGTAGGTCCAAAGCGCTTCGAATGAAAGTGCAATTATTGTAATAAGGAATGATTATCAGTAATATTTCTTAACAGGAAGGTAAGAAACAATGGAAATAACGAAAGATATAAGATACATAGGTGTTGATGACCACAGTACGGTTCTCTTCGAATCGCAGTATCCTCTCGATAGAGGTGTCTCATATAATTCATATCTCATCATGAGTGAAGGAAAGAGCCTTGTGATGGACACTGTGGAGGCTCAGTTCGTCTCAGAATGGCTTTGTAATATAGAGAAGGAAACGGATAACATCGATTATCTGGTCGTCCAGCACATGGAACCGGACCATTCTGCGGGCATAGCAGCATTCATGGAGAAGTATCCTCAGGCGAAGATAGTCTCCTCCGAGAAGGCATTCAGGATGATGAAGAACTTCTTCGGTGATGATTATGCTGAGCGCCGAATCGTCATAAAGGACGGGGATGTGTTCACGCTAGGAGAGCATGCACTCTCCTTTGTCGCCGCTCCGATGGTTCACTGGCCGGAAGTGATGGTCACATATGACGCCCTCGATAAGGTTCTCTTCTCTGCAGACGGCTTCGGTACGTTCACCGCAAATGATCTCAGAAGGAAGGACGAAGAGTGGGCAGAGGAGGCAAGACGCTACTACATAGGAATCGTCGGAAAGTACGGAAGCATGGTCCAGAATCTCCTCAGAAAGGCTTCTTCTCTTGATATCGCAATAATCTGTCCTCTTCACGGACCGGTACTGAAAGATAACCTCGGCTATTACATCTCTCTCTATGATAAGTGGTCGTCATATACTCCGGAAGATGACGGGATAACTGTCTGTTATACATCGGTCTACGGCCATACGAAGGAGGCTGTGATGACTCTGGTGGGGCTTCTTGAAAAGAAGGGCAGAAAGGTCGAAGTCTATGACCTTGCGCGCTGTGACGTCTATGCTGCCGTCGCCTCTGCATTCCGCCACGCAAACCTCATACTTGCAACCACGACATACGACGGCGATATCTTCCCTCCGATGAGGGGATTCATCGAGCGTCTGACTCACCGCTTCTACCAGAAGAGGAAGATAGGCTTCATCGAGAACGGCTCCTGGGGACCGGTTGCCACTCGCATCATGAAGGGAATGTTCGAGAAGTCGAAGGATATCACCTTTGCAGATACCTCCGTCACGATAATGAGCGCCCTCAGTGACAAGAGCCTTTCGGAACTCGAGAAGCTTTCCGAGGAGTTCTGACAAGGAAACGGGGCGAAACGGTTCTTAGAGTTTAGGGTATTTTTGATAGTATGCTGTTGATTTAACAATAGCATGCTATTTTTCTAAGGTGTGAAAACAGACGGAAAAGGAGGCTTTCTGCTCAAGCAGATTAATGACAGCCTTGCAAAGAAGGCCAACAACGAACTCAAGGAGAGTGACCTTACTATGATGCAGGTTTCAGCTCTCCTTACTCTGAAGAAGAGAGACAACGGGGAGATGACGCTCAAGGCGATGGAAAAGTTCTTCTCTCTGTCGCAGCCGACTGTGGCGGGGCTCATAATGAGAATGGATGAAAAGGGAATTGTTGATTCGTTTACTGACAAATCTGACAGGAGAGTGAAGATTGTCCGCCTGACACAGAAAGGTGAAGAGTGTCTGTCCAGGGCTTCAGTGCCGATGGAGAATGCGGAGTCCACTCTTGTCTCAGGCCTCTCTGACGATGAGGTAAGTACTCTGCACATGAAGGAGAACCTGAAATGAAAGAAAGCAGGGCAAGGGAGAGCTTTGAAAACGGCAGTGTGGTATCCTCGGTCATAAAGAACGCACTGCCCGCGATGGTTGCTCTGATAATGGTTCTTGTCTATAACCTGGCAGACACATGATGCACTGCAGGTTGCCGCAGTGTCACTGGCAACACCTGTGTTTCTTGTATTCATGGCTGTCGGTCAGATATTCGGAATCGGGGGAACGAGCCTGATTTTCCGCCTCTTCGGAGAGGGGAGAAATGAAGAGGCGAAGAAGGTTTCATCATTCTCGATGTGGGCATGCGTCGCAGTGGGAACACTGATGAGCCTCATCTTTCTCATCTTCATGGACAAGCTCCTCATCCTTGTCGGTGCCTCTTCTGACACCTTTGACTATGCGAAGACCTATCTTGTGATAGTCTCTTTCTCCGGGCCCCTTGTTCTCATTTCCACATGCTTCTCCAACGTCGTCAGGGCGGAGGGAGAGTCAGGAAAGACAATGACGGGGCAGGTCATAGGAAACCTTCTCAATATCATTCTCGATCCCATAATGATTCTTGCTTTCGGCTGGGACATCATGGAAGCTGCGGTTGCAACGGTAATAGGAAACACGGCTGGAGCTCTCTGTTACATCATATATTTCCTCAGGGGAAAGTCGGCCCTGCGCATCTCGATAAGAGATTTTTCACTCGAGCGTGAGATAGTGAAAGGTGTTCTTTCAATCGGCATTCCCGCATCCCTGGGCTCACTGCTCATGAGTGTCAGCAACATCGTGATGAGCAGCCGCATGTCACACTACGGCAACCTTCTCGTCGCAGGCTTCGGCGTTGCCGGCAAGGTTACCATGATTACCGGTATGATATGTATAGGACTGGGACAGGGCGTGCAGCCGCTTCTGGGCTACTTCATCGGTTCTAAGAACGGGGAAAGGTACAGGAAGTGCCTGAGATTCTCGCTTGTGTTCTCCTTTGTAATCAGCTCGGTCATGACACTTCTATGCTATATCTTCATCAATCAGATTGGGGGTGCATTTCTGACTGACGAGACTGCACTAAGCATAGGTGTGCAGTTCTCGAAGATAGTCCTCACGACAAGCTTCCTCTTCGGTATCTACTACGTGCTTGTGAATGCACTGCAGGCGACGGGGAACGGCTGGGCGTCGCTTTTCGTCAACATATCGCGTCAGGGACTTGTCTGCATTCCCTCTCTCTTCATCCTCGAGGCTTTCTTCTTGCTCAGCCTGTTGCTGATGTAGTGTCCCTTATTCTGACGATGGTCCTCTGTTTCAGGTGTTCGGGGAAGCTTTTCAGGACCTGACGGAAAAATAATTGTAAAATTTTCATTCTGGCGTATTCCTCAGTCATTCTCTTTATGACTGAGGTTTTCCGTTGAATACTGCACAATCAGTTCGGCATATGTAAATTCCATAAGACCGTGCAATCTGTAATCCTTAACCTTTTTTGACAGAAATGACCATTTTTGGACCTTTATATAACAGGAGGTGAAAAATGTCTGAATCCGGAAAAAGAAAGAATCAGAAGGACTCGCTGGAGTACTACAGCCGTCTTATCGAGGAGCATAAGCTGATTCCGAACGGGAAGATCAGGGACACTGCCTTTGCGCTCTGCGTAAGGAAGAAGGATTATCTTCTGGATTTCTACAGGACCATTCATCCTGAAGACAGTGACGTGACTGCGGACGACATAAGACTTGTCAACATCGAGAATCTCTTCATGGTGGATATCTACAATGACTGCTCGTTTGTCGTCAGGGAGAAGAAGCTCATACTGATAGAGTGTCAGTCGCTCTGGACGGAGAACATCGGCTACAGACTGATGGAATACTATACTGCCCTGTATCCTCTTCTTGTTCCTGATTTCTCTGTCAGAAAACACAGGAGAAAAAGGGTAGACGTTCCCGATTTTGAGTTGTATGTTTTCTATGTGGGGCAGGAGAATGTTCCCGAAGAGATTCACGTTACGTCTCTTCTTGTTCCCATGGAGCATGAACCGTACATCCCCGTCGGGGTATTCACCCTCAGGAACAGCAGCGGGAGGATGAAGGAGTTCTCTGAATTCTGTGAGACGAGGGACAGGAATGTTTCTCTCTTCGGAAACGGTGTGGAGGCGATAGAAAGGACTATCGTCGAGTGTCTGGACAGAGGAATTCTCGTTCGAGAAGAAGCACGAGCCGGAGGCGCATATGAGACAGAGTGACAAACTTAGGATTGCTCAGTTCATGAAGATGAGTTTTGATGAAGGAAGAGAGGAGGGATTTGCGAGTGGCGAAGCTTCAAAGCAGGCAGAGAATGTCCGGAAAATCCTGAATGCAGAAATTCCTGAGAATTACAAGAACATCATCATCGCAGAGCTTTGTAATTGAACTGGGAATATCGGCGAATCAGTCAGAGGAACTGATGAGTTATTATGACAAGCCTTTCATGCCAGGTATCGGAGCGCACAGAACGTGCATATCATAAGGCTGTCTGAACAATGAAAAGAAGAGGGCGTCGGTTTCCGGCGCCCCATGTCTTTTACTTCTCGAGGTTTTCCCTGATGATTTCGAACATCGTCTTCCAGGAAGTACACATCTCGTTTTCACTGAAGTAGATGGCTGTCTCCCTTTCGGCTGATGCCGGGCTGTCCGAGCCGTGGATGCAGTTGAAGCTCATGAGAGGTGAGAAGTCTCCTCTGACAGTGCCGACTTCGGCCGCAGACGGGTTTGTCTTCCCCATGAGCTGTCTCATTCCGGAGATGGCATCCTCTCCCTCGACGACCATTGCAACAATCGGGGCAGAGGTGATGAACTTCACGAGGCCGTCATAGAACGGCTTTCCCTGGTGCTCGGCGTAGTGTGCTGCAGCCTGCTCGGGCGTTACCTCGAGCATCTTGAGGGCAATGATCTTGTACCCCTTCTCTTCAATGCGTGTGATGATCTTTCCGATGAGGCCGCGCTGTACTGCGTCCGGCTTGACGGCGATGAATGTTCTTTCAACCATTTTTCTTCGACTAGTCCTTTCTTTATCGATAAATATTTGATGCAGCGGAGATTATCCGCTCCTTATTTATCTATATATAGCACAGAAGGGGGTTTTTTTTGAAGAGGGGGCATAATGTTGCGAAATGTTGCAAAATTATTTGACTTTGACCTGTAAGTGGGTAAAAATAGGAAGTACGGTAGCACCGTGGAACAAAAGAGGAGACATACGCATGGCAGATTTAATGCGACCTATTCCGTTTGCTGAGCTTCTTTCGAGAATCGCAGGCGAATACAAGAATCATGATTCTATTTTCAGTATCAACAGGGAACAGTTCTATTCTGATAACGGAAAGAACTCCGTTGACGTCTTCAATCAGAAGTGCTCGACTCCGATGGGACCAGCAGCAGGCCCGCACACACAGCTTTGTCAGAACATAATCGCATCCTACCTGGTAGGTGCACGCTTCATCGAGCTCAAGACCGTCCAGATCATGGACCATCTCGAAATCGCAAAGCCCTGTATCGACGCACGCGACGAGGGATACAACGTCGAATGGTCGACAGAGTATACACTCGAGAAGGCATATGACGAATACCTGAAGGCATGGATTGCCCTCCACATCATCGAGAGCCTCAAGAATGACAAGGTTGTAGAAAAGCCTTCGTTCATATTCAACATGTCCTGCGGCTATAACCTTGAAGGAATCAAAGAGGAGAAGATGCAGATCTTTATCGACAGCATGATCGATGCCGCAAAGAAGCCTCTCTTCGACGAATACATCAATGAGGCAAAGGCTGCAATCGTCGATGGTCTCCTGGACGGCACCGGACTCGAGGACAGAAGCGACAAGGCTCTCAGGACTCTTGACAAGATAAGCAGAAACATCTGCCCGAGCGTGACGGTATCCACAATGCACGGCTGTCCTCCGAAGGAAATCGAGGCAATCTGCTCTTACCTTCTCACCGAGAAGAAGCTCGATACATTCGTGAAGCTTAACCCGACACTTCTCGGTTATGACACTGTCAGAGAGGTTCTCGACAATCTCGGCTTCAACTACGTCGTTCTCAAGAGAGAGAGCTTCGAGCATGACCTGCAGCTCTCTGATGCAAAGGCAATGCTCCACCGCCTTGTGGAACTCGCAAGGAAGGAAGGCAGAAAGTTCGGCGTCAAGCTTACGAACACACTCGGCAACGTCAATCCGCAGGATGTTCTCCCCGGAGACGAAAGATACGGCTCGGGAAGAATTCTTCTTCCGCTTTCGACGCGTGTTGCACTCATCCTCAGCGAAGAGTTCAACGGAAGTCTTCCGATTTCCTATTCCGGCGGTGTTTCCGCACTCTCTGTCAAGGATCTCTTCGAGACAGGCATTCACCCGATTACACTCGCTACCGACATGCTCCATCCCGGCGGATATGCAAAGATGAAGCAGCTCTGCGAAATCTGCGGCGAAGCAAAGAGCGCATGGAAGATGGACACAATCGATGTTTCAAAGCTCAGAAAGTTCGTCGAGAAGGTCTCCGACCCGAAGGGAATTGCAGGCAAGGATTACAGAGGCACGAACAGGGCAAAGGTCGGGACTCCTCTCGAACTCTTCGACTGCTATGTCGCTCCGTGTGTCGAGGCATGCCCGATACATCAGCCGATTCCCGAGTATGTAGCTCTCGCAGGAGAGGGAAGAGTTGCAGAGGCACTCTCTCTCATCTATACATCGAACGCACTTCCGAACATCACGGGCTGGATCTGCGACCATCAGTGCCAGAATCACTGCTCCAGAATGGACTACGAGGGACCGGTACAGATCAGGGAAGTCAAGAGACTCTGTGCGGAGAAGGGATTCGATGAATTCAAGGCAGACTTCTGGGACAGGCCCGAAGAGCCGTCTGACGTGAAGGCAGCTGTAATCGGCGCAGGACCGGCTGGCCTCAGCGCTGCATATTTCCTCGCTCTTGCAGGTTTTGACACATCCGTTTTCGAGAAGGGGGCAACTGCCGGCGGCGTCGTGAAGAACGTAATCCCGGAATTCCGCATTCCTTCATCTGCAGTGGATAAGGATGTCGCATTCATAAAGGAACACGGCGTGAAGTTCCACTTCAACACGGAGAAGACAATCTCCGGTCTCAAGAAGGAAGGCTTCGAATACATCTTCGTATCTGTAGGTGCTACAGAAGCCAACGACCCGCGTGTCAGCGGTAACGGTCCCAGGGAGAGCGCTGTCTCCTTCCTCACAAAGAGCAAGAGAGGCGAGTCTGTCGACCTCGGAAAGCACGTTATAGTGGTAGGTGGCGGAAACACAGCAATGGATGCTGCAAGAATGGCTGAAAGGACAGCAGGTGTCGAGAGCGTGACCGTTCTCTACAGAAGAAGCGAGAACGAGATGCCATGTGACAGGGAAGAGTATGAAGTTGCACTCAGCGACGGAATAAAGTTCATGTTCCTCAC
>CAVFYD010000097.1:0-8238 GCA_963626615.1 Sphaerochaetaceae bacterium
ACCGCCGACCCCCACCTTACCATGGTGGTGCTCTACCATGCTGAGCTACAAGAGCGTGCAAATCGCATTAATTTGCGACACGCAATGGAAACTCTAGCAAAAAGAGCCCTTTCTTGTCAATAGAAAGAAGAGCCTTCGTCTGAATGCCACTTAAAGTAAGATGTCAGAAGTGATTCTACAGGTACAGGCCAAAAGATTCAAGTGAAGAAAAACGGAACATTTCAAATTTAATATCGACTTCGTTATTGAATACCTACGCAAGATTTAAATAGAATAAAAACCGCACTTAATACTCCGTGGAGGAAAACAATGCAGGAAAAAGACCGCATCAGATACGGTAACACGAGCGGGGAAATCGCACTCGACTTCGCCGAACAGCTCAAATACAACCAGGACGCAGACGTCTACCATACGACACCCGAAGGCCGCTATGAGGCCATAGCCTACGCAATCAGGGACAGGATCATCCATCAGTGGGACCTTTCGAGAAAGACACAGAGAAAGAACCACTCCAAGAGAGTCTACTATCTCTCGCTTGAATTCCTCATGGGAAGAGCCATGACGAACAACATAATAAACCTCGGCATCGAAAAGCCTGTGAAGGATGCTCTTTCCTCTCTCGGCTACAACTACGAGGAGCTCAGGGACACCGAACCCGACGCAGGACTGGGGAACGGAGGACTGGGAAGACTCGCGGCATGCTTCATGGACTCACTTGCAACCCTTGAAATCCCCGCCTACGGCTACGGCATAAGATACAACTACGGAATCTTCCGCCAGAAGATCGTCAACGGCTACCAGTCCGAGCAGCCGGACAACTGGCTCAGGGACGGCAACCCCTGGGAGCTCAAGAGACCGGATCTGACATATCCCGTCTACTTCGGCGGCCATGTCGCACATCTCAGGGAGAACGGCAGGGACATCTTCAAGTGGGTTCCCTCCGAGCAGGTAAACGGTGTTGCCTACGACACCCCGATAGTCGGCTACGGCGGAAAGACGGTGAACACTCTCCGTCTATGGTCAGCAACAAGCCCCGACGGCTTCTCATTCGAGGAGTTCAACAGCGGTGACTACACAGAAGCCGTCAGAAAGAAGATAAATGCGGAGACACTCAGTCAGGTCCTCTACCCCAATGACACTCTCTACATGGGTAAGGAGCTCAGGCTCAAGCAGCAGTATTTCTTCGTCTCATGCTCTCTTCAGGACATCGTCAGAAGATTCAAGCGCTACGGGGACTACAGCTGGAAGAACTTCCCCTGCGAGGCTGCAATCCAGATGAACGACACGCACCCGTCCCTTGCGGTACCGGAGCTCATGAGAATTCTCATCGACTCTGAAGGACTGGGATGGGACGAAGCCTGGGACATCACGGTGAAGACCCTCGGCTACACCAACCACACACTCATGCCGGAGGCACTCGAGAAGTGGCCTCTCCCGATGATCGAATCACTGCTTCCGAGGCACATGGAGATTATCTACGAGATCAACAGACGCTTCCTCTCCTCCACCGTTTCCTACTTCCCGATGCAGAACGACAAGATTGCGAAGATATCGATCATAGAGGAAAGCAACCCGAAGATGGTCAGGATGGCGAACCTCGCCATCATCGGCAGCCATTCCACAAACGGTGTCGCCGCACTGCACTCGAAGCTCCTCAAAGAGAACATGTTCCCCGAGTTCGCCCTGGTTTTTCCCGACAGGTTCAACAACAAGACGAACGGAATCACACAGCGCCGATGGCTTCTTGACGCCAACCCCGCTCTCGCATCCCTCATCAGCGAGGCTATAGGAAGCAAGTGGATCACATCGTTCGACGAAGTGGAGAAGCTCAGAGCCTTTGCCGACGACAGTGCATTTGTCGAGAAGTTCGGCGTTGTCAAGGAGAAGGCAAAGGAGAATGCGGCGGCATTCCTCAGAAAGGATGCGGGAATCGTGCTCGACACATCGACTCTCATCGATGTTCAGGTGAAGAGAATCCACGAGTACAAGAGACAGCTTCTCAACGCATTCAACATCGTCATGATATATAACAGGCTCAAGAGTGACTCCAGCTACCGTCAGAACTTCCAGCCCATCACCTTCCTCTTCGGCGGAAAGGCGGCTCCGGGCTATGTGAATGCAAAGCTCATAATCAAGTTCATCTCCTCGATTGCATCGGTAATCAACCAGGATCCGCAGGTAAGGAATCTCCTGCACGTCTACTTCATGCCCGACTACAGGGTAACGCTTGCAGAGGCAGTCATCCCTGCAACGAACCTCTCCGAACAGATTTCGACCGCCGGAACGGAGGCTTCCGGAACAGGCAACATGAAGTTCATGGTGAACGGTGCACTCACAATCGGAACGCTTGACGGCGCCAACGTAGAGATGGCGGAAAGAGTCGGAGACGAGAACATCTTCATCTTCGGCCACACAGAGAAGGAGATTGCCGCCCTTGCCCCGATTTATTCCTCACGTGAATGGATAAACAATAATGACGAGATAAGGAGTGCGGTAGAGCTCATCCAGTCCGGATTCTTCAACAACAGCGAAAACGGAATCTTCACACCTCTCCTCTCTTCCATCATCGATCAGAACGACAGATACTTCCTGATGGCCGATGCCGCATCATACTCGTCACGTCACGAGGATGCCGTAAGCCTCTACAGGGACAACAGAACACAGTGGAACAGAAAGGCAATACTCAACATCGCCTCTTCCGGCTTCTTCTCATCCGACAGGACGATAAGGGAATATGCTGATGACATCTGGCATGTAAAGCCTGTCAAGGTGAAGCAGAGCAGAGAGGACACAGTCCTCGAGGACGCAAGAAAGGCCGACTGAAAAGAAGCCGGCACAAAGGGAGCTGCCCGTCAGGACGGCTCCTTTTTCTTTGAGAGATATGATTCAGGATCGAGGCCTGCTGCCTTGAAGCAGAATGAGAGGGACGAAATGACATCGTTCCAGTACGGAGGATAGCCGTTGCAGCCGTGAGAGGACATGGAGTGCTTACGCTCGAAGGAGACGGTAAGCGTCCACATCATTGCGTCAGAAAGAGCCGGATCATACGAAGTCTGTTTCCAGCATTCGAAATGAGCAGTCAGAAAGAGCGATTCTGCAATCTCCTTCCACTCCCCGGCGCTCACACTCCCGTCTGTCTGACTCTCCGAAGTGAAAACCTTGAAAACTGCACCGTCTTCCCTCTTTTTTGACGAGATGAGAATTCTTATTCTGTCCTCCCCCAGTCTCTTGAGATCCAGGGTTATGCTTCTCAGGCTCGAGGCAAGACATTCCTCGTCACTTCTTCTGAAAGTTGTCCTGCAGAGAGGACAGCGGTATGAGCCCCCGTCATTTTCCACAGTCCTATTGCCCCCGCAGCAGGGGCAGAACAGCGTATTCGGCATATATTTCCCCCAGAAATATGAAATATGCATATATTCTGAATGCCCGAAAACCGTTTTAAAAGATTTTCTTTTAGGAATTTTCAGTCATCACCGATTGGGAGTAGAATGCACATATGACAACAATTCTGCTTGCAGCGGGCTTGAGTTCGAGAATGGGAAGAAACAAGCTTCTCCTGCCCTGGAGGGGTATGACAGTCATCGAAAACACACTCCTTTCAGTCCTTCCCCTCTCAAAGAGGGTTATCGTAGTCACGGGACACGAAAGGGAGAAGATAGAGAGCATTCTCAAAGATTACCCTGTGGAGTTTGTATATAACAGTGAATATGAAAAGGGACAGAGAGGAAGCACTCTCAAGGGGATTGAAGCCGTCGGGGACGATGACTTCTCGGTCCTTCCCTCGGATCTCCCGCTTCTCGGCGTAGAGGACAACGAATCTCTCTTCTCGTCTCTTGAAAGAAGCCCGATAGTGCGTCCCGCCCATAACTCCATCCCGGGGCACCCCGTCTGCTACAGACGTGAAAACCGTGATAAGCTCCTTAAATGGGACGGGACGATGAAGGAGTATCTGAAAAGGGAGGGCTTCATTACGATTCCCTCCCCCATCGGATGCGTCTACGATGTGGACACACCCTCACGATACTCCGCGCTCTCAGTCTTCAACGGAGATTTTTCCGTCCTTGAGCGTTACATTGATTAAGCCGTTCTTCCTGACCTCTCCGGAGAGAATCGAACGCGAGAGCGTATTCTCGATTTCATTCTGGATGGCCCTTCTGACAGGTCTTGCACCATAATCCGGATCGAAGCCGACCTCTGCGATGTAGTCTTCGACATCTCCTGTCCACGACAGTGTGATACCTCTCTTCTCCAGTCTCCCGGCGAGGGTCTCAAGCTGCAGATGGACGATGCTCCTGACCTGATCCTTTCCGAGCGGGTTGAAGATGACTATCTCGTCGATACGGTTGATGAACTCCGGTTTGAAGGCGTGGTGTATTGCATCCATCACCTCTTCATCTGCATGCCCGGGATCCTTGAGAATATACTCGCTTCCGAGGTTACTCGTCATGATGATGATCGTGTTCGTGAAGTCCACGACCCTGCCCTGACCGTCAGTGAGTCTTCCGTCGTCAAGGACCTGCAGGAGGATGTTGAAGACATCCGGATGGGCTTTCTCGATTTCATCGAAGAGGATGACGGAGTACGGACGGCGTCTCACGACTTCCGTAAGCTGTCCGCCCTGATCGTAGCCGACATATCCTGGAGGCGCTCCGATGAGACGGGATACCGAGTACTTTTCCATGTACTCCGACATATCTATCCTCGTGAGAGCCTTCTCGTCATCAAAGAGGAAGGATGCGAGCACCTTTGCAAGAAGTGTCTTGCCGACACCGGTGGGCCCCGCAAAGAGGAACGACCCGAGCGGTCTGTGCTCATCGCTGAGACCTGCCTTGTTACGGCGGATGGCATTGCTCACGGCTTCAATGGCCTCTCTCTGCCCGATAACGGACTTTGAAAGAGTCTTCTCGAGATCCGCGTACTTCTGCATCTCGGAGCTCATCATCTTTGCCACCGGTATTCCTGTCCAGAGAGACACGACCTTTGCGATGTCGTCTTCGGTGACTTCCTCCCTCAGGAGTCTTCCCTCCGCTCCCTTGAAGGAGTTGACCTTGTCCTCGGCCTCCTTTATGGCCTTCTCGAGAGAAGGCATCTCGCCGTACTTTATCTGGGCAGCCTCGTTGAGGTTGCCGTTCCTTTCGGCGTTCTCCT
This sequence comes from Sphaerochaetaceae bacterium, assembly GCA_963626615.1. GTDB lineage: Bacteria > Spirochaetota > Spirochaetia > Sphaerochaetales > Sphaerochaetaceae > Ornithospirochaeta. The sequence goes on from CAVFYD010000097.1 coordinate 5,149, forward strand.
TCCTCTGCACGAGCTTCTCCATCTCGGCCTTCTTCTCCCTGAGGGCAAGAATGGCGTCCTTTTCGTTCTGCCACTCGAGATGCAGTGCATCGTACTTTGTCTGGTCGTCGCCGAGTTCGACGTTGAGCTTCTCCAGTCTTTCCTTCGAGGCCTCATCGTTCTCACGGCTGAGTGCCTGCTTCTCTATCTGAAGCTGGAGAATCTTTCTCTGGAGCTTATCGAGGGCCTCCGGCTGGGATTCGATTTCCATCTTGATCTGGGACGCAGCCTCATCGACAAGGTCGATTGCCTTATCGGGAAGGAAACGGGACGTCAGATATCTGTCAGAGAGCGTTGCTGCCGCAACGAGTGCCTCATCCTTGATCCTGACTCCATGATGAACCTCGTACTTGGGCTGGAGTCCGCGGAGAATGGAGATTGTGTCCTCGACGCTGGGTTCCTTTGCGTACACAGGCTGGAACCTTCTCTCGAGGGCCTTGTCGGCCTCGATATACTTACGGTATTCGTCGAGAGTTGTTGCACCGATTGCATGAAGCTCGCCTCTTGCAAGAGCCGGCTTGATGAGGTTGGAGGCATCCGTGGAGCCTTCGGCGGCACCTGCACCGACAATTGTATGAAGTTCATCGATGAAGAGAATGATCCTTCCATCGCTCTTCGTGACTTCGTTGATGACACCCTTGAGTCTCTCCTCGAACTCCCCGCGGAACTTTGCACCCGCGATGAGGGAACCGATATCGAGAGAGAGAAGCCTCTTGTCCCTGAGTGACTCCGGAACATCTCCCTTCGCTATACGCTCTGCCAGTCCTTCGACGATGGCTGTCTTTCCGACACCCGGTTCACCGATGAGGACAGGGTTGTTCTTGGTCCTTCTCGAGAGAACCTGCATGACACGCCTTATCTCCTCGTCTCTTCCGATGACGGGGTCAAGCTTGTCTTCCTTCGCTTCTCTTGTCAGATCCTTGCAGTACTTGTCGAGAGCGGCATACTGAGCCTCGGGATCCTGACTCGTTATTCTCTGATTGCCCCTGATGGCCTTGAGTGCCTCGAGTACATTGTCCTTCGTGACACCGAGACGTATGAGAGCATCCTTCTCCTCGCATTCATCGGTGAGAAGCGCAATGAGGAAGTGCTCTGCCGATACATATTCATCCTTGAAGTCGCCGGCCGTCTTCTCGCATGCTCCGAGGATTCTCGCCATTGAACGCGAGAATGTCTTCTGCGTGTTACCGTAGGCCTTGGGAAGTTTTCTGAGAACCTCCTCCATTGCCGTCTGTACGCTTTCTGTAGATACTCCGAGTTTTTCAAAGAGCGGTCTGAGGACCCCGTCCTTCTGTCCGAGGAGGGCGAGAATCATGTGTGCAGGAGCAACCTCGCTGTGTCCGGCACTCTCTGCCGTCTTTACAGCCTCCTCTATTGCATTCTGCATCTTTACTGTAAACTTATCGAAATTCATTTCTTTTCCTCCAGATATAAAATTTGAAGAATCGAAATCATAACACCTGAGATTAAGTTAGTAATAAAAATGAAAATCGTAAAGAAAAAAATCAGACCCTGAATGTGAGGAGGAAATCGGAGATTGTCTCATGAGCCTCCTCGGGTGTGTAGTTGGAGAAGAACCCGACCTGGAAGCATTCCGCCTGGATGAGGTTATAAACCTCGTCCCCGAGTTTCTCGACGTTGCACTGTCTGATGGTTCCCCTGTGGACGCCCTGGAGAAGAAGTCTCTTGATGAGGATTCTCAGCTTCGCCGTGCGCGAGCGGATAATCTCATAGACGTCAACGCCGCTTCGCTTCTCTGCAAGGATGAACTCCACGAGGTTGGAGAGTGCCGCATCATGGGTCTTCGCCTTTAAAAAGAGATCGGTGATGATCATATCGAGTCTTTCGATTTCATCCCTTTCACTATCGTCGAAGGCAAAGGACGAATAGAGGGTGAACATCTCGCCCGTCACCTTCTTCACGGCATAGTAGTAGATGTCCTTCTTGTCCTTGAAGTACTGATAGACAGTCGGTCGGGAAAGTCCGCACTTCTCGGCTATCAGCGTCAGGTTCGATTCCCTGTACCCCACCTCACTGAAGACGTCCATGGCCTTCATGAGAATCATATTCATCCTTTCTTCTCTGTCTACAATCTTCGGCATAACTGAATAATAAAGTCTTTCTTTTCTTTACGGAAATGTCAATTCTGTAAATGCGGAAATTCTTCTCCCCCGTTTTCGCTGTTTTCCTCTATATAATACTCTTTAATCTCGCTGATGGCGGCTTTTTCCGCACTCGATTCGATTTTTGAAAGCACATTACTTATCTTCTCCTTTCTCGCCTTCGCCTTCTCCAGGCTCTCCTGGGCCTTGTCAACACTTCTTTTTGACTCGTCGACACTCTTCGAGAGATCTCCGAAAAGCTTCTTCAGGTCCTCGAAAAGATGCCAGATGGTAGATGTGTAGGCCTCTATCTGCATTGTCTTGAAGCCCAGGGAAAGGGACGACAGGAGGGCCGCGAAGTTATTCGGCCCGGTGATTACGACTCTCCAGTCGTTCTGGAGTTTCTCCACAAGCCCGTCTATCTTCAGTACTTCAAGGTAGAGTGCCTCGCTCGGAAGGAAGAGAAGTGCGAAGTCGGTGGTCTCCGGAGGAACAACATAGAGTTCGTTTATCGTCCTGGCCTCCTTCTCTATGACTCTTCTCATGTTCTTCATTTCAGCGTCCACAGTCTCCCTGTCGCCACTGTCCACTGCAGCTTTGTAGCGCTCGTAGTCGGCAACGGGAAACTTACTGTCTATCGGAAGGAATATCTCGCCGCTCTCCTTTCCCGGAAGACGGACTGCGAATTCCACCTTCTCCCTGTTTTTTCTCGGAGAATAGTTCTTCACCCACTGGTCGGGAGTAAGGATGTCGGAAAGGATACTCTCCGCCTGCATCTCACCCCAGACTCCCCTCGTCTTGACGTTGGAGAAGAGTGCATTCATTTTCCTGACATCTCCGGAAAGAGTGTCGAGCGATCCCATCGCCTTATACAGTTTGTTGAGGTTTTCCGTGACGGCCTCGAACGATGCCGTTATACGCCTGTCGAGCGTCTCCTGGAGCTTCGAGT
>CAVFYD010000098.1:0-8144 GCA_963626615.1 Sphaerochaetaceae bacterium
AGGCAAAAACATCACATATGGCAATGCTGATGTTTCAGCAGGCTGAACACTCACAAGAGAAAAGGCACCTCCCGGGGGATTCTGGGATGGTGCCTCTTTAATGTAGCCGTTACTCTTCAGCTTTTCGCCTTTACACTTTTAGTAACAACTATATCACTCTGAAGGTTACACACACTGTGTATAATCACGGTTCCCTCTTCGACGGGAGCGTCGAGGACGGTCTTCTTTATCTCGTCCATGACACGGAAGATCATGTCCTTCGGAATCGCCTTCGTCGTCCTGACCGATGCAAGCGGTAACTCCCCGCCGCGGACAAGAACTGAGGATGCTATCGTCCTCATCGGGCTTGTCAGCTCCTGTGTGACGTAATCGATACCTTTTCTGCATCTGTTTCCAGATGCGGAGACGAATTTTCCGTTCTCGATTTCAACACAGATGTCACAGCCGTTCGGGCAGCATATGCATGTATAGAGCTTTGTCATAGTACACTCACCTCCACATTCCCATCGTTCCCGATGAGAGAACCGTCGACTTCCATATCGATCATAGTCGCGGGGATTGCCTTTCTTATCTTCTTCTCGGCTATCGTACGGCCGTTCTGCGTCACTCTGACAGTGCACGGCGAGAAGGGCTGTCTCACTCTCAGGGAAAGAAGGAAGGAGTCGGAGGATGTTATCCTCTGCGGGATCACGTGCCCGATACCGTTTCCCTTCTTCAGAGAAAGATCCCTCGTCTCCTTTATCTCGCCGTCAAGGTAGCGCTTCACAGCGACAGCGAGGTTCTCGCTCTCCCTTGTGACAGCGTCGGCAAGGTCGTGGACGTGAAGAACATTGCCGGAGCTGAATACACCCTTAAGGGAAGTCTGGTAGTGCTCGTCGACAACGGCCCCGCTTGTAGACGGGTCTATTGCTATTGAGGCATTCTCGAGAAGCGTGTTCTCCGGAATGAGGCCGACCGAGAGAATGAGCGTGTCACACGGATAGTACTTCTCGCTTCCCGGGATGGGGCGACGAGAGGAGTCCACTTCGCTGACAAGGACGCCTTCGATTCTCTCCCTTCCGTAAATCTTCGTTACCGTATGGTTGAGAAAGAGAGGAATGTCATAGTCATATAGACACTGGACTATATTACGCGGCAGTCCGTTCGGCGTCGGCATTAATTCGAAGACGGCACTTACCTTCGCTCCCTCAAGCGTGAGACGTCGGGCCATGATGAGGCCGATGTCACCGGAGCCGAGGATAATCACATTCTTACCCGGCATCCTGTTGTAGAGGTTCATGTAGGCCTGGGCAGTACCTGCAGTATATACTCCGGCAGGTCTCTCACCCAGGAGTGCGATAGAGCCCGCGCTTCTCTCCTTGCATCCCATTGCAAGGATTACAGCCTTCGCCTCATACTCCGTCACTCCTTCCCTTGTGGAAACGATGACGTGACGCTCGGGTGTGATGTTCATGACCGTAGCATTCGTGATATACGGAATCCTTTCCTTCTCGATTTCCCTGATGAAGCGTGATGCATACTCGGGGCCGGAGAGGTTCTCTCCGAATCTGTCGAGACCGAAGCCGTCGTGGATGCACTGTCTCAGGATTCCTCCGAGAGAGGATTCCCTCTCGAGAATCACGATGTTCTTCACTCCGCTGTGATAGAGGGCGAGTGCGGAGCTCAGTCCTGCGGGACCGCCTCCGATTACAACACAGTCAACCTTTCTGCTCATTTCTCTTCCCTCCTCATCTCGCCGCTTACTACCCAGCTTCCGGGGAACGAGTAGAAGATATCCCTGCTCTTCTTTCCCGTCTCCTTCTCGATGAGATCATATATCTTCATCTGGCAGAAGCCGCCCTGGCACTGTCCCATCATCGCACGGGTTCTGTACTTGATTCCCGTGAGAGTGCTCACTCCGAGGGGATTGTGGATGGCAGAAATGATTTCCTTCTTCGTGATCTCCTCACACGAGCAGACGACTTCACCCCAGTCAGGGTCTTCCTTTATGAGGGCATTCTTCTCCTCGTCGGATAACTCGGAGAATCTGATTCTCTTCGGATTCGTCGGGTCGAAGTCCGGGTCAGGAACGAAGTCCTCCCTTTCCTTCATTTTCTCTACAACATATTGAGCAAGAGGAACACTTCCTGTAAGACCCGGAGACTCTATTCCGATTAAGGAAACAAATTTCGGAGCCTTATCGTCGAAAATGTCTATCTGCCAGTCAATTACCTCGCCTTTCTCGTTCACGGCCTTAGGCTGAATACCCGAGAATATGCGGATTCTGTCACGCGGAGAAATATGAGGCCAGAGCTTTGCGCCCTCCTGGGCAAGGGACTCTATCTTTCCCTCCGGAACTCCGTAATAGAGAGGATTATCGGTATTCTCCGCATCGGGACCGATTGTGACGTTGCCGTCGATTGTCGGCGTGATGTGGATTCCCATATATACATTTGACGGTACGGGATAGACAGGAAGCGGAAGAAGCTTTCCCATTCTCCTGTTTAGGACGATGTAGTTGCTTCTCGAGTAGATCACCCTGTAGCCGGTGAGACCCACGAACGAGGAAACCTCCTGGGCTCCGAGCCCCGCGGCGTTGACAACCCAGCGTGCGTCGAACTCATCACCGTTTTCGGTTATGACAGTGTAGAGGTCATTTTCTCTTCCGATAGAGGTAACCCTGTGGCCGAAGAAGAAATCAACGCCGTTCTTCTTCGCATTCTCCGCCAGAGCGATTGTATAGAGGAACGGGTCCATGATGCCGCTCGATTCGCTGAGAAGAGCGAACTCCCCGACGACGGAGGGACATATCTTATGGAGTTCCTCCTTACCGATCATCCTCAGCCCCGCCGAGCCGTTGACTTTTCCCTGTTCGAGTGTTCTCTCGAGCTGCCTTCTGTCCTCCTCGGTGTTGCCGACAAGAACCTTGCCACAGCGTCTGAACGGGAAGCCGAGTTCAACCGAGAGTTTCTGCATCATCCTGTTTCCGAGAACGCAGCACTTCGCCTTCATGCTCCCCGTGGGGTTTGCAAAGCCGCCGTGAACGACAGCGGAGTTACGACCGCTTGTCTCGTTACATACATCCCAGTTCTTTTCCAGAACTGCCGTCTTCAGTCTGTAACGTGAGAGCTCACGGGCGATGGCAGAACCCACCACCCCGGAGCCTATCACAATACAGTCGTACTGTGTTTTCATCTTATAATACCCCTCAATAAGATAACATGTTATGTTTATTTACTTACCACTTCGTGTATTACTTTTCTCACGCCGCCCCTGTTGAGCATTCCCTCCAGGTCTCTGACAACCACAGCGTAGAGTTCTGTCTTCGTCACGTCGTAGCCGAATATCTTCTCGTTAGAGAGAATGGCATCAACTCCGCTTCTGTCAGTGAGTTTTTCTCCGAGAGAAAGGGAAGAAACGAGAGGCTTTATCTCGTCCTTCATCGGGTCGGGTGATATCTCAAAAGCATTACCGCTGTCATCCAGTCCCATCCAGTAGCGGATGAAGAGAGCATAGACAAGAGGAACAACCTTCAGGGAAGAAAGATCCATTTTCTTCTCCATGTAGCTCTTCACAGTCTCACCGAAGCGGATCGAGAGCTTCTGCGATGTGTCAGTTGCGATACGCTGCGGAGTATCGGGCATGAAGGGATTGGGAAGACGGACGCTGATTACCTCATCTATGAATGACTTCGGCTCGATTATGCCGGGATTCGTTACGACAGGAAGGCCCTCCGTATAGCCGAGGCGCTTTATCATCTTCACGAGGTCCTCATCCTTCATCTCCTCGTTTATGAGTTTATACCCCAGAATGCAGCCGGAGAGTGCAAGGGACGTGTGGAGAGGATTGAGACATGTCGTGACCTTCATTCTCTCTGTTCTGTTGACTGTGTCGCGGTCTGTCATGTAGACACCGCTTCTTTCGAGAGCCGGACGGCCACCTGCGAAGCTGTCCTCTATTACAAGGTACTGTGCCTCCTCTGCGTTTACAAATGGAGCGATGTATGTGTGCTTCGTTGTTACGATGGGATCCATCTCCTCCCAGCCTTCTTTTTTCAGTGTCTCGAGTACACCGCTGTCGGGACGCGGAGTAATCTTGTCTATCATTGACCAGGGGAAGGATACCTGCTTTTCATCGCTGATATAATCCAGGAAACCCTTGTCGAGCGAGCCGTTCTCAACATAGGATGACGCGATGAGAAGCATGGCAGAGCGCAGCTTCTCGCCGTTATGCGAGCAGTTGTCCATGCTGACGAAGGTCAGCGGGTACTTTCCTTCCTTATATCTGAGAGAAAGAAGATAGACGATGCGTGAAAGGAGCATCTTCGCGTCCTCCACAGGATGAGCGAAGTCTTCCTTATATGACGGCATCAGGTCTCCCGAACTCGTCTTTGTCGCATAGCCCTTCTCCGTGATTGTGAATGACACCATCTTGAGGCTCCTGCTGGTGAATGCCTTCTTGAGTGTATCCCAGTCAGAAGTGACTGACGGGTCGACCTTAACGGCCTCGGCAACGCTTCCGATAATCTCCTTCTCCACAGAACCGTCAGCCTTGAGCGTGACAGCGAGAGTAAGGTTGTCATGCGGCCTGTATATACTGTCGATTATCTCGTAGTCGAAGCCTTCGGCGACGAGGATTCCCGTATCCATGGCGCCGTCTTCGATGAGACGCTGGCAGAGAGATGCCGGGAAGATACGGAAGATGTTTCCCGCACCGAAGTGAATCCACTCGGGTCTCTCCTTTGTGTTTCTGACGATTTTCTCCCTGTCATAGCTGTAGACTCTGACGGAGGAATCCTTTCTGATTGTCCCGATTTCCTTTTCAAGTAATTTCATTTTATTTCACCTCTTTACAAAATATGTCGGATACTGTGTCTCGAAGTCCTTTATTTCCCTTGTGACCTTCTCGAGGTGCATCCTCAGAACGGAGAGAACACTGTCAGTGTTTCTCTCCTTTATTGCATCAACGAGAGCAATGTGCTGCTCCATGACGCCGTCTGTTATCGAAGAATCGCTGTAGGACAGCATTCTTATACGCTTGTCGTTTCCAGTGTGTGCGTCGACTATGGACCAGAGATTGTCCAGTCCGATCTCCGAATAGAAGAGATGATGCAGATCATCATCGCTGCCGTAGAAATCAGAGTAGTTCTCTTCAAGAAGCGAGGCTTTCTGTCTCAGGAGGTTGCTTTCGAGTTTAACGGTAAATGCGTTGAATTCCTTATCGCTTCTCTCTTTCTTCATGCACTTCTCGACGACTCCGAGTTCGATGCACTTACGCATGAATCTCTCCTCTTCGACTGTCTTCTCGTCAAGGAACGAGACTCTCGTTCCCTTCTGCGGGAAGATGTCCACGAGCTTATCCCTCTGAAGACGCAGCAGCGCATCCCTCACAGGGGAACGCGACACCCCGTAGCGGGTGCAGAGCTCCTCTATGCTTAGCTCCGCTCCCGGAAGGAGGGAGAGCGTCGTTATGTCCTCCCTGAGAGAAGTGTAGACATCACACTTGAGACCTCTCATACTCCCCTCTTCTCGCTCTTGTCGATTGCTTCCCAGAGACCGAGTATGTACTCCGCACCCAGTGCCCTGTCGTAGAGGCCGTAGCCCGGCATGCACTTCTCGCCCCAGATTGTTCTTCCGTGATCGGGGCGTGCAGGACCGTCGAAACCGATGTCGTGAAGAGCCTTCACGGCCTCGTACATGTCAAACGATCCGTCTGACGAGAGGTGTGCAGCTTCCTCGAAGACGCCCGGAGCATAGTGATGGAGGTTTCTCACGTGCGCAAAATGGATTCTGCCCTTGCTGCTTCTTATGATTGCGGGAAGATCGTTCTTCGGATTGGTGCCAAGACTTCCCATGCAGAACGTAAGACCGTTATAAGGCTTATCTACTGCCTTGAAGAGCTTCTGGATTGACTCCTCCCCCGTAATGATTCTCGGAAGTCCGAACACGGGCCATGCAGGGTCGTCGGGGTGTATTGCCATCTTTATACCGTACTTCTCGCAGACAGGTCCTATAGCCTTGAGGAAATACACAAGGTTATCGAAAAGCTTGTCGCTTGTTATGTCCTTATATGCATCGAAGAGAGACTTCACAGTCTTCAGTCTCTCGGGCTCCCAGCCCGGCATCACGAAGCCGTTCGAATTCTCGGTCGTCTGATCGAAGAATGTCTGGGGATTGATAGTGTCGACGACCTTCTGGTCGTAGGCAAGAACAGTCGAGCCGTCTGCTCTCATCTTCGCAAGATCGGTTCTTGTCCAGTCGAAGACGGGCATGAAATTGTAGCAGACAACGTCGATGCCTTCCTCTCCGAGAGCCTCGAGACTCTTTATGTAGTTCTCGATATGTTCGTCTCTCTTCCCGTTTCCGATCTTGATTGCGTCAGATACGTTCACGCTCTCGATGCCCTCGATTCTGAGTCCGCTCTCCTCGACTTCCCTCTTAATTGCCTTCACCCTCTCTCTCGGCCATGCTTCCCCTGCCGGGATGTCATAAAGGGTGGTGATTACTCCCGTGACTCCGGGAATCTGTCTGATCTGTTTCAGCGTAACAGAATCAAAGCCGGTTCCGAACCAGCGTAATGTCATTTTCATAGTGCAAGCTCCTTATGTAATGTACTAATATATTAGTCCCTGATTCCGAGATAAATCAACACCCGCAGTCACTGAAAACAGAGAAATATACCAAGATATTCGGGCACCCGCTAATTTATGCACCATTCATCAATTCTTCTCACTGATACGGAATGCCGGGAAGAAAAAAGGAAAGCATCAAGCAGATTTACTGAAATCAAAACGAAGAAGACACTGGAATCACTGACGACAAGTCTCTCTTCAATCATAAGACAGCAAATTCCTCCCGGACGCTTTCAATATTCTCTCCAAGAAGATCTGATGCTCCGGAAAGAGTAATCAGTTCATCTGAGAGAGCTCTGAAGACAAGAGTCCTGAACCTTGGCCTCCTCTCTTCCGGCCAGTAAGACCTTTCAATCATCGTCCTGAAAGCGGGACTGCTGTCTCTTCGCCTGCAGAAGGACCTGTATCTTGATCCTGTGATTATCCCGCACTTCCCTGCCTTGTACATGAGAGCACCAATTGAGATTCCGTACCTTATCTGAATGGCTGTCATCTCCTCGCGGGAGATACTCGTCCGTGTGTAGCCTATTACGGTTCTGAATACACTTTCCGGCAGAAGAAGCCCGGAAGCAAAGATATTGCAGAGGTTCTCCTCTTTCTTCTCACTGAGGGAGGAATCATAGCTGAGGGCCTGGTGCCCAAGCTCGTGACAGAGAGTGAACCTCTTTCTCTCGGGAGAATATGTGCTGTTCAGAACAACGACCGGGATATTGCTGTTGATGACGGCGCTCATTTCTTCGAAGGAAGACGGGAGAAGTGTCTCCATGACCATTATTCCGTTCTCCTCAAGAAGCCGTGACACTGACAATACCGTCATTTTCCAGATTCCAGGAGCGTCTGAATGCCGCTGCGGCCTTCTTCACATCCTCATCGTTTCTGATTGAGGATAACAGGAGAGACAAAGGGAACAGAAGTATTGCAGATTTCCTCTATCGAAAGATATCTCTCGGCCTTGTCCGATATCCTCCCCTTCAGTGCGTTCTCCTCTTTTGCCGACAGACTGCTTTTTGATGAAAGGAATCTCAGAGAATCTGTTTCGACGGTAAAGGGTCTGAAGAAATAATCGGCAGGAACCTTGAGAGCAGAGGAAAGCGCCATGACCATTGAGTCTGACGGCCCCATCTTCTCCCTCTCCAGTTTCGATATCGTCATCTTCGCCACACTGTTTCCCATTCCGCTTACAAGGTCATCCATCGGATATCCCATCATGATCCGTGCGTTTCTCAGTCGCTTTGAAAAGATTTCACTGTTTTCAACGGACATGCCTCCACGTTCACAAATTAAAAGTATTTATAGTAATCCGTAAACTAAAAGAACTTTCCTTTCGTCTGCTACCTGTGTCAAAGGTGTATTGCCCCGTTTTCGTATTTGAAAATATCGGGTGGCAATGCTTAATCAGGACAAACAGGTAAAAAGGATGTGACACGATGAGCTGTCATAAATGGGACGCGGCGGAATGATGAAGGGAAGTTTGGATTTAAGGATATCAAAAAGTCTGCTTTTCACAATAGAACGGGGAGTTCATCAGGGCGAC
>CAVFYD010000099.1:0-7567 GCA_963626615.1 Sphaerochaetaceae bacterium
GTCACGACTGTTTAGATACCATTTCCATAGGACGACGAAGTCACCGCATGGGAGTTGTAGTTCATCTGCTAAAAACAGAAAGGTCGCAGGAACGCAGTTGAGCGGCAGAGCATTGTTTCTTGTACGCTTGTGCGATACTGCTCTGAAACATAGTCGCGCTGCTGCGTTCGGGAGCTGCGGTACATTTACGCAAAATCGAAAAACGCCCCTTCCCTCTTCTCCTCTCTGCTCCCTCTTTTTCTTCATCAGAAACAAACGTTCTTCATTCGGCAGAAACCGGCAGAACCTCCAAAGCCCCGTATAGTTTTGCGTAAGTACGCAAAAGAGCAAAAGCGTAAAGGAGCAAAACAGAGCGATATGCAACCGAAGCAGGCTATATACATGAAAGTATTGCAGGAATCAGGATTGTTTGCTCGGCAGTCGGGTAAATGTGCTGTCTATCGTATCGTGTAACGGTCGCCATATGTATATCATAGCACATTTGCATTAATATTCTGCAGCCTCCTGCTACTGCAGAACTTGCGTTCCCTTATCCCTCGGGGCAAGCCCGGGGGATGCGGAAACGCTTTAATCAAGGCATTTTGCGTTCCTATATAAGAATATAATTGCTGTCTGATTAAAACGTGTCTGCAGCTTTAATCTTCGTCGTCAAAGATATCGTCCATAGACACATCAACATCTTCTTCGAGCCCTGTGTAGATTTCACTGTCGAGGCTGTTCGGAACAAATGTTGTCTTGTTATGATTTTTCATAGCAGTGAAATCCGGCCCCTGTTCATGGAGGTCAAGGCCTGTAAGATCAATATCATCCGATGACCTTCCGCAGGCCTGTAACGTTTCGTTTTCAATCGTAGGTTCGAAGCCTTCGATATCGATAAGGTCTGCTATCTGACTGAAAATGGCATCTTCGCTGGTGCTTCCGGGCAGTTCCGAGGTGTCATTCCCGTCTATGCCGCAGATGTCATCTTCCGGTTCGTCTTCAAGTTCTGCGAGAAACTGATTTATATCGGCATCGGAAGCGTCTGCTTCAGGTGCAGTTTCATTAACCGCCGTATCCCCGTCGAAGGCGGCGAGAAGATCGTTGTCTGCAGCTGCAGCATTAAACGGTGTCATTACTTCAATTCTTTCTCTGTCAAGAAAATCAAGGTAAGTGCCGGCAGTTTCTCCGTTACTTCCGGAGACGTCGTTTCCGGGCAGGCTGTTATCTTTGAATTCATCTGTCGGAAGAGATTCTTCAATGAGACTCTCCGTATTTTCCATTGTTTCGTTTACGCATTCTGTTTCTGCGTTTTCGGATGCATCTTCCTCTGCCGCAATATCGGAAAAAGCGTTTTCGATTGTCTGAATGAACTTTTCTGCAGAATCTGCGGGTACTGATGCTCCCTCTTCAGCTTCTCTGCGGTATGTACAATCGTCGCATTTTGAAGTTTCGTAGTTTGCCTTGAAATCTTCCATTTCTTCGGCGACTCTCTTCTGTACGCGTTCTTCGACTTCTCTGTCGCTTAATGCAAGAGCAGCTCTGAGGTTATTGTCGGAGCTTTCGATAGATGCATCGTCGATCACATTTTCTCTGACGTCCTGGTAATCTTCGACATATTTGAACATGATTCCGAGAGGCGCGATGATTCTTTCGAGTCTTGCGATGTTTTCGCTGCCGACAGCTTTGTCGTTAAGAAGTGCTGTGCGGCTGACCCCGGAAAGATCTGAAAGTTTTGTGATATTCTTCTTCTGGAGCGCTTTCGTACACTTCTCGGAGAACCCGAGTTCCTCGATACATGTAACAGATGTAACAGTTCTTCCGCTGTGTTCTGATTCTTCTGCGGCCTGTTCGGCGAGATATCTGTCGTAAAGAGATTTAAGGTGTTTCTGTTTGATCTCAAGTCTCTGCATCATTGACTCGTATTCGATTGCCATTGAAACTGGTGTTGCCTGAACATTTTCCGGGATATTGAAGATCGCTTTAAGCTGTTTTTCGACTGTCATTAAAAGTCTCCTTTCTGTATTTATTATAGCTCATTTCGGACTTTTCCGTGCGGTGTATTATTCGTTTTCTGCGGAAAATAGGACGGGAAGTTTTGCTCTTCTGTGTAAAATCGTATCTGTTCGAAACAGCAGTTATGCATTTACGCGAAAGAGCAAGAGAGCATCTGAATAAATGAACATATAGTACAAGGCGGACTGACAGCCGTGAAATATCAGAAAACGAGCATTCAGAAAGTGTAGAAGAGCTTTAGCGCAAAATCGCCGGAATGCAGAAGGGCAGTTTCATACAGGAGCAAAAACGCGAGACTGCATCTGCGCAGATATTCCTTCATGATAACGGAAGGGTGCAGGTCTGCATGCTGCAGGAATATGGGAATTGCAAAAACGGAAAGAAAAATGGTGTAGAAGAGCTTTTGCGCATAAGCGCAGATATTCTTTATCGCACAGGTGTATCTGCGCATGTGCGTTTCTGCGTACTCTCGCTTCGGAGACGAGGAGATGACGAGCGAAATCGTTTAAAAGATTCAGAGCGGAAACGAATCTGCTCTTTTGTTCTCCTTTATGCGGACATAGCTGCCGCCGAAGAACTGAGCACGTCTTCTGTCGTTTTTGTCGAGCTCCTTCAATGGAACGTATTCCCAGTCGATAGGTTTAAGAGCGCCTTCAGTGATATACGTGATACAGTGGTTGCTCTCTTCTTTTCTCTCTTCCTTGAAGATTCTGTTATCGATGAGATTTCTGCAGCCGGTGACATTAAAGAGGATTTCTGCAATCTGAGGCCATAGAGTTCTGACGGACTCTTCTTCCTTGAGGCCGTATTCGCCCTGAATCCTTATGCTGTCGCCCATGAATCTGAATGACAGTTTTGAAAGTGCGCGTTCATCATCGCTGCTGAGATTATAATTTTCGGCGAGACCTGCCAGCAGTTTCTGAGTTAATTCCTGGTCGGACATTTTCTCCTCCGTAATCATTATAGCATATTCAGATGTTTTCTTTTTTCATTTCTGAAAAGATGGCGCGAAACACGATATAATATAATCATGAAGAAGACAGGCATTATATTATTATCGGCTGCGTTTCTGGCGGTGCTTTTTCCGTCATGTTTATCTATTGACCCGTCCTCTCTTGCAGGAGCAAAGGACATATCGCTAGAAGAACTTGTCGAAAAGTTTGAAAGCGGGGAGGCTCTTGAATCAGAAACGACAGAGCTTGAAGAAGTCTCGCTTGAGGAGCTTGAGGCGATGTTTGCGGAAGAGAGTGAAGCGACGGTTGAAGCAACGTCTTCTGAAGTTCAGACGGAGGACAAGGCTGTCGAATCCGGCAATGCTGCCGCTGAAGCTGAAACGGCAGCAGTTGAAGATATCCCCGCTGAAGAAAAGGTACACGAGAAAGTGGAAGCTGAAGGCGTCTCCATCATGGCTGACGGTGTTATGATGCCGATAGACGACTGGCTTGCAGCTCAGGAGATAACAGAAGAATCCGCATCTCTGAAGGCTGCTGATTTCGTTGAAGCTGCAGAACTCCCGATTGAATCGTACGGCAGTGTAATCGAACCGGCAGAAGAGATTGCGGCAGAAACGCCTGCTGTTATAGAAGCACCGGCCAAAACCTATATGCCTGCAGTTGCCCTTGTTTCTACTAAGGTCGAAGAACAGCCGGCCGAGACTGATATCCTTGCTGAATACGAGAAATTCCTTGCAGAATTTGACGGCGGCTATACTGAAGCTGAAGGAGATGAAATAAGCCTTGAAGAACTTGAGGAGCTTTTTGCAATTCCTCCTTCTTCTGACAGTCCATCAGAAATACCCCCTGACTCAGATACTAAGGAAGAGGATCTCATAGAAGAGGAAGAAAAGACTGAACCCGTTGCAGAACAGCCGATAATTGAATCTGCTCTGCCCGCGAGTGATTCTCCTGATGAGGACAATAATACAGTCGAGCAGAAAGAGAGCGAAAAAAAATCTGATGAAGAGCCGGCGGAAGACGCAATCGTTCTTGATGTCCCGGAGCCTGCAGAGGAGGCGGAGAACTTCTTTGTCAGACTATGGCACACAATAAAGGATTTCTTCGTTAACATCTGGAACAACATTAAGTGCATCAGTATATTACCGGAGGCTCCTCCCACGACGTAAACGTCGGGGACCCCGCCTTCAAAGGATTTAACAGTGGAGATAATGCGTAAAAGAGCACAGGAGCAGATTTCTGCTCCTGTTATTCGAAAGAAACGAGCATAGTAGCGGATATCATAAAAAGAGGGATAAAAAACCGGCCTCGAAGAGGCCGGTTATGTTTGTCTCGCGGCTGTCAGCGATAATAATAAGAAGACTGTTCTGTGTACGAATACGGCTGTCCCTGACAAGCATATCCGCCCGTCTGAGCAGGCTGTGTTTCTGTGGTATCCTGCCTGTTCGCCGCATTCGTATTTCCTGACTTCGAACAGGCTGAACAGAGCTCCAGAATATCCACATTAAGAGCCTGTGCGAATGTACTTCTCTGGCCGTATTTAAGCCTTTCAGTCCAATAGCTCTGGTCGCCTTTTCTGTAGTCGGAATGTGCCAGCATGCTGAAAATCTTTGCAGCGTAATCAGAAGGCCCGGCTGCTTCGCTGTTATCTTTTCTGAGCCCGTCCAGAAGCCCCTGTTTTGTTATACGGCCGGGAAGACGAGGATTGCCGAGCCGTTTCACGTCGATAATAGGAGAATCATCAGGCAGAGCCGCTATCCATTCTCCTGCAAGCGCCGTCTTCTGACTGTACGATGCGTCCGTTCCAACCCCCGTTTTCTGTCTTATCTCTTCGAGGATATCGGTGCGGAAGAGGACCTCAAGAAGTTCGTCGGAAAAGATATGTGTATATCTGTCTTCCGCGCTCTGTCTCTGTGCCATCTTGTAGCATTCCCCGCTTTCTTTTCTGAGCTTTGCGAGGATATCTCTTGCGCTGGAGTTAAGAGTGAGAGGGGCTTCATCCCTTTCGCCAGTAAACGCCTTTGTAGACCTTATCCCATTATTACCGCCGAGCATATTGCTGAAGCTGTTTCTTGCATAGTCATTAAGGGCATTCATGTCCATTTTGAATGCAAGGAGCTTGTTTATATTCGCTTCCGGCATGCCGAGTGTTTCAAGCCATTCCCTGTTACGGCATCTTGCCATGAGTTCATCGGAGAAGGGGATAGTCTGTCCCGTCTGTCTTTTGGCGTCCATTCTGTTCTGATTCTGTCTTTTATACTCTGCGATGAACCTGTCGGCTTCATTCGCACGGACAGCAAATTCAAACGAGATTTTCCCGCTGGAGACTACAGCCTCAATGGCAGCCTTCCCCTGTTCAGGAACAGATTTTCTGCCGGCAAAGCACGTCATGAGGAGTCCCTTTACGATAGCGGTATTCTGACTTTCGAGTCTTTCTCCGTTTGTATCAATCTTCCTCTTGTCCTTATCCCTGAGCCATATGGTTCTGATGTTGTACTTTTCGTCAGTAAACAGAATCTCTTCGATTGTCTTTGTTGTATTTCCTCTTTCGTCGATCTTGTACGGTTTTGAAACATCAACCCCAACGGCCGCAAGGAAATTTCTGCCATACGGACTGTCAAGGACGAGGTTTGTGAATTCGTCGGAAAGGAAAACCCTGTCGTAAAACACATGTGCATCAGCACCATCATGTCCTGCAGTCTGAGATGTCTTTGCTGTCATATATGCGCGCTTGTTCTTATACGTGATATGTCTCAAGTGTCTCATTGCTGCAACGAAATCAGCAGAACCGTCAGGTCTGAATACAGGCTTTTCGATAACGCGGCCGTCTTCGTCCGTGTTTTCCGTTAAATCCATGCAGTTTCTTTCACAGAGCGGCAGAAACAGCCTTTCGATTGCAGTTTTTCTCTCCTGTGCAGTAGAGAAGGGGGACGCGCTGAAAGCTGCTATTTCAGCGTCTGAGGCGCCGTAAATCTCCTTCAGCGTCCTGCTGGATATTCTGGAGATGAATTCATCCGGATATTCCGTCTCGAGCGCTATGGGGAAATTCTGCTTTTTGTAGGATGCGACGTTCCCCTGTATTTTCACGTCATCGAGGAGACGCATATTGGAATAATACCAGACAAAATCCATGAGGAGCGACTCAGGGGTGCCGGGAGCCGCAGGCGCCGAGTTCTGTTCTCTTTCCTTTTTCAATATATACTGCTGTCTGACTTCATGCCACCATGAAGTCGAACTGTAAACATCGTCGATAAGATTGGAAAGGGCTCGTCTTGTCTCTTCAGGCACTTCTCCGCCGCATGCATTGAGTCCCGCAGACTTCTCCCTGTTCTGAAGCACAGCCCTCTGGCTGTCGGAAACCTGAGCTCTGGCGAGCATATAAGGGCTTAATGCCGTACTGACAAGCCAGGGAGAAAACGGAGGCAGATTCTCTTTCTGAACGCCGTTTCTGAGAGCTATGCCTCTCAGTCTTTTTTCATCGATCAGCTGTGAGGCAAATGCCTTCTCGTGTACGACATATCCTGCTTTTACGTTAATGTTTGTCTGTCTGTTATATGCATCTGCTGTCATTGTTAAATCCTCTCCTGGAGAACGGCTCCGTATATATTATAGCACAAAAAGGAGAAAAACCGATGCGCAGAATCGCCGTTGCGCACAAGAGCAGAAAAACCGCCGCCTTCACGGGCGGCGGAACTTGTGTTTTTTTAATGCTCTACAGATTTCTCGGATAGAACCTTGCTGCCCCGAATTCGACGATAAGCTTTGCGTTGGCATATGTAAGAGAGCCGCTCATAAGTGTGTCGTAGATAGGATAGATGTCCGAGAATGTGCCGATGGATCCTTCTGTATAGTTCTTCATGAAGTCCTTGAAGGCCGTGATGTAGCGTTCTTTCTTTGTCAGATCAACCTGAGTACCGTTGAGAAAAGTTCTCTGCTCGATAATCTGATAAATCTCGTGCATCTGCCTGCCGTCTTTTACGGCTGCAAGAGCATCATACATGCCGTAGAAGTACGCAGTATCATCCTGTGTAACAGCTTCGGTAGTATTGAGTATATAGTCCACTTCCTGATAAGTCACACCGATGCGTGTGGCGAACAGGGAAGTTCCGATGACAAATGCCATTAAGGCGACGATGATAATCTTCTTCATTGTTAAATCCTCCAATCAATTTTCAGGTGAAAAAACTATAAGTTCGGGTTCAACCGGTTCTGACTCTGTTTCGACAGGACTCTCTTCGACAGCTGTCTCGACTGCCGCAGGTTCAGACTCTACGGGAGTTTCCTCGATTTCAGAGGTCTCTTCTGTCTTGTTCTGTATCTTTTCGAGTGTGCCGGAAAGCCTTTCGACTGCACCTGTGATAATCATTTCCTCTTCAAGAAGACGGTTATAGAGAGCCTTTACGCGTTCCTCTTCTGCTGCATCTTTAAGCTCTTCGCTGGTTTCGACTTCTTCAATCACTGCATCTACTGTTTCCGCCGGCAGCTTTTCGATAAGAGCCTTGACCTTTTCCATTGTAAGCTCTTCTTCATAAAGCTCTGTAATCTCTTCCTTTGCTTCCGGATCGACTTTTATCTTCGTAAATCCTTCGGGAGCATCTCCGGAATGACCGTCGGCATCAGCT
>CAVFYD010000100.1:0-7550 GCA_963626615.1 Sphaerochaetaceae bacterium
GACAGATACATCAATACAGACAAGACTATTCACCTAATAGGACTCAACTTCTCATCCAGAGACAGGCAGATAGATTTCTGGGTTGAAGAGACTCTTGACAAGACTAAGGAGAGCTCGTTTCTCGGGTAAGAGTTTTCAGCTGCGAAACAGAACGGCTTGTGTTTTTCGAGAGAATGACAGTATTCAGAAAATGTTTCTGATGATGCCCTTCTCTGATCAAGAGCGCAGAAACCGCATGTGAAATATTGGAACTCTTCATTTGCGTTTATCCATTGAGACAGTTAAAATGGATGTATGGCAAATATACTTATCAAAAACGGTCTTGTTGTAGATACGGAGTGGACCCGTCACAGCGACATACTTGTCGAAGGTTCACGAATTAAGAGAATTGCAAGGAATATCTTGATTGAGGATTGTCCGGAAGGCACGCACATCGTCGATGCTTCCGGCTTATGTGTACTTCCGGGCATCATCGATGCTCATACTCACTATCATCTGGTGAGCAGGGGAACTGTCACCGCTGACTCATTCGTCGAGGGAAGCAAGCTCGCATCCTTCGGCGGCGTCACCACTGTCGTCGACTTTGCGGACGACAACCACAGGTCTCTCCTCGGCTCCACGAAGGACAGGAAGAAGGAGATGCGGCCGATGAGCATCGACTACGCTCTCCATCAGGGAGTGTACGAATACCGTGACTCTCTCAAGACGGAACTCAAGGAGCTGAAGGCAAGCGGAGTGGGAGCCGTGAAGATTTTCACGACATACAAGAATGTCGGCTACATGGTCGACAAGCGTGATGATTTAAAGGCAATCTTCCAGATGTGCAAGGAGCTCGGACTCATGGTGTGCGTACACTGCGAGGACGATAAGATCATCAGCGAAATCAACGAGAACTGGAAGGGGGAATACAGACCAATCGACCATGCGGCCCAGCGCCCGAGCGAGGCTGAGGCCGAGGCTATCCGCTACGTCGGAGGAATAGCACAGGAACTCGACATGCCTGTCTACATCGTTCATCTTTCGTCGAAGAAGGGACTTGAGGTTGTAAGAGAACTCAGGGAGAAGGGCGTCAAGGTCATCGTCGAGACGACACCGCACTATCTCTTCCTTGACAAGTCAAAGCTTGAGGGCGAAATGGGACCCTTGTATGTCATGACTCCTCCTCTCAGAACTGAGGAAGACAACGAGGCTCTGCAGGAAGCACTCATCGACGGAGAGATACAGGTTGTCGCAACAGACCACTGCTCATTCACATACGAGCAGAAGCTCGAGAGTCACGACTGCAGGACAATATACCCCGGTATTCCGGGAACGGAAGAGCTCCTGCCTCTCATCTATAACTTCGGTCACACTTCCGGTCAGCTCTCCATGGGCCAGATAGTGAACCTTCTCTCCACGGGGCCTGCAAAGCAGTTCGGGCTCTATCCGAAGAAGGGAATCCTGAAGGAGGGAAGCGACGCCGACATCGTTCTCTTCGACCCCTCCGAAATCTGGACCATCAGCAGGGAGACGACTCACTCGGCATCCCATTACACTCCCTATGAGGGAACAACAGTCATGGGCAGGGTCAAGATGACATATCTCAGAGGCCGCCTCATCATGGGCGACGGCATCTATCTCGGCCTAGAGGGCGACGGCCAGTTCGTGAAGGCTCACAGAAAGTAAGCTGCCATTGTTCTCAGGTCCGACCTCTCTGGAATTATGGATTGAAAGCTTCGAATCGCACAATTATTTCAAAATAATCGTGCGATTTTTCATTGTCATGTCTGTACGGTTAAATATATCCTAGTTCTGTCAGAAAAAAGCGGGGATGACATTCAATGGCCGTGACTTCAGCAGAATTGAAAAAGAATCTCGGAAAATACCTCCATCTTGCCATGAAGGAGAATATATTGATTGCGAAGAACGGCAAGGCTATTGCGAACTTCTCCAGCCCCTATGAGGACAGGGGTGCTGCTGCAAAATCCTTATCCGGTATTCTTCCCGACGGCGGCATCACACTGGAAGAATCAAGAAAGGAGAGGCTCAGTAAGATATGAGAGCTTTGATAGATACGTGTGCTGTTGTCGGTGCAATGCAGAAACGTGAGACCTTTTCTTCTGATTCTCAGAATGCTGTACTGAGCTGCTGCGGTGGAGAATGGAATGGCTTCATTACTGCAAAAGCACTGACGGATAGCTATTATCTGACACATCAGAAGCTTCATGATATTCCGAAAACGCGGGACGTAATTGCAGGATTGTGTTATATTTTCGACGTTCCTGACACTGCTGCGTCAGATGTGAGGAATGCGATTCTTTCAGATGTTTCTGATTTTGAAGATGCTGTGATGACAGAAACGGCATTGCGTTCCGGAATCGACTGCATTGAAACAGGAAACATCAGGGATTATTCGCATTTGAAGGTTCCGGCTATTTCTCCGGAGGAGTTCATTGGACGATATAGGGGAAGTGTGAGGTGATTTAAGACGGACACTGTGTCCGATTGTTCTGATGGATGGGTATTATACAAACATTTAGAGTGAATAGAATATGATTGAAGCATTTATTTTTGATATGGACGGCGTTCTTACAGATACCGCGAAGGTATCGATAGAACTTGTGAAAAAATATTTTTCATCTCTCGGCTGGGATATCAGCGAAGAGATTGTCTCATGTAATCTGGGAAAGGGGATGAAGGCCCTCTTTGAGGACAGTGCATCTGCCATCGGAAAGACTGTCAACACAGAAGAGGCACTGAAGTATTCGGAGAGGGTTTATCCAGAGCTCATGAAGAGTGTTGCTCCTGTGAAGGGGGCAGCTGCCCTTGTGAAGAATGCCCGCGCTGCCGGCATTAAGACGGCTGTGGCATCGTCGGCCCCCGAGTGGAGAGTGAAGGCGAATATACTGAGCATGGGCCTTGAGGAGAAGGACTTCGACCTTGTTTTCAGCGAGAAGGATACAGTACGGAACAAGCCTTACCCGGATATATATCTTCTTTCCTGCATAAAACTCGGCGTTGATCCGTCCGCGGCGCTGGTCTTCGAGGACAGCATAAGCGGAATAAAGGCGGCTCTCGCTTCCGGATGCCAGTGTGCCGTGATGACTGGTACACTCACGCGGGATGAGGCAAAGAAGAAGGGAGCAACATACGTCTTCGAAGGCTTTTCGTCCTTCCCGTTTTTCTCGTCTCCGGACGAGCTCCAGAGTGAGCTCAACAGCATACGCCACATAAGAAAGGGTGCAAAGAAGTACGGCGCCAACTGGATTACTCCCCTCGAAAGGACACTGCCGATGTCAGTTGTCGAAAAGATGGCGACAGATGAGGCAAGAAAGGCCATGTACAACGCCTACTGTCCCTATTCGAAGTTCCGTGTGGGTGCTGCAGTTCTCTCCGCTCGAAGCGGAAGAATCTATTCGGGGTGCAACATGGAGAACGCATCCTTCGGGGCAACTATCTGCGCAGAGCGCAATGCAATCACGACGGCTATAACCAGCGAGGGTGTGATAGGAATAGACCTCATCGTCATATCTTCAGAGTGTAATCCGCCGGCACAGCCGTGTGCCGTCTGTCTCCAGGTGATGAGCGAGTTCATACGTCCCGAGACTCCGGTAGTCCTCGTATCTGAAGACGGAACAACCGAAAGATACCGCTATTCGGATCTTCTGCCCCATCCGTTTGAATTCGGAGATGAACAGTGAAAAGAAGCATAACAGCATCAATATTCATCTTTCTCATAATTCTTTCATCCTGCACCACTAACACGAAAGCATTCGTCAGCGGCGCTTCTGTTTCTGATGAGCTGACGACAGAGGAGAAACTTGAATACTATGGAGGAAGGCATGTGAAGGTAGACCTTCCGGAGATGTACTTTGAAGGTGACGAGTGGTATGAGAGGATGCTTACCCTCATCGATGAAGCTGAAGAATACATTCTCCTTTCGACTTTCCTCGGCTCCTCCGCTCCATCTCTTGAACCCATTTTCGACCGTCTCGAGGAGAAGGCCCAGAGCGGCGTCGAAGTCTATATAATCATCGACGGCTCGTCGAACCTTGACATGACTGAGACGAGGTTTGTCATGACTCCTCTCAATTATCTCAGAGAGAGCGGGATAAATCTCCTCATCTATCAGCCGATGAGCTTCACACACATCATCAATCCTTCCTCTCTCATCGTGAGAGACCACCGTAAGATGATGATTATCGACGGAAGGATTACGGCCATCGGCGGCATGAACCTCAATTACATCTCGATGGGAGCCGGAGACAGGAGCCAGAGAGACAGCATGTATGTCTTCCATTCTACTTCCCTCAGCGACCTCTGCATCGACGAGTACGAGACAATCTGGAACGAGGGCAGCGTCGACAAGATGGACGGCGAGAAATACAAGAGAGAAGCAGAAGGTGAGGAGAAGTGCAGCTACGATGCATGGCTCTTCAACCGCAATGTCTTCAAGAACAGTGTCTCCATTTCGGGAATGTACGGTTCCCTCATAAACGATGCAGAATCCTCGATTTTCCTATGCCCGTATCTTCCGACGGTCGACAGCAGCATGATGGAAAGCCTGAAGAACGCAGTGAAACGCGGTGTCGATACCGAGATATGGTGTTCCGTCGATTCCCGCGGCTACGCGAAGGCAGGAGGCACATATTCCGTCGAGAAGCTCATACGTGAGACCGGCATTACATATTATGATGTCTCTGAAGATGAGAACGGAGAGGAACTTCCGATGTTCCACATGAAGGCGATGGTCGTCGATGACAGATACACGGTGATAGGAAGCGCAAACTTCAACTACCGCTCGATGAACCTTTCCCATGAACTGGCACTCGTCATTGACAGCGCCGAGATGGCATCTGAGGTGAAGGAGGAGATAAAGAAGGTTGCCCAGAACCCCGTTCTCGTGACACTCGAGGACGCAGAAGAGGAGAAGAAGGAATGGGGCAGCTTCCTCTGCTACCTCTTGACATATTATGGAGGCTGATGATGAAGAGAATAACACTGATAACAGTACTCATACTTCTGGCAACGCTTGTTTCTGCATCTCCCGCATTCACATACTCGTTTTCTCAGGTAGGGGAGAAATGCGGTGACGAGAGCTTCGGCTCGTTTACTGCCGCAGTCGGTTTCTCTCCTTTGAAGGAAAAGCCGTACGGGGCAGTCGAAGTCGGCGTGCTTCTCGGCTTCGACAGATTCTTCCAGGGTGTCGATTTCTCCATCTCGACTCCAGTCGTGACACTCTCGAACGATGTATTCTCGTACGCATTCTCGAACAGTGTGCTTTGGGAGCCGACATTGGGCTTTATTGCACAGTACAGAGCAAGCGGCAGCAGATGGATGCTCGGTGTGCTTCTTTCTCCACTGAAGTTCACTGATTCGTCCTTCAGCTATGAATTTCTTTCTCCTTACTTCACATTCGGCTTCAATGGGGAGAAGTCATGGGGAATAAGAATAATGAAGATGACAGGATTACTGGGGCTGTGATATGAAGAAAAGAATTTTTACCATCATGGCTGTACTCATTCTCTCTCTTGACATACTTCCTGCAGCATCCACGACGGATTTTGCCCTGATGCTGGGATGCGGTAACTTCTATTCCCCGACTGAAGGAATAGCGGTATCGTACGGGATGACAGTGGGGCTATCGAAGAAACTTGATCTGTCTTTTGTCGGGATGAGCGAGCTCATTCCGAATGCGGGAGAGCGCAATCTCTTCATGCTTGAAGTGGGGATGTCTCTTCTGGGTAACAGAAACACGGAAAGCAAGGTTGCAGGTGTCTGCGTCAACTCCGTCGTCTCTCTCGGGGGCTTCTACCGCACCGATAATCACGGCGCGGGAGTCTATCTCGGCATAAGTCCTCTGACACTCGGCTCCCCGATAACAAGCCGCAGGGAGCGTGGCCTCAGAACGAACATCGGCTACGACTTCGTGAACCGTAAGCTTTTTCTCACGTTCTCTCCGCTCGACATCGAAATCTATATAGTTGGAACTTACCGCGACTGGGTATAGAGACTGCCTTTCTGATGTTTTCGGAATTGAATTTCCGAAAATGTGAGTTTCAGGCTTTGAGCTTATTAATAGGGACAACATAGACGCCGTCCTTTCTTCTGTACATCGGTCCCTTTCCGATGAGAACCATGAGGAAGGACGGTTCTTTTTCGTTTGCTTTCTCTCCGAGTTTCCTCTTCAGACGAAGAAGTGCTGCTGCTCCTTTCTCGATGTTCTCCTCACCGCCGAGTTTGATTTCGACGGCACCCCATCTTCCGTCCCTGAAGTGCATGACTGCATCACATTCGAGTCCGGAGCTGTCACGGTAGTGTCTGACTTTTCCGCCAAGATGTTCCGTGTAGATTCTGAGGTCACGGATGGCAAGATCCTCAAAGAACAGTCCGAAGGTCTCCCTGTCATTCATGAGGTCACCGGGCCAGAGCCCGAGTGAGGCCATTGCTATTGAAGGGTCTGTGAAATGTCTTATGGGGGATGTCCTCATTACTGTTGCACTTCTGAACGCAGGGCTCCATGCCTCCAGGTCTTCGATGACGAATATGTCTTCGAGTGCGGCATGGTAGTTGTCGTATGTTTTCCTGTCTATTGTTCTCTCATTCGACTGACAGATGTCTTTCATGATGGTTTCCGTCGAGGCTTCTGAGGAGATGTTCCGTGCAAGACTTTTCGTGAGCATTCTCATAACCTCCGGCTTTTTGTTTCTGAAGCGTTCGTTCTCACTGTTCTCGAAGCTGAAGAGCCCCATGTAGTAGTTTCTTGTGACATCGATGGCGAATGATTCGTCAGAAAGTACAGATATGGGCCATCCCCCGCGTGCAATGAGATATGCAATGCGGGCGGCCGTGAAATCTTCGTTGAGATCCGTTCCGATTTCCTTTCCTTCGAGTATGTCCGAGAGGGAGGCCTTTCCGTCGGAATCACCTGACTCGAAGAGAGACATGGGCCTCATCTTCACTTCTGTTATCCTTCCGACTCCCGAGTGGTAGATGTCTTTTCGGTCTGCGGGAGTGGAGGAGCCTGTCAGAATATACTTTCCGAACATGTATTCTTCATCGAGATCGTTCTTGATCTGGTTCCAGATATCGGGAACGGTCTGCCACTCGTCGATGAGACGGGGCTTCTCTCCCTGTATTGTACCCTTCGGGTCCATTTTAGCCATTTCAACGGCTGACCTCGTGTTCAGCTTTATTGAGCTCTTCTGGAAGAGCATGGAGGTTGTCGATTTTCCCGAGAAGCGGGGACCCGCGACAAGAACGGCTCCTGCTGTCCTGAGTGCCTTTTCTATCTGGTTTTCTATGTATCGGGGATAGTATTTTGTCATATCTATCTGATTTTAAGAGGAAATTCCCGAAAATGTAAGAAAAAAATTCCCGAAAATGTAAATTTTATGTTTGTTGCGATGAGCAAGGTGCATCGAGAGGAAAGTAAGTTTATTTCTTTTTTCTTTTCACGACCCTTTAAAAAATTAGCGATTTGGTATTATCATGAACTGGTAAGGACTTTAAGTCGAAAGACACTTTTAGGAGATTATACATGAAGTATTCCACAGAAGTTGAAAACATGT
>CAVFYD010000101.1:0-7456 GCA_963626615.1 Sphaerochaetaceae bacterium
CGTTGTTGCCGTCCATGGATTTCATTTTTCTCACCATGAATAGAGCCTCCTTGACGATTTGTCCAGACACAAGGTCTGTTAGGGAAATTTTATACAGTTTTTAGGTCAGGGAAAGAAAAGGGCACAATTGCCCCATCGTCCCGTCACACGAAATAAGAATAATCCCATTTAAGGGACTTTTCAACATGTTGGAGACTGCTAAAAACTATATTCCTTTGACCGGTTAAGATATCTGGGAGAGAAAAAGGGAAATACATATCAACTACACTTTACCCCTCTCCGGAATGATTATCTTTATATCGGAGGCACAATGGCTACACTTGCACTTATGACGGATATAGAAGCGAAGAAGAGGGAACTGACAGAGAAAATGGAGAAGCAGATGAGGGCGAGACTTCAGAGTACGACCTATCCCCTCAGGGCGCTCCTTTCGTACTACCGCAGTGCGATGATGGAAGTCGAGACCAAATTCCGTGTTCTCGACGACGAATTCTCCCTTTCCTATGACCGTAATCCGATAGAGAGCATCTCCACGAGGCTCAAGAGCATCGACCAGATATATGACAAGGCAAGACGGAAGGGCATAGAACTCAACCTTTCCGCAATCGAGAAGAACATCTACGACATTGCGGGAGTGAGAGTCGTCTGCCCCTTCGAGAAGGATATCTACATGCTCAGGGATTCGATACTCACGCATGATGACATAACGCTCTTCGAGGAAAGAGACTACATCAGAAATCCGAAGAAAAGCGGCTACAGGAGTCTTCATCTAATAGTCGAGGTTCCGATATATCTCGATAAAGGCAAGAGGCTCATGAAGGTTGAAATCCAGCTCAGGACGATGGCGATGGACCAGTGGGCCTCGCTCGAGCACCGCCTCATGTACAAGAAGGACCTTCCCGAGAGTGTTGCAGTGTCCATGAGAGAGAAACTTCTCGAGTGTGCGGCCCTTAACCGTGAGATAGACAGGAAGATGCAGGAACTCAAGGATGAGAGCGACCTCTATCTCAACGCTGACTGACAAGACCTGCAATTACCTTTCCCTCGATATTCTCCATCTCAATACCGAAGAGCGAGAGAATTGTGGGGCCTTCGTCGACAAGACGCGAGGAGGGAATCACAGCGCCTTCTGCCGCATTCTTTCCGCATACGGCAAAGACAGGCTTCGGCCCCCTGTCGGGTGCGTAGCCGTGTGTCGAGTATTTTCCCTCCGTTCTTTCTGAAAGCGGAGGAAGAAGCGGGGAGAACGAGAGAGATGTATTGTCAGTGCCTTCGAGAACGATGCTGAAGGGCCCCGAAAGATGCCATTTTCCCTCAGCTTCCTCTGATGAATATATTCTCCCGATTGCTTCGCTGTACTCCTTCTTCATTTTTCCGAATACTTCGAGTGCTTCCTCTTCGCTTATTCCGTTAAGGTACACGACGGATGAAAATCCGGAGGGGTGTGCAAGAATTCTCCAGCTTTCGATTGTGTTTCCCCTCACTGTGATATACCCCATATCGGCAAGGACCCTGTTGACGGAAAAGACTCTCTTTATGTCCATCTGACCGTGGTCGCCCAGGACGAAAAAAGTGGTGTCAGGGTATGTTCCGGCGTCTACTGAAGCTTCTGTGATTTTTTTGATGCATTCGTCGATGAAGTCGTATGCATCCTGGAGGAGAGTGATGTCGGAGCCTCTTTCGTGCTTCCTGCTGTCCACTGCCGAGAGATGGATGAGTGTCAGGTCCGGGGACTTCTCCCTGATGATGGCTGCTGCATTCTCCGTCGTGTAGATATCGTAGTAGCGCTCCTTTTTCTCTCTGAGAATATATCTGTTACTCTCGAATATCTGCCATGCTCCTTCAGATACCGCCTCTCTGTAGAGTTTCTCTTCGTCAACTGTGCTGTCGAGAGGCCATATCTCGGGAATCGTGTAGTCTGCATTGCCGCCTGCTGTGACGGGCCAGCTTATGGCGGCTGTCGTGAGCCCGTTTTCCTTTGCATACTCGATAATCGACTTGCTTTTGAGGTCCTTCTCCCACCAGTTCCATTCGTTTCTTTTTTTTGTGATGTCAAGTTTCTCGTTGTGCCAGATCCCGTTCCTGTCGGGATAACAGCCGGTTATGATTGCCGCATGGCAGGGGTATGTGTATGTGGGGTAGACGCACTCCACTTCCTTTACAATGGAGTAAGAAGAGAGGAGAGAGGAGAAGTTTTCTCTCTTCATCAGTTCCGTGAAGTCCGTTTGTGTCATTGCGTCTATTGAGATTACGACAGCCTTATTTCTCTTCATGCTTTCTTTTCTCTCCCGCGGCCTTGAGGAAGAAACGCTGCGGTATTTCATGAATGATGACGATTCCGAGCACCATTCCGAGGCATGCCTTGAGGGCATCGCTTCCGCTCGTGACGGCCTTCTCCATCTCTTCAGAGACAAGGTAGTAGACCGTCCAGTATATGTCGGCTCCCGGAACGAGGGTGAATATGCCGGCAATGAGATATATGATTTCGGGAGTCTTCGTCCTGACCGCATGGAGGCGCGAAAGGAATGTCACGACTGCCGAAGCGATGAATATTGCCCCTCCGTAGCCAGTGTATTCTCTTGTAAGCGAGAACACTATCCAGCCCACGACTCCTATTATTCCGCAGCCCGGCCAGTTCCTTACCGGGATGTTGTAGAGAACGGAGAACGCGATTGTTCCGAAGAACGAGGCAAGTATGACGTACCAGCTCAAAGTGTGAGTCCTCCCTGTATTCTCGAATAGACTGTAAGCACTGCTCCGACACCTACGGCTATGCACACAAAGACGAATATGGCGTCGAGGAGTCTCACAACGCCCGAGAGATAATCACCGCCTGCTATGTCCCTGATACCGTTGACGAACGGAACTCCCGGGATGAGAGGGATTATGGAACCCGCTATCATGGCATTCATGTTGCCCGAGAATCCCCAGTGGTTGAAAATAAGGCATATAGCGCTCACGAGAGCGGAGCCGAGAAGGTTGGTCGTGATCTTCGAGAGATGCTTCTTTGCCCAGTACTGGACGAAGAGACCGAGAATGAAGCCTGCAGTGAGTGCGCTTACGGCGTCTGTCAGTCTCCCTCCGTAGAGGAATGCGAATGCTCCGCTTCCGAGTGCCGTTGCTCCCACAAGAAGGGGACTGGGCTCGCTGTGAAGAGCGTCTATCTGATGAAGTTTCTCCCTTACTTCCTCAACTGTATATTTCCCCGCGCATATCTCTCGCGAAAGCTGGTTGATGGCCGCTACCTTCGCAAGGTTTGCCGAATTGGAGGGAATGAATTTGACCCTTGCGGCACTTCTGCCGTCCCTGTCGGTTGCGGAGGAGAGAATGCCGTTGGTGAGGACGAAGAAATCGCTCTCCGGAACACCGTAGTATGTCGCTATGCGTGAAAGCGTATCTTCCGTCCGTGATATCTCGGCACCGTTGGAAATGAGTATCCGTCCCATTTCGGTGCAGAGGGCAAGTATGTCTGCTGACGTTTCGGCCATAAAAAACTCTCCGTCAACATACTATTGTCCAAGGATCATGAGTTGTCAACAGAGAGTTTTGAGAAGTGAGAAGTGCGCTTACTTCAGTGTGGATGATGCAAGAAGTGCCTCTGCTTCTGCCGCACTGAGATCATAGCCCCAGAGAAGCGAGTAGATTTCCTGTGCCTTTTCGACCATGTTGTAGTCATAAAGTTCCGGATATACGAGGTTACCCAGCCACCATACTCCGAGAAGCATGTTCATTGAAGGAGGATTAGCCATCCAGTTGTACGGAGAGGACGGAACTTCATAGTACTTTCCTTCCTTCACTGCCTCGAGTTCGTTCCATGCCGCATCGTCTGCAACTGAATCATAAACAGAGCCGGATGCGAAGACGATTATATCCGGATCACATGTGAGTACCGTCTCCATGCTGACGGAGTCGCCTGTACCCTTGTTGGAGTACTTCTCGAGTACGACTGCGTTGTCTGCTCCGATGAGGGAGATTACCTGTGCGTGTGTGGAGCCCTGTGCAAATACATTGAGGCCTTCCTTACCCGTTGCGTACATCACGCTCTTTCTTTCGCTGATCTTTGCCGTGTTCTCTTCTGCCATGGCGAGAGTCTTCTCGACAAAGGCTGCAAGCTCCTCTCCCTTTTCTTCCTTACCGAAGATCTCTCCGAGGCTTCTGAATGCACCTGCCATATGGCTGAGGTCGCTTTCGATGAAGATCACGGGAATACCGAGCTGCTCCTGGAGAGCATCCATATCTTCCTTTATGCCGTCCTTGTAGTCGCCCAGGTCAATGATGACATCCGCTTCGAGTGCGAGGATCTGCTCCATATTGAGGGAAGCCTTGCTGCCGTAGAACTGACCTGTTGCAGGAAGTGATGCCACACGGGATGGCAGGTACTTTGCCTGACTCTCGCTGATTGATGAGTTTACAGATACCATCTCATCGGGAGCGAAGACAGAAAGGAACATTGTCGCAACTGCGCCGGAGGGACATACCTTTGTTATATGGGAAGGAATTGTCACCTCTCTTCCGCAGGAATCCGTGAAAATTCTCTCTGTGCTCTCTTCCACTGCTGCCACTTCGCTGACAGGCTGTGCGACCAGAGCGAATGTAATGAATACCAGACAGAATAATGCTATAAGTTTTTTCATTATTATCTCCTTACCGTATCATTTTCTGAAACAATTCGGTTTCCGTCAACATCTTTCTCTGTCTTTTGAAAATCATCAGAACGCAGTTTCTGCCTCTCTTTTTTGCGTATTTCGAAATATGTTGACAAAAGATTTTGTATGACATAAAAAACGGGATGTTTCCATCCCGCGCATCATAGTCTTTTGCTTTCTTCAGTCACTGCCCTTATATGAGAGGCGAGGGCAGGAGAAAGAATGCTTTCGTCCTCTATTCTCCACTTCCAGTTACCGCTTCCGGTTCCTGGTGTGTTGATTCTCGCTTCCTTTCCCATTCCCAGCCAGTCCTGGATCGGAACGACCATCAGGAATGACGAACTTTCCATGCCGTATCTTATGATGGCCTCCGGGAGCAGGGAGCTGTCCCTGACGCCGAGCTTATCCATCGCGCCCAGCACAAAGGCGCTGTTGCTCTCGTCCTCGCACCAGCCGCGGAGCGTGATGTTGTCGTGCGTTCCTGTAAAACACACGGAGGAATAGGGGTAGTCCTTCGGGTCCCAGTCTCCCTTTTCCCTGGGGTCGAAGGCAAACTGGAGAACCTTCATTCCCGGCCAGCCGGATGCCTTGAGAAGTGCCTTCACATCTTCTGTGAGATAGCCCAGGTCCTCTGCCGTGAACCGCAGCGAAGGAAATGATGTGTTGAGTGTGTCCGTGAAGCTTCTTCCAGGGCCTTTTACCCACTTTCCTTTACGTGCTGTCTTCTCGCCATATCTGACGCTGTAGTAGCTCTCGAGTCCCCTGAAGTGGTCGAAGCGGAGCATGTCGTAGAGCTTTCCCTGTGCTCCGATCCGTCTCTTCCACCAGAAGTAGCCGTCTTCCTTCATCCTGTCCCAGTTGTAGAGGGGGTTGCCCCATAGCTGGCCGTCGGCGTTGAAATAGTCCGGAGGAACGCCGCTTACATCTGTCGGGATGCATTCTTCGTCAAGCTGGAAGAGTTCCGGATCAGCCCAGACATCCTGACTGTCGGGTGCAACATAGATCGGAATGTCGCCGATGATGGATATTCCCTTATCCCTTGCGTAGGAGCGCAGGGCATTCCACTGCCTGAAGAAGAGGAACTGCACGAAGACATGGTAGTCCATATCTTCCCTGAGTTCTTCTCTGTATCTGGCAAGGGTTGCCTTATCTCTTTTTACAGCTTTCCTGTCACTCCAGGAGGTAAGTCCCTTCATGCCGAAATGTTTCTTGAGAGAGGAGAAGAGAGCCCAGTCCTCTATCCATGAGGAGTTTTCCTTCCTGAATGCCTCCACTTCGTCCCTGTATCTTTCCCTTCCTCTTTTCCATGCAAGAGAGAGCACATCAGAGCGTGAGGCGTAGATGGCGCCGTAGTCGACTTCGCTTCTTCTTTTTCCCCACGTGTGTCCGATGACATCGTTCTCCGTGAGGAGAGCGTCTTCGATGAGAAAATCGAAATCGATGAAGTAGGGATTCCCCGCAAATGACGAGAGCGACTGATAAGGGCTGTCTCCGTAGCTTGTGGGACCGAGAGGAAGAATCTGCCAGTATTTCTGGCCGCTTCTCTCAAGAAAATCTATGAAATGATAGGCACTCTTTCCCATTGTCCCGATTCCGTAGGGAGAGGGAAGTGAGAAGAGAGGCATGAGTATTCCCGAATAGCGTTTATCCATAAATTAGGTCTCTTCAGAATGCCGCCTGCCGCAGCAGGTGGCATCATTTTGTCCGTCCTTATTTTCAATCAGCCTTTGACGGCTCCTGCAGCAACACCCTTGATGATGTGCTTCTGACAGAGAAGGTAGAAGATGATCACGGGGATGATTCCCATGAGAATCATGGCCATCGTTGCTCCGAGGTCAACTCTGCCGTAGCTTCCCTGCAGGTACTGAATCTGGATGGGGATTGTCTTGTAGCGGTTGATGTCGAGTACAAGATACGGGAGAAGATAGTCGTTCCACACCCACATGATTTCAAGTATCGAAACCGATATGAGTGTCGGCTTCATGACGGGAAGGACGATAGTGAAGAACGTCCTCACAGGCCCGCAGCCGTCGATTACCGCAGCTTCCTCCATCTCGATGGGTACGCTCTTGACAAAGCCCGCGAACATGAAGATTGCGAGTCCTGCTCCGAATCCGAGGTAGATGACAGGGATGGTGTATGGTGTGTTGAGCTTGAGCCTGTCCGCCGTGAAGGAGAGGGAGAACATCACCATCTGGAAGGGTACTATCATCGAGAAGACACAAAGAAAGTAGACTATTTTCGAAATGAGTGAGTTTATTCTCGATATGTACCATGCGCTCATGCTTGTGCAGAGAATGATGAGAGCAGTGGAGGACACGGTGATGAAGAGCGAGTAGAGGATACATTTTATGTAAGGATAGTTACCTGCCGTCATTCCGTTGATGAAGTTGCTCATTCCCGCCCATTCCTCTCCCGTCGGGATACTGAATGTGTCAGTCTTGACGAAGGTGTTGAGCTTGAAGGAGTTGAGAAGCACCAGGAATACGGGGAATACCCATACAAGTGCTATGACTGCAAAGAGAACCGTAAGAAGGTTCAGCCTTATCTTTTCGCCTTTGAGTGTAGCCATTACTGCTGTACCTCCTTTTCTCTTGTGAATTTCAGCTGCAGCAGTCCTATTGCCGCAACAAGTATGAAGAAGATAACGGCCTTTGCCTGTGCCGTGCCGCGTGCACTCTTACCCGTCATCATGTATGTCGAGTAGATGTTGAGGGCAAGCATCTCCGATGCCGATACCTGTTCGCCTCCGACATAGCTGATCGGGAGACCTCCCGTGAGGGCGAGGTTCTGGTCGAAGAGCTTGAAGC
>CAVFYD010000102.1:0-7392 GCA_963626615.1 Sphaerochaetaceae bacterium
TCCGAAGTTCGGTTTTGTCGGCGGCGTTGCAGGTGCTACAATCACAAAGTTCGAAATCGGTTACATCGAAGGAATCAAGAGTGTATTCCCGAATGCTGAAATCGTTGACTTCTACGTAAACAGCTGGGGTGACCCCGCTCTTGCAAAGACAGCTGCAAAATCAATGTATGACAGCGGCGTCTACTGCATCTTCGCTGCAGCAGGCGGATCAGGCCTCGGCGTCATCAACCAGGCTAAGGAAGAGAGACTTGCAGGCAAGAACGTCTGGGCTATCGGTGTCGACTCCGACCAGTATGAAGACGGCGTCTATGCAGAAGGCAAGTCAGCTGTTCTCACATCCATGCTCAAGATGGTCGAGAACTCCACACTCGATGCTCTCCAGAAGGTCCAGAACGGAACATGGAAGGGCGGCGTCGTAACTCAGAACATGGCAAACAACGGTGTCGGATATTCGACAGCAAACGCTGAACTCAAGGCTTCTGCAGTAGCAGCAGCTGATGCGGCAAAGGCTGACATACTCTCCGGCAAGATTGTTGTCAACAAGACATATGCAGCATCCCAGGCAGCAGGATTTGCTCCGAAGGGACTCGCAGCTATCGACGACTGATAAAAATCGGTAACAATCCATCGGCACGCCTTTTCCGGCGTGCCTTTGGAATAAATGGATACAGGGTGATTCAATTGAGCGAATATGCAATACAGATGCTTGGCATCACCAAAACTTTTCCGGGAATCATTGCAAATGACAATGTGAACCTGGAAGTGAAAGAGGGCGAAGTCCACGCCATCCTCGGTGAAAACGGGGCTGGAAAGAGCACTCTCATGTCCGTTCTCTTCGGAGCCTATCCCGCAGATGCAGGAAAAATACTCATCCACGGAAAGGAAGAGAAGATTACGGACCCGAACGTTGCGACGAGGCTGGGAATCGGAATGGTTCATCAGCACTTCAAGCTTGTACATAACTATACCGTTACGGAGAACATCGTTCTCGGTAAGGAACCGACTGTAAAGGGAATCCTGTCTCTCAGAAGTGCGGAGAAGAAGGTCAAGGACCTCAGCGACCGCTACGGCCTTTCGGTAGACCCGAGAGCCAGAATTGACGACATAACAGTCGGACAGCAGCAGAGAGTCGAAATACTGAAGACGCTCTACGCATCGAGCGACATCATCATTCTCGATGAGCCGACTGCTGTTCTTACACCACAGGAAATAGATGAGCTTATGGATATCATCCGCCGTCTCAAGACGGAGGGTAAGACCATTGTCCTCATTACACATAAACTCAGGGAGATAAAGGCGGTTGCCGACCGCTGTACCGTCCTCAGACGCGGAAAATATATCGGCACAATAGACATCACACCCGAGACGAGCGAGCAGGAGCTTGCAACGATGATGGTCGGACACGCCGTAAAGTTTGACATAGATAAGGCTCCCTGCCATCCCGGAGATGTCGTTCTCTCCGTTCAGCACCTCACCGTGAAGGATTCGATCGGCGTCGAGAAGGTCAGGGACCTTTCCCTTGATGTCAGAAAGGGTGAAATAGTCGGAATCGCCGGTGTCGACGGAAACGGCCAGACGGAGCTTCTGTATGCTCTTTCGGGATTAAGCAGAGCCGAGAGCGGAAAGATTCTGCTCAACGGTGAGGATATTACCTCTCTTTCAATCAGGGAAAGAATAGAACGCGGTATGGGACACATTCCGGAGGACAGACACAAGCACGGCCTTGTTGGTGCATTCACGGTTGCGGAGAATACCGTTCTCAAGGATTTCTACAAGCCGAAGTATACGAAGAAGTTCAACGTCCTCGACTACAGGAAAATAACGGAGAATTCAGATAAGCTCATACAGGAGTTCGACATCCGCTCCGGTCAGGGAAGCGGCACGCCGTGCGGTTCTCTCTCGGGCGGTAACCAGCAGAAGGTAATCGTCGCACGCGAGATTTCACTTTCTCCCGATATTCTTCTTGTCGCACAGCCGACGCGCGGCCTTGATGTCGGCGCCATAGAGTACATCCGCAAGAGAATCGTGGAGGAAAGGGATAAGGGAAGGGCAATTCTTCTTGTCTCGTTCGAACTTGATGAAATCATGAATCTCTGTGACAGGATTGCCGCAATAAGCAAGGGCCAGATAGTCGGTATCTTCAGCGAAGGTGAGAAGACCAGTGCCGAAATCGGACTCATGATGGCCGGCGTAAAGGCAAAGGAGGCGTGATGATGAAAAGAAGTGAAAAGAAAAAAGGCTCCTTCATCGACTGGTTCCTCGACTCGCGCGGAGCTTCGTCGGTTGCTGTCGTTATCCTGGGCTTTCTTGCCGGTGTCATACTTCTCCTGTGTATCGGAAAGAACCCGAAGGGACTCTTCGACGCGGTCGGACAGTCTGTAGTGGGAAAGGCCTCGAAGAAGGGTGGCTGGAACTTCAGAAGCATAGGCGAGACCCTCGCTTTCTCGATTCCCTATGTCCTCTGCGGCCTTTCGATGGCTTTTGCAAACAGAGTTGGCCTTTTCAACATAGGTGCTGAAGGTCAGTATGCCATCGGCGCACTTGCCGCACATATCTGCGGTGTCTGTCTTCCCTCGTTCCCGGGTCTTTCCGTCGTCTGCCTCGGGGCAGCCCTCATCGCAGGTGCGCTCTGGGGAGGAATCGTGGGACTGCTGAAGGCAAAGTACAAGGTAAGCGAAGTTGTTGCGACAATCATGCTCAACTATGTCGCACTCTATCTCTATCCTCTGATCTGCCTCTATCTTCTTCCGGAAGGAACGGTCAACAAGACAAACCGTACCGCAGATTTGAAGGAAACGGCACTTCTTCACGACGGCCTTATCTCGGGATCCAGCCTCAATACCGGCATCTTCGTGATGCTCATCGCTGTGATCATCTACTGGTTTGTCATGGAGAAGACTGCATTCGGTTACGGACTCAGAGCTACGGGATTCAACAAGGATGCCGCAAGATGCTCGGGTATAAACGACACGAAGAACATCACGCTTGCAATGGCGATATCTGGAGCATTTGCAGGACTTGCAGGAGCAATCGTACTTCTGGGTTCCATCCGCTACTCCAAGATTCTGCAGAGCCAGGACAACTACGGCTTCATGGGAATCGCAGTTGCACTTGTCGGAAACAGCTCCGCCGTCGGATGCCTTCTTGCAGGCTATCTCTTCGGTGTCCTTAAACAGGCTTATTCACTGATGCAGGGAACAGGTATTCCGAAGGAGGTCGTCTCTATCATCCAGGGCCTCATCGTCATATTCATCTCGTTCAGAAGCGGTCTTTCCATCATAAAGGATAAGAGAGCAAAGATCAGAGTGAGAAAGGAGAAGGAAGAATGATCAGTACACTTTCAACAATAATGATGCTTGTCGCTCCTATCCTTATAATCGCGACAGGCGGTATGATCTGCGAGCGCAGCGGTGTCACAAACGTGGGACTTGACGGTCTTATGAGCATCGGGGCATGTACGGCAGCAATAGTCCATCAGCTTCTCGAGAAGGGCGGAATGGCCAACGGCGCATCCGTCACTCTTGCGCTTCTTGCCGCATCAGTGGTATCGATGCTTTTCTCCGCTCTTCATGCAATCGCATCGATCGACCTCAAATCGGACCAGACAATAAGCGGTACGGGAATAAACCTCCTTGCAACGGGAGTTACGGTTTTCGCATGTCAGAGACTCTACGGGACAGACCGCTCGGAAGCATTCAAGATCGGTATGATCAAGGATGCCATCGGTTTCTATCCGACTCTCTACATTGCAGTAGTTGTCATGGTGCTGGCCTGGTTCGTGCTTTATAAGACTCCTTTCGGAATGCACCTCAGGGCATGCGGTGAACATCCTGCAGCTGCAGACAGCGTCGGTATAAACGTGAGACGCACCCGTTATATCGGCGTGCTCTCCTCAGGCTTCCTCGGCGGTCTTGCCGGAGGATGCGCAGTACTGACACAGACAATCCAGTACACATCGACATTCACGAACGGAAGAGGCTTCATCGCCCTTGCTGCAGTTGCATTCGGACGCTGGACGCCGCTCGGAGTCACAGGCGCGAGTGTTCTCTTCGGCGCATCCCTTGCTCTCAGCACGATATCGTCGATGATATCTGCGCTGAAGGTAATACCTTCCCAGGTCTTCAATATCATACCGTATCTTGTGACGCTGATTGCTCTCGTCATCTTCTCGGGACGTGACTATGCCCCCTCATCATGCGGTATTCCGTATGAGAAAGGAAGTTCGTGATGACACCTCATAACAGAGCGGAAAAAGGCGATTTTGCAAAGACCGTGCTTATGCCCGGAGACCCCCTCAGGGCAAAGTTCTGTGCCGAAAATTACTTTGATGAACCCCGTCTTGTGACAGATGTCAGGAACGTACTCGGCTATTCGGGGTATTATCGCGGTATGAAGATAAGTGTAATGAGCTCCGGAATGGGAGGC
The DNA here is from genome assembly GCA_963626615.1 of Sphaerochaetaceae bacterium. GTDB lineage: Bacteria > Spirochaetota > Spirochaetia > Sphaerochaetales > Sphaerochaetaceae > Ornithospirochaeta. The sequence goes on from CAVFYD010000102.1 coordinate 4,426, forward strand.
CCCAGTGCGGGAATCTATTCCTACGAACTCTTCACACATTACGATGTGGACAATATCATCAGGATAGGAACAAGCGCAGGGCTGCAGGAGAACATGGAGGTCGGAGACCTTGTCTTCGCCCTCACATGCTCCACGGATGGTGCATGGGCAAAGCAGTACGCTCTCAGGGGTACGCTTGCCCCGTGCGTCGACTTCGGTCTTCTTGAGAAGGCTCTTGAAGCTGTAAGGGAGAAGGGTTTTCCGTTCCATGCGGGAATGATTTTCTCCTCGGACTACTTCTCGTCCTACAACGCTCTCGGAGAGGATGAATGGAAGTCATTTGCCGGGATGGGGGCCCTTGCTCAGGATATGGAGACGATGGCTCTCTACTGTAATGCCATGTACACCCATAAGAAGGCACTCTCCATCCTTACGATGACAGATAATGTCGTTACGGGAAAGAGCTTCAGAAATGAAGAGAGAATGGAAGGCAACAGAAGAATGATTGAAGTTGCTCTCGAAACGGCATACAAGGTATATACGGATGGGAAATAACAGCGTACTCGAAGCGGCAATGCGCCGCTTTGCCTGCAAGCACTACAGTGAGAGGAAAATAGAGAAGAAGGATCTCTTTGATATTCTCGAAAGCGGTCGTCTTGCCCCCACATCCTTTGGTATGGAGATGTTCGACATACATGTCTGCCGAAGCGGTGATATAATCGACGCATGCTGCTATCAGGAGAGCATGAAGACAGCCCCCGTGACAATTGTGATTACCGTGAAGAAGGCAAAATACTATGACCCTGACGGGGAATTTGTCCATTCCCGCGGCTCAAGGTTCCCCGGGACTATTGAAGAGTACATTGAAGATTTCCGCGGTTACTGCGAAATGATGAAGAGAGAGGGAAAACTTGACATGTGGGCGAAGAGCCAGGGTTATATTCCTCTTTCATTCATGATGCTTACAGCCGCGGAGAAGGGAATCGAGAGCTGCGCAATCGAAGGCTTCGACAACGACCGCCTTATTGATAAGCTCGGTCTCGACAGAAATGAAGACCAGGTCTCGTGCTGTCTTGCCCTCGGGTACCCCGATGAGACGAGAGAGCGTATCAGGAGGCCTCTTGAAGATATCGTAACCTTTCACGGAGATTTCTGATATGGAAAAAAGAAGAATAATCCTCGATGTAGATACCGGCCACGATGATGCGATAGCAATCGCACTTGCCGCCGGGCTCAAAGATGAAATAGAGATTGAGGCACTCATCGCATGTGCAGGTAACCAGGTAAGGGAGAACACTCTCGAGAACACGCTGAACATGGCAGAGGCCCTGGGCCTTGAATGCCCTGTGTTCGCCGGCTCGAAGGGGCCCCTTTTGAGAGAGCAGGTCACAGCCGGAAACGTGCATGGTTTCAACGGCTTCGAAGGCCCTGTCTTTGAGCCGCGTAAGAGACAGCAGTCGAAGGGTAACGGTATCATGTGGGCAGTTGAACATGTAATCAGTAACCCCGGCAAGATAACATATGTATCAGTCGGTCCCTGGACTGATCTTGCCGTGTGCATAAAGGCAGATGAGCGTTTTGCTCCGTCGCTGAAGGAAATCGTTCTCATGGGCGGGGCCGTGGACCATCCGGGAAACAGGACGCCGAGCGCAGAATTCAACGTATTCGCCGATCCGGAGGCTGCTTCAATAGTTATGCAGTGCGGTGCTCCGATTACTCTTTTCCCCCTAGATGTCACACTTCAGGTGTGCCTGAGTCAAGATGTTCTCGACAGAGTGAAGGCATCCCCCGACAAGGTCTATAAGGATATCTTCCTCCGCAGTATGGAATTCTACACGAAGGCCGTGTGCAAGGTGGCGGGAGAGATGCCGGCAATGCACGACCCCTGCTGCATCGCATACCTTGCAGACCCCTCGGTCTTTGACTTTTCATACCGCCCGATAACGGTTGAAACAAAGGGCGAATCAACTTATGGTAAGACTACAGGCGGTCTTGAGGACAGAAGCCAGAATACGAAATTCGGCATAGCTGCCGACAGCGAAAAGTTCTGGTCTCTTTTCTTCAGGGCATTCGAAAACCTCAGATAACAGGAGAAGAAGATGACAAAGACAATGGAAAATCTTGCACAGAGCGCAGCATACATTCAATCCCGGCTTGACGGGAGAAACATAGAACTTGCAATAGTACTGGGCTCGGGACTGGGAGACCTCGGAGAAGAGGTGAAGAATCCGGTAATCATCGACTATAAGGATATCCCGCACTTTCCGGTGTCTACTGTGCAGGGTCACAAGGGCAGACTCATCATCGGAGAGCTCGAGGGAAGAGGCGTCATGTGCATGCAGGGACGCTTCCACTTCTATGAAGGCTACTCGATGGAGGAATGTGTCTATCCCATCAGAACCATGTATCTTCTCGGAATAAAGTCTCTCATCCTCACGAACGCCGCAGGGTGCGTCAACAAGAACTGGAATGTCGGAGACCTCATGCTGATTACAGACCACATAAAGCTCTGTTCGGAGAGCCCATGCAGGGGAGCCAACAACGATGAGCTCGGTCCCCGCTTCTTCGATATGACGAGGACATACAGCGCGTCTCTTCAGAGCGTTGCACGTGATGCGGCAAAGAAGAACGGCATTACCCTCCGCGAAGGTGTCTACATGTTCATGAGCGGCCCTAACTTCGAGACTCCCGCAGAAATCAGATTCGCACGCACTGCAGGAGCAGATGCCTGCGGCATGAGCACGGTCCCCGAAGCCATTGCGGCTTCCCAGATGGGCTTCAATACGATGGGAATCAGCTGCATGACGAACATGGCTGCCGGCATCCTTGATCAGCCCCTCAATCATCAGGAAGTTTTGGAGACAGGAAGAATCGTCAAGGAGAAGTTCACATCACTTGTAAAGACGATAATCGCTTCCTGGCCGAAGAACTGAGTCAGATACAGGTAGAAAGTAAGGGAATGTCCTGTTGGCATATATGTCAATTCAG
>CAVFYD010000103.1:0-7386 GCA_963626615.1 Sphaerochaetaceae bacterium
TTAAATCACATATTCCAGACGGGGATTTGCGCTGTTTTCAGCCTTACTCGAACGGGGATTTGCACTTATGCGAAGGCCGTGAGTCATTTCCGGAAGCTCCTGAATATGATGGGAGCGGTTTCTCATTCTGAATTCTTCGCGGTTTTAACTTTCTTATGTAAAGTATGAGCCGGCACCTTGACAAAGCGAGAGTAACGTATAAAAAATTATAGATATAAAATGAACGTGTTCATAAAAGACGCGGGGAGGCATTACGTGCCGAAGGTAATCGGGAAGGTAAGAGAGCAGCTTCTGGATGAAGTCAGACGCCAGATAACAGAAAACGGCTATGCTTCAACGACGATACGTTCCGTCGCAGAAGGCTGTTCGATTTCGGTCGGGACTGTCTACAACTACTTCAGAAGCAAGGACATCCTGGTTGCCACGGCTGTAGCCGAGGACTGGGAGAAGACGACAAGGAAGATAATGCTCGTCTCTCCCTCCTCTGCTGGTGATATGCTTTCACTATTATGGAACACCCTCAGATCATTCGAGGATGAGCACAGGGTCCTCTTCACGGACCCAGAAGCCGAGAAGAAGTTCTCGTCGGTTTTCACTGAATGGCATTCCGTTCTCCGAGGCCAGATAGCATCATTCCTCTCGCCATTTCTCGACGGCGATTTTCTTCCCCTCTTCATCTCTGAAGCTCTTCTTACCTGGGTAACGGAGGGAGTGGAATACGAAAAGTTTTATTCGGTAACAGAAAAACTCATAGATAAGGAGACAAAAAAATGAGCAGTTTCGAAAATCTGCGTATCGTGGATAACTTCTACCAGACATCGCTCTTCTTTCCGATGCCTACGGTAATCATCAGCACACTCTGCGAGGACGGCTCGACAACCCTCGGGCCCTATTCACTCGTTCAGCCCTACTACGTTGCAGGAAAGGATTTCTATGCAATGCTCCTGTCCTGCCGCAACTCGTCCAATACGGCACAGAACATTCTCCGTAACGGAAAATGTGCCATCAACTTCATAGACGACAAGCCGTCCTCATTCAAGGAAGCCGTGAAGCTCTCGTGGCCCGGAGACAAGCCCGAGGACAAGATGCCGAAGTGCAATTTCCGCCTCGAGAAGAGCCTCCTTGAAGAGGAAACCGGAGAAAAGAGACCGATGGTCCTCACAGATGCAATCCAGAGCATAGAATGCACATGGGTGAGAACACTCGACGGTGCCGAGAACGATAAGGCGGGAGAACTCAACGGATACGAGCCTCCGTACCACGATTTCAACGGTATTACGTCGAAGTTCGGCGCTCACTTCATCCTCAAGGTCGAGAGAATCCTGATGAAGAAGAAATACTCCGACGCCATCATCAACGGCGTAAGGGCATGTGACTTCCCGCCCCTTCCCGTAGACTACGGCTACAGGGATTCAAAGAACTTCTGGTTCCACAGAAAAACGAGAATGAGAGCAGAGCTGCTGCAGGTCAGGAAGCAGACCCTCCAGTCCGTCAGATATGCGGCTGACAGGGCTGACGACACCGTCAAGTTCACTGACGACGCTCTCGAGACCATTCTCGGAGTACCGAGAGTATTCCTGTCGGTTGTTCTCAGGGGATGCGTACAGTGGGCAAAGGAGAACAACGTCACACTCATCACCGCAAAGGAGATGAAGATAATCAACGACAAGCGCTCGAAGGAAAAGAGCAAAAAGAATTAATAAGGAGACAGAACATGAAAGTAGTACTTGCAGGAGCATTCGGAAACCTGGGCGGAGAGATTCTCAAGGCCCTCATAGCACAAGGACACGAGGTCATTGCTGCCGACCTCAAGGAAAGGAAGATAGAGGGAACGGAGGGTAAGTATAAGTTCGTCTCGATTGACGCGACGAGCCCTGCTACACTCGCCGGCCTCTGCGACGGCGCAGACGTCGTAATAACGACAATGGGTCTTACCGGAGCATCGACAAGATTCACATCCTACGATATCGACTACAAGGGCAACATGAATCTCTACAGGGAAGCCCAGAAGGCAGGAGTGAAGAAGTTCAACTACATCTCCGTCATCTCGTGCGACGAGAAGGGAGCCGAGAGCGTTCCCATGCTTCACGCGAAATACATGGTGGAGCAGGAGATCAAGAAGGAGAAGATGGACTGGGTCATCTACCGCCCGACTGGATACTTCTATGATATAGCAAAGGTCTTCAAACCCTATGTCGAGAAGGGAGAGATGCAGCTGCTGAAGGGTTACGGCGGCGTAAAGGCCAATGTTGTCGACTGCCCCGATTTTGCCGCATTCATCGTCGAGCACATGAATGACACAAATGTGACATACAATGTCGGCGGCAAGGAGACATACACATACGAGGAGATGGCAAAGCTCTGCTTCGACGCAGCCGGAAAACCCGTAAAGATCAAGTGGGCTCCGATCTGGCTCTTCGGAATACTTGCAAACCTTCCGAAGATCAAGAAGGCCGGTAAGCACGACATAATCCTCTTCTCGAAGTGGACACTCAGCCACGACCTCGTAGGAGACACGAAGACAGGAGAGCACAGCTTCAAGGCCTACATCCAGTCCTATTTCGGAAAGGAGAACAAGTAACATGCCCTGGAATCTCTTAGGTATCCTCTATATCGTATGCGCCGTTATGTGCGCTGTCGGCTTTATAAAGTTCGTCTACTTTCTCTCCATCGGTTACGGCTTTGCCATCCTCGGGGGAGGAATCGCAGTTTTCGTGATGTCTCTTGTCAATACGACGGCGACTCCCGTATTCATCACACTCCTCCAGATGGTGCTCTTCATCATCTACGGTGTCCGCCTCTCGGGCTTCCTTCTTGTGAGGGAACTGAAGAATGCATCGTTCAGGAAAACAGAAATTGCAGCTTCGACACTCGGAAAGGAGCAGAAGAAGATGCCCGTTTTCGTTCTTATCTTCATCTGGATCTTCGTGTCGGCTTTGTATGTCGCACAGGTAAGCCCGATGCTCTTCCGCCTCGTCAACGGCTCGACTGACATCGTTCTTCCTCTTATCGGCATGGTGATATCTGTATGCGGAATAGTGCTCGAGAGCGCTGCGGACAACCAGAAATCACAGCAGAAGAAGAAAAGACCCGATATGGTTGCCAAGGAAGGTCTCTACCGCATGGTGAGATGCCCCAACTACTTCGGAGAAATCACATTCTGGACAGGCGTCTTCGTCAGCGGCATCACGACGTACTCGACACCCGGCCAGTGGATTACGGCCATCGTTGCCTACATCGCTATCGTATACATCATGTTCAACGGTGCACAGAGACTCGAGAAGAGACAGATGAAACGTTACGGTGACAACAGGGAGTACAATGAATATGCAGACAGAACTCCCATCATCATACCTTTCCTGCCGATTTACCATCTGAACAGGAAATAAACGGAATTCAAGGAGGGACAAATGAAAGAATTCTCGGTCGGCATGTCGCTTATGGACTACATTCCGGTACTGCTTTTTCTCCTGGCATCGGTAATGCTCATACGCGATATGTACAACAAGATGAGCAAGGGTGCGTTCGCACTCTTCGCTGCCGGTACGATAGACGTGATTGCGGCAGGTTTCCTGAAGGCAACGTACAAGCTGCTCTACGCTCTCGGAGTCTGTGACTTCGAAAGACTTAACGATGTCTTCTTTCCGATGCAGTCACTGGGCTTCATGCTTGCGGGACTGGGAGTTCTTGCACTCCTCCTGCACAGGCAGACGGAGAATCCCGAAAGAGAAGTAAAGAGCCACACGAAGACATACATAGCCGTTGCGGCAGTTATAGTCATTCTCGCTGTCATACTTCTCATCGTAGGGAGCACAGGAAAAAACACGACTCCTCCATCGCCCTTCAGCGGCACGTTCGTTTTCGTGACTCTCATGATACTCGGGCTGGGCTTCATGGACGCAGGACTCTCGGTAATGGCAGTGAAGGTCGGAAAGAAGGCACTCATTGTCCTCTTCATCGTCTCGTTCTTCTTCTCCCTCTGCATGGGATACCTTTCATCGAGAGATTTCGCAATGGCATCCATGAACTGGATAGCGGAGGGCGTCAACACACTGGGACAGCTCTCACTCCTCATCGGAGCGGTACAGCTCCATAAGGCGGGATTCGAAAATCTGAGATTACACGGGGAGGAAAAGGTATGACAGACAATCTCATCTCCATCATCAGGAAAAAGCATGCACTCACGGCAATCGACGCCGGAGAGTATTCGACAATGAAGGTTGCCGGAATGAAATTCTCCATCTCCGCATACCGCGCCGAGGGTCTCGGCCATGTCTCCGTAATGAGCGCAAAAGGCTTCTTCGGCCTCATGAAGATGGATACCCTCATCATCGTTCCGGAAGAAGAGGACAAGCCCCTTTTCTCCTACGACCTCATCAACGCGATGGGAAACATGACGCTCTATCTCGAGATGTATGACACGGTCGCAGGAAAGTTCGACGCTTCTTCGCTCGCTTCTCTAAAGGTTAAGTATGCTTCTCTTCCCGACCATGATCCCGGAAAGCACTGGTACGATGACATAAGACTTGAGGAGAGCATCTACAAGAAGGACAGGAAGAATCCTCTTATTCCTGCCCTTGCAGAGGAATTCCTCACGACCTACATCACGACGGAAGCAGAAAAGACTGAAGACACCGCTCTGAAGAAAAAGAAGACAAAATCCTATGTTGACGGTCTCATATCACACGGCGGCCCCTCGACAGACGTCTTCAAGAAGAACATCGGAGATGAGAAGACATCACTTCTCTTCGAGAAGGTACTCTTCGGAACAGCACTATGACAGAGAGCCCGGGAAACCGGGTTCTTTTCATTTACTTCACTCTTACTTCACTCGAACAGTGAAGTGAATGAAGCAGTCAGACAAGTCTTTTCCCATCGATCGGGCTCAACGGACAGGGAAAATTCAATTCATTGTTTTAAAAGAAATTGCCCTCTACAAGATAACAGGCGGGGAGCAGTAATGAAAGCTAACAGTGGAGTCAGGAAGGCTCTTAAAGCACGGAAGAACATTTCCTCAATACAGTCAGACCTTGTGATACTTCATCATAAATGTATTCTGAGCAGAAAAAGCAGATATAAGACTGTTCTATCCCGCTGGAGGAACCTCATGAATGCCCCGTACTGTGTTGAGAAACCTCTTTTTCCCTTGAGTTTTCCTCTTTCATAAGAAAGGCACAGGAAACATCGCTTGTGATGACGATATACACAGAAATATTTCCGACAGTGATGATTCCGTCATCGGCGATAAGGAAGAATGAAAATCGAGCCGGAAAAAACTCTGCATACTGATTTCTTTTGTTTTCCTCCTGCCGCATTGTCTCCCGCCAGAGTCAAGAAAAGCAGTCAAGTCGGGGCCAGGTATCCTGCACTTCTTCCATATACATCTCTCCTCTTCAGCGGAAGATACACAGATAGAAAGCGGAGGAAATGGTATCAACATATCACTCGACTATGACCTTTTCCTTAACGACAATGCTGCAGTCACTTCCGTGGCCGGTATAAACGGAAAAGCAGCAGCTACATCGTCAACATAAGTCTCTGGACAAGCCTCAGCTCCAGACGTCAAACATGCGTGCTGTCACCTGATTCCCTCTCTTTTCGATACGACAAAGTAGTAAGGAATCTCGAAGAGGAGCATCAGAGACCAGCCGACGGCACAGGAGTATGCAATCCCCTTTATTCCGAGCTTGGGAGCAAGAAGATATGTGCAGACAGTTCTGATTGAAGTCTGTATGAGAGTGCCGAGGGCAGTTGTCTTCATCTTTCCCATTCCCCTGTAGAACCCCTGAAAGCCGTTTGTGAGAGAGGGAAAAACATAGAAGAATGCCATGACCGAGAGATACTCCACACCGCAAGATATGACAGAGGAGGCATTCTCTCCGCTTACAAACAGCGATACGACAGGCTTCCTGAACGAGAACGAAAGAATACAGATGAAAAGCCAGTACATAAGTTCAAGCGAAAGACCTTTTCGAAAGCCGTCTCTTATCCTGTCCTTCTTTCCCGCTCCCCTGTTCTGGGCCGTGTACGTTGAAATTGCCGTTGCAATCCCCTGCTCGGGGATGCACGCAAAATCGTCGACTCTCGTCACGGCGTTGAATGCTGCAATTGTATCTGTCCCGAGGGAGTTCACAACCCCCTGGATAAGAACCTTTCCGACAGGCTGGATAGCCTGCTGCAGTGCCGTTGGCGCTGCATACACAAGAATAGAGGAGAGAATCTTGCCGTCAAAACGGAGATTTTCCCTTCGGGGACAGAGCACCTTCTCTTTTCTTACCATATGAACAAGAGACAGAAGTGCAGATACCGCCTCCGCTATCACGGTAGTGAGGGCGGAACATGTAATCCCGTAGTGGAAGATACCGAGAAAGACGAAGTCGAGAACGGCATTGAGAACAGACGAGAAGGCAAGGAACCTGAGAGGAGTCTTCGAGTCCCCCACACTCTTCAGTGCTGATGCAAAGGCGTTGAAGAGAAACGTGAAGGGAGTTCCGAGAAATATTATCCTCAGGTATCTGCCTGTGATATCGAAAATGTCATCGGGACACTTCAGAGCCTCAAGAATGTAAGGAGAAAGAATTACGGCAACAGAAGACAGAGCCACGGATGACACAACACCGAAGAGGAGAAGATTTGCGTTGCTGTCCCTGAGCCTTCTGTAATCCTTCTTACCGAAGGCCTCGCTCATGAGGACACCGGATCCTATGCAGAGACCGTTGATGAAGAGGATGATGAGATTCATGACAGGGCCTGCAATACCTTCGGCGGCAAGGGCATCACGCCCTATGAAGCGGCCTGCGATAATGGAGTCGACAGCATTGTACATAAGCTGCAGCCAGTTGCCGATGAGTATCGGAAGAGCATAACGCACGAGGTGCCCCAGCGCCCTGCCCTCAGTCATATCCCGCATAGATACCTCCAGAGAAATGATAGGAGTTTTGACTGTACTGGGGAAGCATCAATGAAGAAAAGTGCGAGGGAGTATTGCTTTCCGCAACATTTCTCTGAATACGGGAACTTCAGAAAACAACACACAGAAACTTTCATGAAAGATAATATGATTCATGAGTGAAAAGCCAGTTTATTATCATTCTAAACATCAGCACACAGACCATCAGCGAACTTATGATATTGCCTCTGATTTTCCTGTAGATTCAATGAAGCGGAATTACCTAGCACTGTAATACTACTGCTCATTCATAATCTTCGGAGGATAAGCTCTCTCGAATTCCTCAAGAACTGACCTGAGGCGCTTATCAAGGAACGCATCCTTCACAGTAGACCGCATTGAGATAGGAACTCCGTAATAGAGTTCGGCAATTCCTCCGCAGATGGCAGCTATCGTATCACTGTCACCGCCGACAGATACTGCCGTACGGATTGCAT